>JBIKVI010000181.1:0-8885 GCA_044356935.1 Silvanigrellaceae bacterium | reverse complement strand
GGATCCCGAAGGGTTTTACACGCGTGTCTTTATGACTGATGAGCTCCAGTCCAATGGCGAAGCCGTGCCCGATGCTCCCGAAGGTCCCGTGGGAGAGGCTGTTTTGAACTTATTGGGGCCTGGAACTTTGGTGGTGAAGGCTTGCGGGTATCTCTGTCCTAAGATCGGCAAGCTCTTCAGCGGAAAATTCTTAAGCAACTCTCTGAAGTCTATAGGTGCGAGAATACCGAGATTTAAGGGAGGCGTCAAAGCCGCCAAAGAACTCGGTGAAGAAGTAACGCCCGTCGTTGCTCGGGGAGTCGGAGGGGCCGCGGAGAACACTGCGGTTGCAGTGGCTAAAGGCGCTGCAACTAAGGTCGGTGTGCCGTCAGGTACTGCCAGATTCGTGCGCAACAACAGCAGTCCCAACGTGAGTCATGTGCGAATTCGGCGCACGCGCGCCGGAACGCCTGAAACTATCGTTCAGACGCGCAACAATGTCGAATCGACCTTGCAAAGCTCCGGGGTAGCCCGCCGCGGAGTGAAGCCCGCGCAAGGCCAGACGCCTCCGCAAAACCACTTTAAAAGTGGAAATAAGTATTACCCCAATGCCGATCCCAATCAAATGGGAACGTTCATGCGGTCGCTTGATGCCGATCTGCCATTGATTCGAGGAGACAAGGCCCTAAACAAGGCCTACGATGAGCTACAGGCGGCATTTAGGCGTAACAATGGGGCCGCTCTTATGTCTCCCAAGACCCAAGAGACTTATCTTGGGTTCGTTCGAAGACTGAGTGCGAGGAGGGTGATCGTCGCTCGGACAGTAAATCAGGCTGTGAAAGTTCCGAAAGAGCAGCGTGTCATGAAACTCGCCTTGAAATCCAAGCAGCCGGCCAGCGTTCCCGTGTCGACTACAAAAATTAACGAGGCGGCGGATACCGTTGTCAGAAGCGCACCAGACCCCAAACTCAATCCGGTCCAAAGCCTTTTGAATACTGTCGCTGGTGCATTTCGACGTAAGGATCCACGGGGCACATTGGATCTTCAAGATATAAAGTCCAATCCTACGAGGCCTATCGCCACGCTCGACAGATCCCAACCCCGGGGCCGCCCACAGCCAGAGGGCCGTGGACCCCTGTCTCGAATCCGCGGCATTGGCAATACCGCGGTGAGCCTGGCCGTTTGGACCATCGCACCATCCTGCGTATTGGCCATGTTCGGCCAAGGACAGTGTCTTCTGGCAGCAGCAATACCCGGACTTCCTCCTCCGCCTTCGGGCGATCCTGGACAGGCCCAAGCGCAACCGGGTGTTCCGGAGGTCACCTTGGAGTCTTCGGACACGGATCCATCGGCGGAAGCTGAAGCCGAGATGGCCGACCTGAGTACCCAGACCATGCCCATCGAAGAGGAGCTCACCTTGGGACTTTCCGAGGCCGCCACGAACTCAGGCGCTGGGCTTGGCTTCGAAGAGATCCTGCAAAACGGCCTTCCGGAACAACGGCAAGCGCTCGCCAGGGAGATGAAGAACACCATGGGTCTCTGTTATGTTAAAGCGATCTGCGTCGCGTCGTACCCTAACATAGAGGACACGGAAAAGTGCTTCCAACGCGAGTGCAACGAACCTGACGATGGCTCCGCCGGGGGCATCCCTCCTCCCGACGATATCGCCATCCCGGAAGCGCCACCGGCCCAGTGAATCCGCGTCGCCTCCTCCTCCCCTTCAAAGCAGGAGCGTCGAGACCACTAAAGTGGTGAGCAGGAGATCGAGGCGCGAGCTTGCGCGCACTGTGGGCGCGAAACCGAGAGCCTGGATGCGCGCGCGCATGCGCAGCCAACGAAACAGCGGGACCTTGGCCGCGGCGGAGCTCGAGACACCCACGTCACGGGCGAAGCGCATCTTCATGACGCGGTCGGGATCCACGATCAAAGCGCCTGCGGGCGTGCGCGTCGTGGCGTCGGGTGCGCCCCGGCCTAGCAGGAATCCAACGGCCCCGGCCGCCAACGCGGCAAAAAGAAGTGCCGCGCCCGCGGCCGCGAGCGCGAAACGCGCGTGAGGCCACGCCCGCGCCATGGGCAAGGAGACCAATGACGCGAGGGCGAAAGCCAATGCCACGTCACTGGTGCGGAGCAATGCGGGGCGCGCTCGTCCGCGCTTGAGCGGCATGGGATGGGGATCCCTGCCGAAGATTCGCCAGGTGTCGAGCGCGAGCGAGGCGGGCATGAGGAACGCACAGACCGCAAGGACGTGGGTCGTGGCGTCGGGCAGCCCGGGTGAAGCCGCCAAGACGAGGCAAGCGAGCGAAAGGTAGGCGCGGCAATCCTCGCGTTCGAATGCTCCCAGTTCCGACCAGGTCGCCCGCGCAAGACGCGACATGCCTTCGCGTGGCCACTTCGGGGTCATCGAGGGGCGTGTCGAGGGGCCATGTTCCGCGAGCCAGGCACGCGCCTGCGGCCCCTCGGAGAGCGGCTGTCCGGTGCTCGCGCACCGGAGCACGTAAAGAAACAACAAAAGCGCGCAGCCCTGGCCGGGGGTGAGTTTTCCCGAGAGCGAGAGGAGGACGATACTCGCTCCGAAGGGGGCTTTGAAGGGGCCGCTCGCCACGAGCACGAGGAGGGAGTCGAAGGCGGCGCCAAGGTGGAGGCGTCTTGTTGCGCCTTGTTTCTTCGCGGTGACAGTTGCCGAGGCAGGCGCAGTAGTCGGGCGTCCCGACGCCAGCGCGACGCTCCAAAGGCGCGCGGCAACCCTCCGAAACACGAACTTCTCGAGGCGGGGACCCAAGAGCGTAACCATGGCGGTGAGCGCGGTGGCGGCAAGTGCCAGCGCAAGGGCGCTTCGCCAATCAGGCGACTCAACGACTCCCGTGAAAGAGCTCGTGGCGACTTCCAGGAGCGAGGTGGAGGGGGAATCGAGGGCGCTCACGGCGCGGGCGTCACTTTTGATTGAACTTGCATTCGTAAAGGAGGGGACGCGACCCGTCGGGGCTCTTCACGAGGTTCTCCTCGCGCAGAAGAATGACGGGAGGGTGGTCGACCGCCTCGAACAGGCGCACGCCGCAGTGGGGGCAATCGACCTCCACTTTCGGTTGTGGCTTTTGGCCTTCTTCGTAGGCGATGTGAAAGCGCCTGCGGCAAACGACGTTGTCGATTTCAAACTTCCGATACTCGAACTTCGTATCCTTGGTCATGATATCCCCTGGGCGTGCCGTCGGCTCCGCGCATTCGCCGAGCACGCCTTCAGCGGGCCCGCGAGCGACCCACAGTGCTACCGTGAAATCGCGGGGCCATCAACTTGCCAACTCCACGCTTCGGCGGGTATCCCCGTCGGGACACTCCATCCGAATCCTTCGCGCGTGCGGCCGCCCATCCCGTCGTCGAGCACGCGCGCTTCGCCGCGAGGAGATCCCGCGTGAACACTTCCCCTACCTCTCCCAACACGTTGGCTGGAACCCCCTCGACCCTCACACACTCCGGCTTGCTCGCGGGCAAGCGCGGCGTGGTTTTAGGGGTCGCCAACGAAAAGTCCATCGCCTGGGGAGCGTCCCAAGTCGCGCTCCAGGCGGGTGCTAAACTCGCCTTCAGCTACCTCGGGCCCGCCCAAGAGAAACGTGTCCGCGCGCTGCTCGCCGAGCACCCCGACGCACTCATCCTGCCTTGCGACGTTACCAAAGACGAAGAGGTCGACGCTTTCTTCGCCTCGGTCAAGGCACACTGGGACGGCCTCGATTTCGTGATCCACTCCGTGGCCTATGCCGAGAAGGAAGCCTTGCGCGATCGCTTCCTCGCCACCACACGCGCCCAGTTCGCCCAGGCCCTCGACGTCTCGGCTTATTCGCTGGTGTCGGTGGCGCGCGCGGCCGCGCCGCTCATGGGACAAGGCGGCAGCATCGTGAGCATGACCTATTACGGCTCGGAGAAGGTCGTGCCGAAGTACAACGTGATGGGAGTCGCGAAGGCGGCGCTCGAGGCGGCCACCCGTTACCTCGCCGAGGACCTCGGACCTCAAGGCGTGCGCGTCAACACCCTCTCGGCCGGCCCCATACGCACGCTCTCCGCCAGCGCCATCCCTGGGTTCAAGGCCATGCTCGAGGCGGCCACGCGCTTCGCGCCCCTTCGTCGTAACGTGACCCAGGAAGACATCGGTCGTTCGACGTTGTATCTTCTCTCCGACCTCTCCTCGGGAGTCACCGGCGAGACCCTGCACGTCGACTGCGGGTACCACGTCATGGGTATGTTCAACGAGGTCGACGAGTCGAACTGAGGATCCGGGGGGAGCACGCCGCCCCATCACAGCGGAGGCGACGCCCCCTTGCCCTTCCCAGCCCGGCTCTATTGGTACATCACCAAGGAAATCCTCTCGCTCACAGTCATCATCATGGCCGCGCTGAGCTCGGTGATGTTCCTTTTCCGCCTGTTGGCTTTCGCCGATTACATCTTCGTGTCGGAAGAGGGCCTGCTGTCGGTCTTCATGTTCATCCTGTTCTTGCTGCCTGCTATCTTCAAGCTCACCGTCCCCATCTCCTTGCTGCTGTCCACCATGGTGGTCGTCCTGCGCATGTCGCACGATCGCGAGCTCGAGGGGTGGATGTCCGTGGGCGTGAGTCCCGCGCGCCTCGCGGTTGGCCCCGTGCTCGTGGGTGTCCTCGTGTGCGGGCTCTCGGGATTCAGCTCGCTGTTCCTCGAGCCCTTTTCGCGCCAGGAATGGCGGCAGTTCAAATACATGCATGCCCGCAAGAGCGTTGAGAGCATCATCGAAAACCGCCTCCAGGAAAAGACGTTCCTCTCGGAGCTCTTCAGGGCCGGTGGCGCCGACATCGCTTTCTACGTTGACGCCCTCGCTCCCAACCGACGCGATTTCTCGGGCGTGTTCTTCGCCGTCACCAATAAGGACCAGCCCTTTTCCATGGTCCTCGTGGCCAAGGAGGGAACCCTTCAGAAGGAACAGGGAGAAGGGCTCACCGATTACGTGCTCACGCTTCGCGATGGCCACTTCTACCACCCCACGGTCTCCGACGGGAAGCCCGCCGTGTCGCTCGACGACCTCTCGCGGGGCGGAGGGATGCGCGTTTCGCCCGTGCCTTCGCCCTCTCCCGTCCCTACGCCACTCGACTCCGCGGCGCAGGCTGTCCTCGACGCTCAAATCGCCGCTCTGCCCAATCCCACACACCCTCCCACTCCGACACCCGACCCGGCCGCCACGCCCGTGCCCACTCCTACGGAGATCCCTTGGAGCGAACGCTACCAGTACCCCCGCGACTGGAGCGTCACGGGCTTTCAAGAAATGCGCGTGTCGTTGCTCAACATGTTCTCCCGCCAATTCGATCCCGGCTCCTTTGACGCCAACGACATCCGTTCCCTCTATCCACGCGACTACGTGCGGGAGCTGCGCAAGTTGCGGACCGGGCCCGAATGGGGAAAAAACCAGCGGCACGTCCGCGACCACTCTTTTTTCTATGAGCAGATCGTCGTGCCCTTTTCCTGCTTGCTTCTGCCGCTTATCGGCGTGTGTCTGGGCATCCAAGATCCCCGACGCAAAGCCGGACTCGCCTACCTCGGACTGGGGCTTGTGGTGTTCGCCTACTACGCATCCATCATGACGTGCCAACAACTCGCTTTGCGATTCGTGCTCCCGCCGGAAGTCACGTTGGTGGTCCCGCCCGTAGTGCTTTCATTGCTTTCGCTGGTCATGCTGGCATGGCGCGTTCGCTATCCGCCTTCTGTCCGTTTCTTCGAGTTCCTGGGCATCGAGGCGCGGCGGCTTTCGGCGTGGGTCGGGAGCCGCGGCCGAGCCCGACGCGGCGCGGGACCCGGGGAGGGCGCGGCGTGATTTTTGCGAGATACCTTGCGCGCGAGTTCCTCAAGGTGAACGCCTTCATCATCATATTCTTCTTGACGATGTATTGCGTTATCGACTTCCTCGAGAAGAACACGCGCTATTTCCCCAAGTATGACGCCAGCGGTGTGGTCATTCTCGAGTTCTACCTGACTCAGCTCCCCAAGATGTTCGTCGATCTGCTGCCGTTCTCGACCATGTTCGCGGGCGTGGTGGTCCTGTTCCTCTTCGCCAAAAACGGTGAGATTTCGGCCATGCGGGCGGCGGGGATGTCGGTGTTTCGCGTGTGCTCCCCCCTGCTCGTGTTGGGAGCCATCCTCGCGGTGGCTTCCTTCGGCATGAACGAGTTCGTGGTTCCCCGCACCACCCTCCACCTCAAGAAGGTGGAAACGGTCAAGATCGAGAAGTCAGAACTCGGACGCATGTTCTTCGAGAGCAACTGGGTACGGGGAGAGGGCTCCATCCTGCACTTCAAGGCCCTCAACCAGGTCGAGCGCGGACTGGAGGGCGTCGAGTATTTCGTTTTCAGCAACCCCTCCCAGGTCCGCACCGTGGTGCACGCGCGGCAGGCCTTCTTCGACGGTGAGCGTTCGACCTGGATCCTGCGCGATGCGCGCGAGACGAACTTCGATGGTCAGGGCCGAATGACGGGCGCGCGGTTCTTGCCGACCTGCCCTACGAATGTCGTTTCGCAGCCGCCGCGGCTCCTGCGCGAGGGCGTTACGGCCGACCAAATCAGCTACCGTGAACTGCGCGAACTCATCGACCAGAGCAAGCGCGCCGGTGGCGCCATCGCCAGCCGCGAGGTCGATCTCTATCAGAAGCTCTCCCTGCCGTTGGCCAACTTCCTGTTCGTTTTCTTCGCTCTTCCCTTTGCCTTGCGGAAGGAACGCCAGGCGGATACATATGTCGGCGTCATCTACTGCCTGACGGCGGCCATCTTGTTTTGGGTGGGCAACCTGTCGATGCGCAACCTGGCGCAAAACGGCGTCGTGCATCCGCTCATCGCGGCCTGGTCCGTCACCGCGGTCCTCGGTGCGCTTTGTTTTCTGCTGGTTCGGAAACTCGACAAGGCCGTCTAGCGCCGCGGGGACGCCCTTTCCCTCCCTCCTCTCCACGCGTGGGGCACCATGAGCATCGACCTCAACGAAATCCTCGCCGCCGTTGCAAAGGGGGCGCTGAGCCCTTCCGAAGCCAAGATCCGTATCGAGAAGGCCTTCGGGCGTAACCGGGCCGCGGAGCCTGCCGCTGCGGGGCGTCCAGCGGATTCGCTCCGCGAGCAGCAGCCCGACCCCGCGACCGATGGTCGCGAAATCCTCTCCTCCGCCTTCGACAAGCTCCGCAAAACTGTGAATGTCGACGAGCTCCTTAAAATCAGCAGCGGCCTCGTTAACCAGATCGCCGAAAACATGCCCGGCCAGTTCGGACGCCTCCAAGAGAACCTCACCACAAACTTCGAAGCCGTGAGCGCCTTGGGTTTTTCCGCCGGGACTCCTGGGGTCGACGCCAAGCTCTCCGTTTTCCGAACCTTCCATGTGGGCAACGGTTGCCGCGTCGAGGGCAATCAGGTGGTGGGCTCCCAGTGGTTCGGCGTTAACTTCGATGAGAACGCCGAGGTCGTCGAAAACAAATTCACCGCAGTCCAATTCAGTGAGGTGGCGGTGGTCCGCTCGACACTCGGGCGCAACGTCATGGGCCTGTCGCGGCTTTCCAACGTCACGTTCCAGGAGTCGCGGGTCGAGGGGAACCGCTTCTCGCGGTCCACGTTCTCGGACGTGAGCCTCACGGAGTCCGACCTCGACGGGTGCCGGATGCTGAAGTCGGAGTTCTCACGCACCGTCATGAATGCCTCGCGGCTGTCCCGTTGCGTGTTCGAAGGATCGTCGCTCGAGGAGTGTGAGTTCGACGGTTGCGAGCTCGAAGGCGTTACCTTCGAGAACTGTAGTTTCCGCGAATGCTCCTTCGAGGGTGTCGCGGTGGCCGCGGCTGAGTCCGTGAGGATAACCGGACTCTCCCTGAGCGGGCGCTCGTTCCGTGGCGTCCGGTCGGTGGAGCGCTTCCTCGAACTCCTGAACGGGGAGGGCGCCGCACTTGACGAGAGGGAGGCCGGAGTGGAAGAAGCGGTGGACGCAATCCCCGGCAAACGCGGTCGTCGCACTCGCGGTCGTCCGCCCTCCGACAACAGCCCTCGAGGTACACCATGACAGTTCGCGTAGGTATCAACGGATTCGGTCGCATCGGCCGCTGCGTGCTCCGCGCCCTGCACCAGAACAAGGACGTGGAGGTTGTGCACATCAACGACCTCACGAACGCCGCTACTTTGGCCCATCTCTTTAAGTATGACTCCGTGCACGGCCGTGCCGCTCAGACCGTGGAGACCCGCGAGAACGCCATCGTCGTCGATGGCAAATCCATCGGCATCTCGGCCATCGGCAACCCCGCTGAAATCCCCTGGGGCCAGGCCAAGGTCGATGTCGTGCTCGAGTGCACGGGGCG
Source organism: Silvanigrellaceae bacterium (assembly GCA_044356935.1). GTDB lineage: Bacteria > Bdellovibrionota_B > Oligoflexia > Silvanigrellales > Silvanigrellaceae > JADCJN01. The sequence goes on along the minus strand of JBIKVI010000181.1, from coordinate 580 downwards.
TTTCACCAAGGGCGACGAAATCGGCGCCCACCTGCGCGCCGGCGCCCGCAAGGTCATACTCTCCGCCCCCGGCAAGGCCGTGGACAAAACCATCGTGCTGGGCGTCAACGACAACGAGTACGACCCAGCCAAGCACAACATCGTCAGCAACGGATCTTGCACCACCAATTGCTTGGCGCCTGTGGCCAAGGTCATCCACGAGGCCTTTGGTGTCCGCAAAGGCCTCATGACGACCATCCATTCCTACACCAACGACCAGCGCATCCTCGATCTGCCGCACTCCGATTTGCGCCGAGCGCGCGCGGCTGCCCTGTCGATGATCCCTACGAGTACGGGCGCGGCCAAAGCCATTTCCGAAGTCATCCCCGCCCTGGGTGGAAAGCTCCATGGCATCTCGGTGCGCGTGCCTACCCCCAACGTTTCCCTGGTCGACGTGACCTTTGAAGTCGAGAAGAAAGTAACGGCCCAAGAAGTCAACGACGCGCTCCGCGCGGCTTCCGAGGGAGCGCTCAAGGGGATACTCGGCCTCTCCAATGAGCCGCTGGTGAGCTGCGACTTCATCGGCAATCCCTTGTCGTCC
>JBIKVI010000010.1:0-28544 GCA_044356935.1 Silvanigrellaceae bacterium | reverse complement strand
GAACCCCAGTGGTCTATAGGGCGGGAACCGCCGTGGACGACCACTTTACCCATGCGCGCCTCCCGGAGGGCTTCGTGACCGCTCTCGCGGATGATTCTGCGCAAGCATGGGCGCGGGCCCTCTTGAAGGCAATGGAGGATGCTGACAGACCAGCTACGGAGCTGGGAGCCTTCGCCCGCGTGCTCGTTCGCGCCGAAGATGCAAGGAGCGAGATGTCCACACGGTTGGGGGGCGACCGTTACGATTGGAGGGTTTGCGCTCAGCGCTTTCTCGCTTCCCTTTTCGGCAATGCCAATTCACTAGGAGCTGCCCCATGAAGATCGTCGCGTGGGGCTTTTCGTCGAGTGCCATGAGTGAAGCCTTCGCGCGGGAGGTGGCACGCCTTCCGGGACGAAACGATCTCTTGCTGCAGATCGATCCCCATTCGCGCACAATCGACTTCTCGAGCGTTCGCGTCGCCGAGTTCCTTCGCACCGATCACGGACAGCTCGAGAGCCTCCTCAGAGGACTCGAAAAAGAGCCGGATGTCGCGATCATCTTCGACATGTGGCGTTTCTTGCTCTCAGAGAGGTTCGATGAGGCGCTTGAGCTTGTGGCGAGAGCGGCCGCTCGTGCGCGCCGTGCCGTCCTTGTCTGTCCACACCGCGTAAGTCACGTCTCTGCCCTACCCCTTCGGGATGCCGCTGACACTAATCTGGAAACCTTCGTTGCGCGTACTTTAGCCCTTCATGAGCGGTTTCTTGCGCGCGATGGAGATGTCACGCTCCTCTGCACGCCTCCGACGGTGGAGGCCTACTGGGAAACGCTGGGGACCCGGGTGCTCGTGCCCGCCCGTCGTGTTGGTATCTCGTTCGCACCTCGGGAATTGAGGGAGTCGCCCACGGCATTCTCTTCGGTCAACGTACTCGCGCGAGAAATGTGTCGGCTCGTCGATGCGTTGTCCGAAGAACGAAGATCCTTGGAGCCGTCGCAACCACGTGTGGATGCCACCGTGGCCATGGAGGTTGCCTGGCCCGAGGGTGCGCGTGCATTTGATTGCACATGGGACAGGTACGTCGCGGCTTTCAAGAAAAACGGCGAACCGGGGCCTGGCACGACGAGCGCGTTACCGGCATCGGTGACTCCGGACAATCGAGCGTCCATCGCGCGCCTGTTGTTCGCGTATGGGGCATGGGAGAAGGCGCGCACCGTGGTGTCCTCAGCACCGCCAGCGTCGGGTGGACTAGGCCTTCTGTTTCCCCTGCCTCATTCCTGACTCATCCCTGACTCATCCCTGACGGATGGGCTCGGAGGAGGTCGCGGCCCCGGCGGTGTCCCCTTCGCAGAGGCTGTGGAAGGAAACGGCCGGCCGCCCGAGGGGCGACCGGCCAAAGGCTTGCGTGTGTGCACAGGGCTACGGGGAACAGGAGAGTTAGATAGTCTTTGTCGGGTCTTCCTTGCGACGCAGATAAGCGGGTGTTTCGTAGTCGCCTTCGTCAATAGTGACGTCGGAAAGCTCCTCCGCCAGAGAGAGAGCCGTTTCGGTGGCCTTCCGCTCATCCTCCTCCAGGCTCGCGGCAGGACCAGCGAATCGTTCCGCAGTTCCCGTGTGGTCGTCAAAGCCGCCGGAGTGCTGCAGCGTCCACGCCGTGAGCTCTTCGGCTTCGGCCTTTGTCCGAGCGGAGGACTCAAGAGAGTGGAGCGAATCGAATCCTCGAGGATGGGCATGGCTTGAGTGAGAGGTCGCGCCCTGCACCGAGCTTCCCTGTGCCTGAGAAGCGGAGCCCAGGTTTGTGATCGTGGTGCCCCGGGGAGCGCCATGAACGTCTAAGTTGTTGCGGGTCTGGGCGCTCAACGTGTTCAGGGTGTTCGTGGTTGCCACGCGATTCTCTCCCCCTGCCTCATGCCCCTGGGCTCGTCCGCCAAGATGCTGTGGCGAGGGGCTTTGACGAAAGCTGGGTTGCCCGACTTCGTGGGGTTGGCGAAGGGGAATGTTCGGCATGGGGCCATAGCCGATGTTGTTCTGCGGAGCGGGTGCCGACTGTGTTCCACGTGGAACGTTCTGCAGGCCGACGCCACCGTTGCCCGCGCCGGAGTAGGAAGCGCGTGGCTCACCCGAGAAGGTTGTCTGGGGCATGCGCGGGGCATTGGAGGAGTGCTGCGGGCTATGTCCATGTCCGCTGTTGTTTCCCATGCCGCTGTGTATGCCCTGCCCTTGCCCTTGCCCTTGCCCTTGCCCCTGCCCTTGACCTTGACCTTGACCTTGCATTGGCATGTGTGAGGGCAGCGAGGGCTGCGGATAAGAACGGTAGGAGCCCGTGTCCACGGGGAGCGCGATATTGGCTTGATCGAACCCGGTGGCGATGACGGTAATCCGAATGGCGTCGCCCATGTTCTCGTCGAACGCATGTCCGAAAATGACGTCGGCGTCTTCGTGGGCCGACTCCTGAATCAACGTGCACGCTTCGTTGACTTCATGGAGAGTCATGTTGTTGGCCGACGTTACGTTGATAAGCAAACCTGTCGCGCCTTCGATGTCCACGTCCTCGAGCAGCGGCGAACTGATGGCTGCACGGGCGGCCTCCGTCGCGCGGTTGGATCCCGATGCGGTTCCGATGCCCATGAGAGCCATGCCCATGCGCGACATGATTCTCTTCACGTCGGCGAAGTCTACGTTTATGAAGCCCGACACGTTGATGATGTCGGAGATTCCCCGCACGGCGTTGACGAGCACTTCGTCGGCGAGCTTGAAGCTTTCCAGCATCGTCATCGACGGAGGGGCAATAGACAGAAGTCGCTGGTTGGGGATGGTGATGAGCGTGTCGACGGCGTTCTTGAGATTGTGTATCCCGTTTTCGCACTGCCCCTTGCGCTTGCGTCCTTCGAAAGCGAACGGTTTCGTAACGACGCCGAGCGTGAGCGCACCGAGCTCGCGCGCGACCTGGGCGATGATGGGAGCCGCGCCTGTGCCGGTGCCCCCACCCATGCCTGCGGTGATAAACACCATGTCGGCGCCCGAGAGGACTTCTTGGATGATGGCGCGATCCTCGAGTGCAGCATCGCGTCCGATGTCGGGATTCGCGCCGGCGCCGAGGCCCTTGGTGAGCTCGCGCCCTAGCTGGATCTTGAGGGGTGCGAGATTGGCCTGGAGCGCTTGGACGTCGGTGTTGGCGGCTACGAACTCGACGCCGGAGATGCCCGCCGAGATCATGGAGTTGATGGCGTTTCCACCGCCACCGCCGACGCCGATGACCTTGATGACGGCCCCGAGGGGCGCATTGCTCGTGAGTTTATCGTTCATGGAAGCGGACTCCTTCGCGGGTCGGGCGTACGTACGGTCGCACACGGATGGGGGCGGGAATTTTTGGGATGGGCTTCTCTGCGATTATAGGCGGCGCGTCGTTACGATGTAAACTTTTCCCGCTGGTGCAGCGTTCGGGCGGAGCGAAATGCGGATGTGCACGTCAAAATTCCGACGTCTCCGCACGCAAAGGAAACGCGCACCGAGGCAGGAGCCGCAGTGCGCGCAAACCGGAGAGACTATGTGATCCTTCGGCCGGACTTCGTAAATCTTGAGAGGGGGCTTCAGCCGAAGGGTTCTTTCAGTCTCGAAAACAATGATTTCGAGAGCTTGATGAAACCGCCCGGTCGGTCGGACTCCCTGGCGAGGAAGTCGGGCTGGGTCTGCACGGAGGCGAAGACCGGTGCGAGCAGTCCGAAGGCCGTCGCTGCGGAAGGCGTCCGAAGGGATTCTGTGATTCCAATTGGTTGCAAAGGAAGTCCAAGGCGACAGGGAAGCTTCAGGATACCCTCCGCCAAAGGAACCAACCCAGCCAGCAGAGCCCCGCCTCCCGACAAGACAACGCCTTTCCCGAGGCTTCCGCCGAGGTTTTGCCGCCGGATTTCGGCGGCCAAGGTCGTAAGGATCTCGCGCGCCCGCGCTTCGACGATGCGGGCGATCTCCTGTCGCGTTACGTAACGCGACGTGCCCGCCGCACCAGACTCGATCGATTGGATCTCAACGGGTTCGAACGCTCCCGCTCCATCGATGAAGGCGAGACCGAACTCCCGCTTGAGCCGTTCGGCTTCGACGAGCGTGGTGCGCAGGCCGATGGCGAGGTCTTTGGTCACGTGGTGCGATGCGACGGGAAGATCGCGACAATGCAACGGCACCCTGCCCGCGTAAACGGCGAGATGGGTGAGCGAAGCCCCTAGGTTCACCGACGCAACGCCAAGCTCCTTCTCGTCGTGCGTGAGGACGCCCTCGGCTGCCGTGAGCGGTTCGTACCCGAATCGCGCGACCTTGAGTCCTGCGTTATTGAACGCCCGGAGAAGATTCTTCAATTCCGCGGCCGGCATCTGCACGCGATGGTGCAGGCTCCCGAGCTTGGAACCGAACATGCCGACGGGATTCACGACGCCAGCCTTTTCGTCGACATGGAACTCGCCCGGGATGAGGTGCACGAAGTCGTTGCCGGGCTGCGGCCTGTGCGCACGCACGATGGTCGCGAGCTTTTCGACATCGGAAACCTTGACCTCTCCCGAGCGCAAGGGCAGCTCCTCGCTCCGATTGTCGCACTGGGCGGAAAGGCTCGCGGCCGCCACCCGCACCTCGTCGATCTCGAGCCCCGTTTGGCGCTCGACCTCGTCGAGAGCGTCATGGATGGCATTGGTGACAGCCTCAAGATTGACCATGGCCCCCTTGCGCATACCAACGCACGGAACGCTGGTAGCTCCCAGGATGGTGTTCCCTTCGCCCGCCGTGGAACGGCGCGCGACCATGACGGTCACGTGGGTCGCCCCCACGTCGAAGGCGGTAACGATGTCCTGTTCGTCAGTGGTCATGGTGTGGTCGCTCGCGATCTCTAGGGCTCACAGGGCGGACTTGACCTCGGGGGATTCCGAAAGTCGGATGATGGCCTTGTCACCGTAGTCGAGGTCGATGGTCGCGGGCGCGAGTCCCCGATCCTTGAGGTTGCCGATGACCTCGGGTAATTTGGACATTTTCTTCTCTATTTCATCTTCTCCCAAGAGGATTGTCACGGCCTGCGCTCCACCCTCGCCCACCAATCGCCCATCGAGGGAGAAGCCGGTTGAGGCGCGCCATGCGATCTCCTGCAGAATCCAATCCTCGCCCTGCGTCTGCGCCAGGGCGCGGATGCGCGACCCTTGGTTCGCGAGCCAAGCGAAGTTGAGCGCTGCCGCGCTGATGCGGCGCTGGGTGGTTCCCCCCGTCGCGTTCGACGTTTCCTTGTGCGCGTCCGCGGCCAACTGCGGAAAGGCAGAACTGACCTTGATTTCAGGCGTGGAGATCCTCAGAAGATGAGGGTGTTCGTCCGCACCCACCTTGCGTTGTAGCAACCTCATGCGATGGCCCACCAGGACGCGCTCGCGTCCTATCCCCTCAAGCACGAACAGCGGAACTTGCGACTCGACCCGGACTTGGAGGCGCTCGTCGAGACCAGCGCGCAAGGCGTACCCGTCGATTGCGTCGATCTTCGCGAGGCGCGCGGAGAGTTTGGCGAGGAAGGCCTCGCGAGTTTCCTTTTGCTTGTGGGAGAGAGCCAGGGTGTCGGTCGCCGTGCGTAGGACGGACTCGCGCAGGGCGCGCGTGGGAGCGACGACGTCGACGGCGCGAGGAAGAGATTGCGAGGCGTGGCGCTCGAGGGCCTCGAGGCCGCCCCGGATGGCCCAAAGGGCGACTAACGTACCAAAGCAGCCGAGTGTGGCGATGCGGTGGCGCATGGCGATACCGATAGCCCCGCGCGCGAGCTCCCATGGGACGCGGATGGCAGCGGCTAGGAGGCCGTTGGCACCTCCGCCTGCCTGGGTGGTTTTGCGCCTTTTGCGGCGCCGCGTGCCCGTTGGATTTTCCGCCACCCTCACGTCCTCGTCCTGAACTTCCCAGGTCCGGCGCGCGCGATGCGCGGCCGATTCAGCGCGGCCATTCAGCGCGGCATTCGAGCGCGCAGGCATTCGAGCGAGCGCGTTCCGACGTTGCGGACGTCGCCCGCGCCCATCGTAACGATGATAGCACCGCCCTCGCCCGCCGCCGAAAGGCAGATGTCAGAAGCGAGGCGGGCGGCCTCGGCGAGATCAGTGGCTTGCTTAACGCTCGCCGAAGAGCCGTCGAACGAGCCGCTGGCGATGCGCGCCGCGAGGGCGTCCTGCGTCGCGCCAGGGAGAGGCAATTCGCCGGCGGCGTAGATGGGCGTCACAATGACCGTATCGGCGTCCTTGAACGAAACGGCGAACTCGTCGGCCAGATGCGAGACGCGCGAGTAACGGTGCGGCTGAAAGACCGCGCAGACATGGCGTTCGGGAAAACTTTCGCGGATGCCTCCCAAGAGGGTCGCGATTTTCTTTGGGTTGTGCGCGTAGTCGTCGACCACCATGACGCGCGCCTCCTCGCCGACGACCGTGAACCGATGCAGGACACCTTCGAACGCGTCGATGGCCTTTCCCACCTTTTCTACGTCGAGTTCAAGCACATGCGCCACCGCGTAACTCGCGAGCGCGTTGGACACGTTGTATCGGCCGGGCATGCGCAGCCTTACGCGGGGCGCCTCGCGCCCGAGAATGACGGGTGTGAATCGCGTTTCGAAACCAGAGAATTCGATGTCGCGAGCGGTAACGTCGGCGTCGAGCCGCAGCCCATAGGTCACGAGCCTGCGCCTCACGGCAGGAAGGATTCCCTGGACCAAGGGGTCGTCGTAACAGGCGCACAGCGCGCCGTAGAAAGGGATCTTGTCGACGAACATCTTGAAGGCGTCGATGATGGCCTCGAGAGACGCGTAATGATCCATGTGGTCGCGATCGATGTTGGTCAGCACGGCGATTGTTGGTGTGAGGCGCAGGAAGCTCCCGTCGCTCTCGTCGGCTTCGGCCACGAAGAGTTCGCCTTGACCGAGTTTGGCGCTCGAGTCGAGCGAGTTGAGTCGCCCTCCAATGACGATGGTGGGGTCGAGACCTGCGTGCGTGAGAACCGTGGCCAGGATGCTCGTGGTGGTGGTCTTGCCGTGGGTTCCCGCCACGATGACGCCGGCCTTGAGTCGCATGAGCTCTGCGAGCATCTCTGAACGGTGGATAATGGGCACGCGCGCGGCCTGTGCAGCGAGCGTTTCCGGGTTATGGCGGGCGATGGCGCTGCTCACGACCACCACTTGCGCTCCTTCCGCGTGCGCTGCGTCATGGCCAATGTGGACGCGCGCACCCAGGGAGGAGAGGCGCTCGGTGACCGGACTTGCCTTGGTGTCACTGCCCGACACCTCGTAGCCGAGCGTCACGAGGACTTCGGCGAGACCGGACATGCCGCTGCCGCCGATGCCGACGAAATGGATCTTGCGAATCGTATGGAACATCGTGCCGCCCCCGGGTGTCCACCTGCGTGGTGAACGGGAGAGGCTACCTCAGTCGGATGCGACGCTCCACCGGGCGCTCATTCGGGGGCTTCGGCCCAGTTGACGAGCGCGAGCGAGAAGGCGACGGCACGCTCGACATAGGCGCACGGGTCGGGGCGCTTGTCGGAAGGCGCGTAGGCCGCGTCGAAAATGCGCACCTCGAACGCGTCGCGACTGCCGCTTTCGACCCCGCTCACCATGTGAGTCAGGTTGATCGCTTGGTACTTTTCCAAGTTGTTCATGACGTCGGGATCGTCCTTAATTGCGCTCCGCCGTTGGGCGATCGTACCGGCGGCGGTGCGCGCTACCTTTTCTAAAGCGAAGGCGAGGAGGTGTTTATACGGTCCCGCGTATTCGACCTCGCGTTGGGGCAAGGGCGCGAACTTGTCGATAACGACCCGCCGGTTCGCATTCCAAAACGACACGATGCGATGGAGGCTGCGCGGGAGAGCCTCGGGATTTCCACTCACGTTCACGTGGAGTCCGGCCGTCAGCTCGAACCCATCGAGATCCTGCGCGCCCACGGCGCCGGCGTCCTTCATGGCCGTCAGGAGCGTGCAGAGCGACTCGCGCGAGCGCGCGGACAGCGGCGAAGTGATGACTTCGATTCCCGCGCTGACGTCGGTCGTGACTTCGACGAAGCCGAGCTGGGGGGTATTGAGAGCCCTGGTCAGCCCCTTGCGGGCAAGGCGTTGCGCGCCATCAGCGCATCGCGGTGCACCCGCGAAAGCAGGCCCACCATGAAAAGGTTGGCCACCAGCGAGGAGCCCCCCGCCGAAATGAAGGGAAGCGTCAGGCCCTTGGTGGGCAAAAGGCCTGCGACCACCCCCATGTTCACCAGGGTGCTCCCGGCGAGCATCGCGAAGATGCCCGCCGCGAGGAGCCTTTCCGCCGAGGTGCGCGCATGGGTCACAATTTGGAGGACGGTGTAAAAGAACAACGCATAAATGAGCATCAGGGTCGCGATTCCGATGAATCCCATCTCTTCGCCGATGACCGCGAGGATGAAGTCGGTATGGGCTTCGGGCAGAAAGAAGAGCTTCTGCTGCGAACCGCCCAATCCCTTGCCCAACAGGCCGCCGCTCGCGATGGCCACGAAGCTTTGGATGACCTGAAAACCCGCACCGAGCGGGTCGGCGAAGGGATCGAGGAAGGTGACGAGGCGTCGCACGCGGTAAGGTTCCGCAATCATCACTGCGCCCAGCGCCGGTAGGGCGAGGGCGAAGGCGCCGAAAAATACGCGCTTTGGAACGCCATGGAGAAACACGATGCCCGCCATCCCCAAGCACAGGATGACCATGGACCCGAAGTCTGGTTGCAAGAGAAGGGCGAAAAGGGCGAGCCCCGCGGGCCAAAGGCGGTGGAGCTTGTGGGGCGTGCGCTCGAGGACGAACGCGGCAAACAAGACCGTTGTGATCTTGAGGAACTCCGATGGCTGGATTTGCATGGGCCCCAGGGCGAGCCAGCGGGCTGCGCCCTTCACGCTTTTTCCAATGCCGGGAACTTTGGTGAGGAACGTCGCTACGAGCGCGAAAAGGAACAGCGCCGGAGCCACGCGCCGCAAGAACGAAACGGGTAAGCGCGCGCCGATGAATGCTGCGGCGACGCCCGGCACGACGTAAATGAGTTGCTTCTTGACGAACAGGAACTCGTCGCCAAACTTTTGCGCGGCGTAAACGCTCGAGGCGCTGTAGACGAAAAGCAGCCCGAAGGACATGAGCGCGACGACGGGAAACCAGAGCGTCTGCCCCCCGTAACTCACGAAAGCGCTCGGCGCCGACGAGAGAGACGCTTGCGTGGTGACGGCGTCGCGGGAATCGGTCATGGGCGTGGCCTTGTTGCGGGTGCGTCCATACGAGGCGTCAGCGGAGGATTTTCGCTTGTGCCCATGTTCTGAAGGTATCCCCCCGGTGTTCGAAGTTGCGGAAGGCGTCAAAACTCGCGCATGCGGGCGAGAGGAGCACGACGTCGCCGTCGACGGCATCCGACAACGCCCGCTCGGCCGCTTCCTCAAGCGTCGCATTCGCAGGGGCAACGAGTTCCTCCCCTGTCACTTCAGCGACACCCGAATTGACGAACGCGGAGCGGAGGTCGGAGGTGATTTGTGCACCCGACTTTCCGAAAGGATAAAAGCGAACCGCGGGTGCGCCGAGGAACGACGCCAAAGGCGCGAAACTCTCGCCCTTGGGTTCGCCACCCACCAGGATGCGCACGCCCCCGCGGCCCTGCGCATCCCTTACGAAGCTGCGCAGGGCTACAAGCGTGCTTTCGACGTTGGTGGCCTTGGAGTCGTTGACCAACGTGACACGCTTGGCGTTCCCTTGTGCGTCGGCGACGGCGGCCTCGTCGGCGCGCACCACGAACTCGAGGCGGTGGGGCAAATGGACGTAGCGGGACGATCGGCGCTCCCAATGCAAGGCGAGCTCCGAGGTCGACACGCCCACGGCGGCGCACGCCACGGAAGCCGCCAAGAGGTTGGTGGCATTGTGGTCCCCTGGGAGGACGGGTTCGTTCACGTTCATTTCCGTGAAGGAGGCGCCGGGCGCCTCGCGCCAAGTGGCACGGAGGCCCCCCGTTGAGAGGCGTTGGACATGCGCATGGCCCAACGGAACTCCTAAGGCGCGCGCCGGAGGCAGTTCACGCAGTTCATGATAAAGGGCAATAGGCAGCGACCGAGCGCGTGTCAGAGCCGATCGCCACGGGGCTCCGGCCAGCGGCGTGGGCGTGGCGTCGCCCCGTAGGACGCAGACCTCCGCACGGGGAAGCGGCAGGCCCTGTCGAATCCCCAACTCCAGGACGTCCGCGTCGACGACGCACAACCCCGAGTCCTTCACTAGCAGGAGCAGCCGCCACTTGGCTTTGAGGTACTCTTCCAGACTTCCGTAACGGAGGAGGTGGTCCTTTTGGAGATTGAGGAAAACGCCCACGTCGGGAGCCAGTGAGCATGTTGTCTCGAGCTGGTAACTCGAAAGCTCTAGGGCGAGGTGCTCGTATCCCGCATCTACGGCCTCGCAAAACGGGAGGCCGATGTTGCCGCAAGCCACCGCGCGCAGTCCAGCCCGTTCGAGCGCTTGTGCCGCGTAGGCCGTTGTGGTGCTCTTGCCATTCGTTCCGGTGATGGCCACGATGACTTCGTGCCCCTGGAGGAACCAGGCGCCGACCTCGATCTCGCCGAACACGGGTATCCCCGCACGTCGCGCTTCGAGAGGTAACGCGTGGCTCAGGAGGACGGCCGGCGAGATGATGAGCGCGGCGGCCTCGGCTCGGAAGCGCGCAAGATCGTGTCCCCCGTCCTCCCAGGAGATGCCGGCTGCATCGAGCTTGGCCTTGGTGGGAGCTGCTAGCGATCCCGCGTCCGTAAGGAAAACACGGTAGCCCCGTTTCTTGAGGAGGATCGCGGCTGCCAGGCCGCTGCGCGCGCCTCCGACGACCCAAAAAGGGCCCATAGGCGCGGGTGCCGATGGTGTGCCTAGAGAGGTCCTCTTGGGAAGTCTCCCGTCCATGCCCCCCGTCCTCACCTTAGCTTGAGGGTCAAGATGGACAGGAGAGCCAGCATGAAACTGATGACCCATGCGCGGACGGTTATTTTTTGCTCGGGCCAACCGCCCTTCTCGAAGTGGTGGTGCAAGGGGGCCATACGGAAGACCCTCTTTTGCCGAATTTTGAAACTTCCCACTTGGATGATGACCGACAGCGCCTCGACAACGAACACACCGCCCATGATGACCAACAGGATCTCATGCCCCGTGATCATGGCCACGGCCCCGAGGATGCCGCCCAAGGGAAGGGCTCCCGAATCGCCCATGAACACCTGCGCGGGCCAGGTGTTGTACCAAAGGAAGCCGATGGATGCGCCGATGAGCCCCGCGAGGAATACCGTGATTTCGCCCGAGCCGTGCACGGTGTGATAGTAGAGGTACTTAGCCACCACGACGTTGCCCGTAACGTAACTCAGGACGAGCAGCGCGATGGAGCACGTGATGACCGGGCCGATGGCGAGCCCGTCGAGGCCATCGGTGAGGTTCACGGCGTTGCTCGACCCGGTGACCACCAGCAAAGCGAAGGGCGCGTAAAGCCATCCGAGCGAGAGGACCTGGTCTTTCATGAAGGGCAACGACAGGGCCAGGGGGTGTTGGTTGGCCGCGGCGCTCATTGGCGGTACCAGCGTGAAGCTCGACCAAAGGTGCCAAGCCACCGCCGCGGACCCGAACACCAGGAGCCCGAGCATTTTCCAGCGCGAGGCCAGACCCTGGGGATTCTTTTTGACGATCTTCAAATAGTCGTCGAAGAAGCCCACCAGGCCGAAGCCCAAGGCCACGATGATGAGCGTCCACAGGTGGCGATTGGAAAGGTCCATCCACAGCATCGCGGAAGCCACCGTGGCGAAGATGATGACCACCCCACCCATGGTGGGTGTGCCCTTCTTCTCCATGTGGCTGGCCGGACCGAGTTCGCGGATGGGTTGGCCCAGCTTCAGGGCGCGCAGCCAGCGGATCATGGGCGGATAGAGCGCCATGGAAATGACGATGGCGGTGAGCAGTGCCAGGATGGCGCGGCTCGAAAGGTAACTAAAGGCGTTGAAGCCCGATTCGAACTTGGTGAGTTTCTGGAACAAGGCGAAGAGCATGCCCTGGGGTCCTCAAGGGGTCGCGGGAGTGCGCCCGCGGTGGCGCGCGTCGAGGGCCGCGCGGGCCTGCTCCACGTCGCAAAAGTGGGTTTTCGTGGTTCCCATAATCTGGTAGTTCTCGTGGCCCTTGCCCGCAAGGAGAACGAGGTCGCCCGGGTCCGCGTCGTCGATGGCCTTGCGGATCGCGCGCGATCTGTCGGCATCCTCCACGATCCTACCCGCATGCGACGACGGAACGCCAGCCACGATGGCCGACAAGATCGCGCCGGGGGCCTCCGTTCGGGGATTGTCGCTCGTAACGAAACAGACGTCCGCAAGCCGCGCGGCGATGGCCCCCATCAGTGGGCGCTTGCCGGCGTCGCGATCGCCGCCGCAGCCGAACACCACGAACAGCCTGGCTTCCCGTGCCAACAGGGCCCGGCAGGTGTGCAAGGCTTTCTCCAGTGCGTCAGGAGTGTGTGCGTAGTCGACGATCACGGTAGGCAATTCCGCCTGCGCGCCCGGAAGAGTGGGGTGCACGGGTTCGAGGCGACCCGGGATGAGTCGCGTGTCGATCAACGAGCCTGCAACCTGCTGGAGGGGGTAGCCCAGAGCCACGAGCGAGGCCGCAGCCACGGCGGCGTTGTCGTGTTGGAAGTCCCCCACCAAGGGGAGCGAGAACGCCGCTTCGGAAATGCGGTGCCGTTCCGAAGAGAGCGTCCACGAGCCGTGGATGCCGCTTGGTGTCGTCACGCGCCGGGCCAGAGCCAGGTAGCGCGCAGAGAGGAACTTTTTGGCCACCGCGGAGAAGAATTCCGGCGCCGAGCCCGACGCGCCCACGCCGATGACGTGTCGTCCTTGGGAGGCGGCCGCGTCCGCGAAAATCGTCCAGGCCGGATCGTCGACGTCGAGCACCGCGGTGCCGTCGTCGGCGAGGTGGGAATCGAAGAGGATCGCTTTGGCCTCGGCGTATTCCTCCATGGTCCCGTGGTAATCGAGATGGTCTTGCGAAAGGTTGGTGAACGACGCCACATCCACGCGCCAATCGCCCAGGCGCGTCTGATGGAGGCCGTGGGAGGTGGCTTCCATGGCGATATGCGCCACTCCCTTGGCCTTGGCACGCCGCAGGGCCTTCAGGAAGCCCGGGTAGTCGGGCATGGTGGGAGTGGAGCCTTCCCAGGTCGTGTCGCCTATCTGGATGCCCAACGTCCCCAGCCGCAGGACGGGTTTTTGCGAGAGGCGCGCCAAGGCATGACCCAGGATTTGCACAGTGCTTGTCTTGCCGTTTGTACCCGTGACCGCGAGCGTGGTGAAGTCAGACTCCGACACACGCGCAGCCGCCTTCAGGAGGACGCGCAAAGCCACGTCGGGACTCGACACCAAGAGCAGATGCGGGTGTTCCATGACCTCGTCGACCCATTCGGGCGGCAGGCCGGCCGATTCGAGGGCGTGGCCCGTGAGGGTGTCGTGACCCACGAAGAGCCCACCGGCTTCGACGACCTTCTGCGCCCAGCCGTGCGCGTCAAAAGATTTCCCCCTGCGGGCCACGAAAAGGAAGCGGGGTGCGCAATTCGGGGAGGGAGGTGTCGCGTCAAGCCAAGGGCCGAGCGCGCGCGTGTCCCAAATGAGTGGCAAGGGCCCGCCGCCCACCTCCCCTCCTCGGCGCAGCGGCGAGTTCAGAGGCACGTCGACGAGAAGGAGACGTTCCTTCTCGAGGAGGAGAATGGCTTGCGAAGGCGGGAGCGCGAGGCCGTCGGCCTCGGGCGAGATGCTGTCGTCCATCAACGAGGATCCCCGTAACGGGCGGCCGGCGCTTCCGGCCAATGTGCGCGCTAGAGGGAAGTGTCGTGTTCGGCGCCGTGAATGGCAAGCTCGCCCACAGAATTCAGGTAGCTCATGGTCTTTTGCCCAATTTCCGAGAAGACCGGACCGGCCAGGGTTCCACCGTAGGCAGGTCGAACTTGCGGCTCGTCGATGACCACGGTGATGGCGAGTTTGGGAGCCTCGGCAGGCACCACTCCCGTGAAGCTCGCGATGCGCTCACTGTAAGATTTCGTGGACTGCATGAACTTCTCGGCTGTTCCGGTCTTTCCGGCAACGTTGAGCCCTGGGATTGAGGCCCTGCGGCCCGTGCCGCCCTCCTCTTCCACCACGGTCATCATCATGCGGGTCACCAGGCGGCTCGTCTCGGCCGATATCACGCGTGCCGGAGGGCCGACATCTTCGGACGGGTACGGCACGCCGTCTTGGGCCAGGATGCGGATGCCTCGGTCGACTCCTCCTCCGGAGAGGATGGCGAGGGCCTTCGTCATTTGCAGGGGCGAAATGGCGATGCCCTGCCCAAAGGCCATGTTCGCGAATCTCATCTCGCGCCAGGTGTCGGGCTTTCCGATGCGACCTTGCCATTCGCCTGGCAAGCCCGTCCCTGGGTACCGTGCCAGACCGTAGCGACGAACGATTTCGGCGAAGGCCTCACGGCCCAGACGCTGCACGATTCTGTAGGTGCATATATTGCTCGAGTGCTTGATGATCTCCGAAGGAGTGGACAGCCCTTGAGGGTGGTCGTCCTTGATGGCTCCCCCTGGTACGCGCATTGAGCCATCAAGGCAGTCGATGCGCTCGTGTTCCTTTACGAGTCCGCGGTCGAGGGCCGCAGCCACGAACAGCGGTTTGACGACGCTGCCCAGTTCGAGCGCGTCCATGATGGGTCGAAAGCGCCGGCGCGCCGGATCGCTCGGAGGAGCGTTGAGGTCGTAAGTGGGCCAGCTGGCGATGGCCAAGAGCTCGCCCGTCTCCACGTTCATGACGACCGCGCTCCCGCCGCGTGCCCGTGCCTTCGTAACGCCTTCGCGCAGCGCAGCTTCCACAAAACTCTGGATGGACAGGTCGATGGACAATCGCAAGGGTTCGGAGGTGGGCTCCGGTCGGACGGCGCCGCTCGGTGCGATGAGCGTCACGCGGCCGCGCGCGTCGCGGGTGACTTTGGCTTTCACCGCGGCGCCATTGAGGACGTCGTCGTAAATCTTCTCCGCGCCCTCGAGGCCAGCCGCGTCGGTGCCCACGAAACCGATGAGGTGGGCCGCGAGATCCTTCTCGGGGTAAAGGCGCTTGGGCTCGTCGATGACCCCCACGAATTCCTGCCAGTTCGCGAGGTCGCCCACGCGTGCGAAGTCCGCCGGCGGGATCTGCCGACGCAGCCAGGCGAAGGCTTTGTTGGATTTCGCCAGCGAAGCGATCTCGGCATGCGGAACGCCCAAGGCGCGTGCCACGGCGCGTTGGGTGGTGGGGTCGTCGGGGATGCGGCGTGGCACGACGAAAAGGCTCGGAAAAAGGACGCTCACCGCGAGAGTGCGTCCGTTGCGATCGACGATTTGGGCGCGTGGAGGAGCGAGGGTGACCTCGGTCTCGAATTGGCGCGAAGCCTGCTGCAGGAGGCGGTCGCGGAGCCCATTGGGGAGGAGTCCAAGGTAGGCGTATCGCCCGAGCAGCGCGATGAAGCCGGCGCCCAGGCATACGCCCAGGACGAGCGAGCGCTGCCCGTAGGCCTGCGACAGCTGGAATCCTTTCGGGAACGCGCGAGCGGATACGGCGCGCGCGAAACATCCGGGAGCACCCTCGACGATGGCGGCCGTGGCACGGCGCAGCGCGCGAGAGAGAATCCTCGGTGCGAAAACCGCCTTGGAGCGGGTGCGCTCAACGGGCTTTGCCATGGGGCTCCTTTCCGTGGAGGACTTCGGCCGCCTCGGGCAGCACAAGCTCTCCGCGCGCTATTTTGGCGCCGCGCGCGGGCCCGCTCAACGACCCTTCGTGCGCGACATATTTGTCACGCACGGCTCGCTGGGTCGAGGCGAGTTGCGAAAGCAATTCCACGTTCCGTTGACGGAGTTCGCGCTCCTGTGACTTTAGCCTGCCGAGGTCATAGCCCAGGGAGTAGGTTTTCGTGCGCAGGAGGGCCACCGGAATGGCCGCAGCGAGCACGAGGACGAAACACACGAGGCTCACGTCAAGGCGCCACTTCCTCAAGACCTTCACCACGGGACGCTCCTTCGAAACGAAACACGCGCAGGCGCGCGGATCGCGACCGAGGGTTCGCCCGCGCTTCGTCCTCGCCGGCGGTCAAGCCGCCGCGTGGCACCTCGCGCCCCCAGGAGCGGGGCTCCACCCATGGCGGAAGATCGCTTTGGTCGCGGTCGTCCGTTGGGCGGGCGTTCGCTGCCTGCCAGGCGCGCATGCGCCGCTTCACGAGCCTGTCCTCGAGCGAGTGGAAGGAGATGAACCCAGCGCGACCGCCAGGCGAGAGGAGCGCGGGAACCGCGTCAAGCAAGGCCTCGATGGCGTCGAGCTCCCCGTTCACCTCCATCCGCAACGCTTGGAAAATCCGCGTGGCGGGGTGAACCCTGCTCCCATGATACCCCAAAACGCGCGCGACCCACGCCGCGAACTCGACGGTATTTGACAGCGGCAAGGTTCCCGCGGCGCGATCGGTTGCCACTGCCTCGGCGAGTTTGCGCGCACGTGGCTCCTCGCCATAGTCGCGAAACAGGGTTCCGAGGGCGCGCGCCTCGTAGGTTTCGAGGACATCGCGCGCTGTCAGTGAGTCGCGTGGGTCCATGCGCATGTCCAAGGGGCCCGGACGCAGAAACGAGAATCCTCGTTGAGCCACGTCGAGCTGTGGAGAGCTGACGCCGAAGTCGGCCAGGAGCAAGTCAACTCCACCACGCCCGCACCGCGTGCCCAGGTCTGCGGCTGCCGAGGCGAAATTGTGGGGCACGATCTCCCATCTGAACCCGGTCTCACCCACTCGTTCGCGCAACGACGAGAGGCGAACCGCGGCTGCGTCGCGCGCTGCATCGTCGCGATCGAAACCCACCAGGACAATGTCCGCTCTGCCCCCCAGCGCGGCGTGGATCGCTTCCACCAGAGCCGCTGCGTGACCCGCGCCACCTAGGGTGCAATCCACGAGACGTAAGGTGGCGCGCTCTCCCGTTTGAGAGGCGCGCAGCAGGGGGCCCACCCGAAGAAGGTGTTCGAGGTCGTCTCCCCTGGGGGCCAGCTGGGCCAAGGTCTCGGCCAGGAGCACGGGGGCGTGCGCGAAGGTGTTTTCCAAGATTGACAGCTCCATTCCAAGGGCGCGCGGGCTGACGGCAGGTTTTGCCCGCGCGGCTTCTGACGGGCAAGGGGGCATGAACGAAAAAAAATCAAAGGTGCCCTCAAGGTTCGAAACGCCGCACCGAAACGCAGGCGAGGCTGGCAGACAAAGCCGAAGGGTTTCGACCTGAAGAGCGCAACGAACTCAGCAGAGGTAGCACGGCAATGAAACTTCGCACCAAGTCCCGACTGAAAGGGATCCTTATCCCGGCTATAGCGGCCCTTTTCCTCGGAGCCGGCGTGGTCGCCTGCTCGTCCTCGAGTGAAGAAGGCGCTCCGGACGCGGCAATGGTCGAAGACGGTGCCGTGTCCAATACGGACCCCCTCGCCAACGACGCCAACGCAACCGAAGGCGAGAACGGGGCTGATGCAGAAGGGAACGTGGCCGAGAATGGCAACAACGAGGAGCTTTCCAACCTCGTCAACGACGGCAGCGCGAACGCTGCCTCGGCTGAGAACCCTGCGGCCGACCCAGCCCTCACCAACGAGGCGGGTGCCGATCCCTTTGCAAACCCAGCGGCGACCAACGCCGATGAAGCGGCCATGGCCGCTGAGGGCGGCGAGAATACGGCCTTGAATAACGGCTCCGACCCCTTTGCCCCAGCCGATGGCTCGGACGCGACGGTAGCTTCTGAGAGCACTCCGGCGGTGGACAATCCCGCCGCCGACCCAGCTTTGGCCGCCGACCCTATGGCCGCCGACCCTATGGCCGCTGACCCCATGGCCGCTGACCCCATGGCCGCCGACGCTGCGGCCGCTGACCCCATGGCTGCCGACGGCGCGGCCGCTGACCCCTTTGCCGCTCCTGCCGGAGACGTTGCCTCGGAATCGGTTCCCACCACCGATGGTGCCGCGGCTCCCATGGTCTCCACTCCTGCGGCGGCTGGCGGTTACGTTCCGGAGAACGGCTCCAAGATGGCGTACTACGTGCAAAAGGGTGACACGCTCGGCTCAATCGCTCAAAAAATCCTCGGCAGCAAGGCGAAGTGGCAGGGACTGGCCCAAGCCAACAATCTCCAGGATCCTAACAAAATCTACGCTGGCGACGCCCTTTACTACACCCTCTCCGACGCGAGCCGCGGATTCGCGGACCAATACGAAGGCGCCGCTCGCCAGACCGTTTCTGTTGGCCGGGGCGACACACTCTCCACGATTTCGGCCAAGGTCTTCGGTTCACAAGGCAGCTGGCGCACCCTCTGGAAGGAAAATCCCCAGGTGACGAACCCAGACCGTATCTTCCCCGGCCAAACGCTCTTCTACCGCGCCGGCGCGGCGGCTACGGCCGAAGCCCCCATGAGCTACGACGAAGGTGTCGCTACCCAGGAGTGAAAAGGAAGAAGGTCCGGCTGGCCGCGTAAAGCCCGCCGACCTCCCCAGGGGGACAGGGCTCGGGAGAGTCCAGGAACTCCAAGGGAACGAGAAGCGGTTGACTCAGCTCCCAGCGCGAGGGAGCCCCCACACGGAAAACCAAGGAGGGCGATGGAATTAAGGCAGGATCCGAGGACGGCGACCCCACGGCGAGACGACCGAAGGTGCACCCGGTCGAAGGAGCGAGGAGGGAGAAGTCCAAGGTGAGTAGGCGGGTGACTAAGCGGGCATCGAGGCCCTCCCCACCCGGGAATGAAGGCAAGGTCCTGAGCGAGCCGAGGCGGCGGTGAGTGAAGGGCCAGGGCGAGAGAAAAAGGCTAAGCGCAGGCGAACCGGGGAGGGTCAACACACCTTCCCCGGAATTTTTTCGTGGGGAGGCAATGACTAGGCAGTGCGTAGGCGATGGCTGATCCGCGTAATCCGGCGCGTTGGAATTTTCGATGTTCTTGAGGCACGCGTCGTATTCCGCGTAGGTCCCCACGTTGAACCAGGCGCAGTGAGCGGGATGTTCGACGTGCGCTATGCGCAGGCCTGCGCGCAGAGCCGTCCTGTAGATTTGGATGATGGAGGCTTTGGCGGTCGATGCTCCCAGGAGCGTGGCGCCTGCCACGAGCTGATTCCCGCTGAAGTTGCGCACCAGCGCGCCCCGGAGCTGGGCTTCGTCCGAGGAGAGGTCCTGTCCGAAGCCGAGGACGTGCTCGCCTTCTCGGTCGATCCAGGTTCCGTCGGTTCGGCCCTTTTCGGGCTCCCTGGAGGTCAAGAGAGCGACCTCCGAGGGTTCCCTGCGCCCCCACCTTTCGAGCATGCTCTTGAGGGGGATTTCGCCATGGATGTCGCCCGACACAACCAAGGCATCGCGCGGGACCGTCCATCCCTCCTCAGCCGCGAGCAGTTGGAAGATGCGGGCAACTCCGCCACCGGTTTCGAGAAGGGGATCTTCCCGCCAGAAGCGCACGGCATCGGCGGGGAATCCCGCGGCGCGCACCGCGGCCGCGATCTCCTCCTCCACGAAGGGGGCGAGGTAGTGCGTATTGCAATGGACCGTTCGAGCGCCCGCGTCGAGAATCTGCTTGATGTTCCCAAACGCCAACGGCCAAAGACCAAGGGGAACCGCGGTCTTAGGGACGACGTGAGTGAGTGGCTTGAGTCGCGTTCCGAGCCCCGCGCATAAGGCGATGGGGACGATGCGTTGGGGATCGATGCAGCCCCTCGACGGGGACGACGGCGCTGGTTTTGTGGCTTGCGTGGGGTTAGACATAGGACTCCCTTGCCTGTTCCGTCGGAAAAACCGCGATCGTGCGCGCCCACTCATGGGCAACACGTGCCTCGTCTCCAGTCCGCGAATGTCCTGTCGTGTTGGCCTGGCGCTGCCCGTGTCGACGGTTTATCGCAGAATTCCATGCCGATCCTGACTGGTCTTGACTTGTCTTGATTAAGCAGGCCTGATCGGGTGCCTAGGCGCGGACTCGCGCAAGTCCTCGTGACCATGATACCGTTTGTCGCGTCCGGACCGCCCCCCGGTTTTGATTTTCGTCGGGGCGAAATGTATTTGACGCTCGTCTCGCGAGCGGGCGGCGCCGAGCGCCAGGGTAGTGTGCGAAAGTGGGGAGCGGGTGGCAACGGAGTCCAAACCGACCGGACCGGTCGACGTCAGCGAGCGAGTGAATCGTTACCTCGCCGGCATCGCGCGCTACCTGACGTCCTACCGCTCGCGGGAGGAGCTCACGCAGAGCGAGATGGCGGGCCGACTTGGCCTCTCGCTCAACCGGTACCGGGAGTACGAGCAAAACACGACAGACAACTCGAAGGGTATTCCCCTCGACCTGCTTTTGCGAATTACTGAACTCGAGGCCTTTCCTCTTACGAAATTCTTATCGCAAATTGACGAGACCCCTCCCCCTACGGGCAGCCCCGTGGACGATCTGGAGCAGTCCCTTCTCGAGGAGTGGAGACGTGTCCCCCTGGAAGATCGTCGCACCTTCGTGCGGACCGCTCAGACTCAGGGAACCCTTGGTGGAAACGAGGGCGAAGAACCCCTCATCCCCCAAAAAATGCGCTGGATGATTCGCGTTTCGAATCTCCTAGGGCAACTGCCTTACGAGGTACGCATGAAGTTCGAGCGGGAGGTCATCGAGGAGTACATGGCCGTGCAGAAACCCGAGCCCGACAGCCCCGAACACGATCTCCTCCTCGACCGCCTGAGGGAACTCATTAAGCATTACTATACAAATTTTGAGGGGTACCGCAGATGAGCCTCGCTCAGCCGCGCGCCCCGGGCCTTTCCTGACAGACGTTCCCGTTGTACGTGTTTTTCGCGCGTGCTAACCCAAGGACTCCTTTTCTCCTGAGGGGTCGCGGAGGTTTTCCAGTGACTGCGAAGAAATCTCTCCCGAAGCTCGTCATTACGGCGGAGTCGCATCCGAAGCTTTACCGCTTCCTGCGGCACCATCCCGAAATCCTTGTTGTGTTCCATAACGTGGAAAAGGACCGCCCCCTCGATCAGGGGGTCATCCTCGCGTCGGGTGACTCCAAGGAAATCGTGAAGGTCTACATCGACCATTTACATGTGCCACTTCTCTTGGAGCACAAGGTTATCGGCCGCAACGCGGAGCGAGACTGTGGGTACGAGCCACTCGTTTCTGGCCTTGAATATCTTGGCTACGACTCGTTGTACGGGGCTCAAGTGGCCGCCGACCGGGCGATGGCTCTTTCCAAGGTGGCTAAGCCCTCGGATAATCGAGATAACTCTCTTTATTGTTACTACCATGGATCGGGTGAGAGCTTCCCCGCCTCTCAGGCACTATTGAATAAAATACGTGCATTGGTGCTCGATCACGTGCAGAATCCCGGCGAGGCCAAAGGCCCCGAAACGGAGATGAGCTTTGATCTCGTGGTGTCCGCTCGGGTGAGCCAGCACTGAGATCTCTCGTTCGACGTCAGTCCAGTCCTCAAAAAGATGTGTTCCAAGGAGATGATGAATATGTATTGCCGCGCTGCCACCAATCCCGTTCCACGTGTCGCTGTCTTGGCCGCCATTGCGGCCATCGGAGCGTCCCTGGCCGCTCAGGCCGCGCACGCGGGCAGCATCGTCATCAATGCCGCCGATCCAAACAGCTCCCTCCAATATAAAGACGACTCAGGCCGCACCAAGGACCTCGTTGTTACGTGGAGCGAGGTTCAAACCATCGCGAAGGTGAAGGCCTATCTTGTGGCGAGCTACGGACAATCCGGGCGCGATATGCCCTACATGATCGACCGCTCCTCGCAGTCGGTGAGCGTGCTCGTCGACCGCGCGTCGGGACGTTACGAAACCGTGAGCTTCGGGCAGCTCAGGGACTTCTGAGGCGGTTTGCGCTATCTTCAGTGACCCGCCGTCGACCGAAGTGGCCTTAGGGATCGAGAAACCGCGCAAGCCTCTCATGCAGGACTGGCGTGAGACGCCCGTTGAGCAGTGACGAAAGGAAGTCGAACGTCGCCGGATAGCCGTCAGCAAAAGCGGGTTCGACGCCTTCACCGCGCGAAGGCTTCGAGACGAGGGTCTCGAGCGTGCGCTCGACGTAGCGCAGGTACGAAGGCTTTCGTTTCTCGGCGGCGAGATAACCGAAGCTGCCGAGCGCTTTGATGTTGCGTTGCATCCCCATGCGCAAAACCTCGCGCGCGAAGTCGTCGGCGTCCAGTGGCGGGAGACCCAATGACACGCGCCGCTCGGAGCACGCCGCCACGTAGTGAGCGTAGAGACGCTCGCGCGTCAGGGCGTCGATGCGCACGTAGGAGTCGCGCACGAGGCTCACGACGTCGTAGGAGTGGGGGCCCATGCGCGCGTCCTGAAAGTCGATCCACCCCAGTGCGTTGTCGACGATCATCACGTTGCGCACGTGGTAGTCGCGATGGCAGAGAACCCGCGGGCGCGCATCGAGCCAGCGGCAAAGGTCCGTGAGTTCGGCCTCCACCGCCGCAATCGAAGCGTTGGAGGTCGCGTCGGAGGTTGCGTCGAGGGCAAGGAATCCACGCACGAAATGCGCGAAGAAGAATCGCATCTCGAAGTGGAGCTTCTCGAAATCGAAGTGCCGCGTGAGCGCGGGGTGCGACGGCATGGGCGCGCGCGGGTACTGCGCCTCCACGATGAGTTCGAGGGCGCCTTCGTAACGCGAGAGCGTCTTAGCGCACGTCGGTTCCGCGGCGTCGAGAGTATCGCCGGGGAGTTCCGCGTTGAGGAAATCGTCGCCGAAATCCTCGGTCCAAATGCAGCAGTTCGGTTCGTCGATGTGCAACACGCGGGGTACAGGCATGCCCGCGGCCGCGAGCGCGGAATGCATGCCGAGCCAGCTCAGGGGATCCCCGCCGTAGCCTCCCTCCCATTTGGGAAACTGCATGCAGATGGCCGATTGCTTCGTGTTCTCCAAGCGGAAGAACTTCCTGTCGCTGGCGTCGCCCGCGATGAGGCGCAGGATGGGTGTGGGCGATTGCGCGTTCGCGGCGCCGCCCGACGTCACGGCGGCCGTGGCCATGTCGTGCATCCCTTTGAGGAAGGCGTCGAGAAGATCTTGCAGGCCGAAGGGGAGCGAGGTGGCAGGTGTCATCGTTGCGAGGCTTTCCACCATGGGTACTGTCCGTCCCCAGATATTCATCTTTTTGAAATCAGTCTGATATATTTCGCCAGCCGCGTCAAAGTGCGGCAAGTCGATGTCCGGGGAGGACGATGCATGAGGACGATTTCGGTTCGCGGAGCCACTGAGCACAATTTGCGTGATGTCTCCGTCGATATTCCGAAGAAACGCTTGGTCGCTTTCACCGGGGTGAGCGGTTCAGGCAAGTCGAGTTTGGTTTTTGACACCCTCTACGTCGAGGCCTTCCGCCGATTCGCCGACGCGAGCCACGCGCCGGTCCACCTGATGGGGCATTCCATGTGGGCACGTACCTCGCGCCCTCGTTTCCGCTCCATCACGGGGCTGCCGCCCGCGCTCGGGCTCTCTCAGAGACAAGGGGTTGCGGGCAAACTCTCTACCGTTGGAACCATCTGCGGCGCCTCCGATCTCCTGCGGGTCTACTTCGCTGCGTTCGGCGACGTCTCGTGCAAAAACTGCGACATCCCCCTGCGGGCCACCACGTTCCAGCAGGTGATGGACCGGGTCCAAACGGTTTGGGTCGGTAAAAAGATCAACGTCGTTGCGCCTATCGTGGAGAAGCGCAAGGGGGCCTTCGTCAACGAGATCGAAAAATTCCGCGAACTCGGATTCTCGAAGGTCCGCGTCAACGGCAAGCTCCACTCGCTCCAGGATGACGACGATGAAATTCGCATCGACGCCAAGAAGCTCAACACCATCGAGGTCCTCATCGACTTCCTCGCAGTGGAGCCCGCCAAGGCCAAGCGCCTCGAGCGAGCCGTGTTGCAGGCGCTTGAGTATGGCAAAGGCGTCCTCAAAGTGGAGGAGGGTCTCGACGGGAAAGGCTCGGAGGAAAAGTTCAATACCTGCTCGGCGTGTCCCCAATGCGGCGAGAGCGCGCCCCGCCTCGATCCCCGGCACTTCTCGCACTCCTCCTTGGGGCAGTGCGTGCAGTGCGGGGGGGCGGGCGCGAGCGACGACGACCTGCCGGCCGACTTGTTCCCTTGTGCCACGTGCGCGGGGACCCGCCTCACCAACGACAAGCCCATCGTTCGCGTGGCGGGCAGAACCTTCGAGCAGGCGCACGAGTTGGCCCTGCCCCACCTGTTACGTTGGGTGGAGGCGGACGTCGCGCCAGCCTCTCGCGGCGATCGCTCCCGCGAGAGGGTTTCGAGCGAGCTCCTGCGTTTACTGTCCACCATGGATCGCATGGGACTCGACCACCTGTGCTTGTCGCGTTCGGGTTCGAGCCTGTCGCCCGGAGATCTCCAGCGTCTCCGCCTGTCGGCCATGCTCTCCAATCGGCTCACCGGCGCGCTCTACGTGCTCGATGAACCTTGCCAAGGGCTCACTTCCAGCGAGGTCGACAAGCTCCATGGAGTCTTGCGGCGCCTCGTGGACCACGGAGCGAGTGTGGTTGTCGTCGAGCATCACCCGGCATTCTTGCGCCAATGCGACGACATTTACGTCATGGGTCCGGGCGCAGGCGCCAAGGGAGGCCACATCGTGGGGCAGGCCGCGATCGCCGACTACGAGAAGGAACACCAGGGCCTCGCGCGCGCGAGCCGCGCCGCCTCGGCTGCCAAGAACATCGCAAGCGGCGACGGCATCGTCTTCGCCGACGTCGCCGTGCGCAATCTGACACGCAAGGAGATTTTTGTTCCCCAGGGTGCGGTGACAATCCTCCGCGGACCCGCGGGGCGCGGCAAGGCCACGTTCGTTGAGTTGTGTCTTTTGCCAGCGCTCGAGCATTTCCTCGCGAAACCAAAGCCTCTCAACCATAGCTTTTTCAGCGCGCGCACTCGTGGCGAAGCGTCGGTGACGCACGTCAACGACGTGCGCCCCGGCAGCCTCACCCGCACGAGCCGGCGCAGTGTCGCGGCGGCCCTCGAAGTCATCGTTCCGCTTCGGGAACTCTATGCGCAGCTTCCACAGTCCCAAATCATGGGGCTCACCGAGAGCCACTTCTCTTGGTATAGCAAGCTCGGCCGCTGCACGGCGTGCGAGGGGCGCGGCTACATCGAGCTCATGCAGCGCTACGGGCCGCCCGTGGAGGTGCAATGCGAAACCTGCGTGGGCGCCCGGCTTTCGAGCCGCAGCCTTCTGCCCCGCTTCAAGGGCCACAACCTCGCCGAGGTCATGCAAATGAGCATCGACGAGGCGCTCGGGGTTTTTGGGCACGTCAAGCTCATCGAATCGCGACTCTCACGCGCGGCACAGTTCGGCCTGGGCTATGTCAAGCTCGGGCAAGGGATGGACTCGCTCAGTGGAGGCGAACTCCAGCGCTTGACGCTGACCATCGAACTCAAGAGGTCGCAGCTCGCGGGAAGTTGGTTCCTCCTGGTCCACCCCGGCACCGGCCTCCATAGTCCGGACATCCGCGTGCTCGGCGACCTCATGCGCATGATGAAGGAACGCGGGGCAACGTTTTTCGTGTTGGAGAACCGAGAGGAGTTTTTCACCTACGCCGACCATGTCATCGAATTCTGAGGGGAGTTCCGGCGACACCCGTTGCCCATCTCCCCTCTGACGGACCGTCGTACGGTTCTGCCGTCCCCTGCCGATGACTCCTGCGGGACACTCTGTCCTGGAACGGGTCTCACTCCAAGGAGTCGGTGGATGTTCGAGCGTCGAGGCAATAGGTTCTATCCCCGGGCTGCCCTCCCTGCGCGAGGGACGCTCGGCGTCCTCGTCAACAGAACCTGGAAACGCATTCGCAACGCGGGCTCCCAGAAGCCCTATACGAAAAATGAACTCGAACTTTCGCTCGCGCTCGTGGAGCTGCTCGCCTTCCGCGAGGAGTGGGATCGCGTCGCTTCCGTGGCTTCGCAGACCATCGTGAGGGGCTGCGGCCCGCGCGCGCGCTTGCGTCTTTACCGCGCGTGGGCGGAGGCCTTGCGTGCTGGCGCCGACGTGGAAGGGCTACAACGCCTCGGACGGCACCTCCTGACCATGCGCCGAGGCGTCGATGATCACGTTGCCCTCGCTTGCCTCGCTTTCACTTGGTCAGGACGCCGGACGTTCGGTCGCGCCTGTTACGCGCATATCTGCAAGCGCACGGGTCCGGGTTCGGCGCGCCGGACCGAGACCCAGTGGGAAGCCGTGGCCACTTGGCTCTCGGAAGCTCCCGCGCTCGAGGAAAGGCTCAAAGGCGTCGAGCTGTTCTCGAGGCTGTGCGCCGCCCGTCGGGGACGTTACTTCATGCTCCGCAACTACCTCTCATACGCTTTGGAGTCCGACGAACTCGAACACGCCTCCACGGCCTACGCCGCCATCCATGAGCAATTCCCCCTGGCGCCAGAGCCCTATCTCGCGTCCGCGCGGGTGGCGATGGCCGAAGGTGACTTCGCTGCGGCCGTAACAGCGCTGCAAGAGTTGCTGGCCGACAACCCGACCCACACCGACGCACTCCTGGGTCTCGCACAGTGTTTCGAAGCCACGGGCGATCTCGTCGCCGCGCGCGACCTGCTCGAGAGCAGCGCGGCCTTGTTCGACGTTGATGATCCTGACTTCAATGCGTCCCTCGGAACCCTGAACAAGAAGCTCTACGAGCGCTACGGAATGGATGCCTACCGCACAGCGGCCGTGCGCCTGCTGTCCAATGCCCTACGCGGCGCCACCCGCCTGGGATTGTCAGAGGCTCCGCTGCATCTCGCATTGCGCGCCCTCGACGCGGGTGTGGGAGAAAACGTAGTGGCCTCGCGCTCAGCGCTCGCGCCGAGGTCTGCAGGAGCACCGCGAGACGAGGAGGACGATGTCCTGTGGATCCTCGCGGCCGACGCGAGCCTGGGTGCCCAGCTCGTGCGCGACCGCGACATCGTCCTTCGGGCGCCGGAAGATGCGCTTCCAGGACAGACCGTGCTCCTCACCCGCGGGCACCCTCGCCTCGATGGCGTCGAGATGGTCAGCGCGGCATTTACCATAACGTCTTTGCCGGTGCCCGACGCCCGCTACGGTCGTGCGGTGTCCGCGCGGCTCGTCAAAACCCTGTCTGTGCCCATCGAAGTCGAGCTCCACGATGTGCGTTATCCTGTCCGGGATGGCTGGGGTTGCGAGAACTTCGCGGATGGCAAGCACGCGCGGTTCTACGGTCTGCCCCTCGGCCTCGCGCGCGAACTCCTGGCCCAGGTAAACGCCGAATCGGCCTCGGGCGACGTTGCGTTCGTCGCGTCCACCCGCGTGGACGCGGGAACGCGCAGCCGGATCCCACGCGCGGGCTGAAATCTCGATTCCAACCGCCCGAGGACCCGCGCCATGTTCCGTTCGACCTCCGCCTTCCTCGTCGGGGGCTCGGCCCTCGTGGTCGCCGCCTTCAGTGCGCTCTCCTCGGTCTCCCTCGCGCAGGACGCTCCTGCTGAATCGACATCGGTCGCCTCGGGGGCGCCTTCCGACTCCGCTGTGAACGTCGTTGACTGGACCTACGACGATCCCGAGCGCGGTTTCACCATGCAAGTGCCCGCCGACTGGAAAGTCCAGCGCGACTTCGCCGGCTACAACGCCTTCATGGAGCCGACCATCAAGGTGCAACCCACGGCCGAGAATCCCGTGGTGGCGGATCCGAACATGAGCGTCATCGTCCGACGTGAGCCCATTCCCATCGACCAGCGCTCTCTCGAGGACTACGCCCGGGAGATCGTGGTTAAGTTCACGGAAGCCAACGGCGAGGCGGGACTCCAGATCTTCTCGAAGAACATCGTGGACCTCCCCGGCGGCAAGAAGGGTCTCCTCTATTACCTGACCTATCAGAAGAACGGCTACGATGTGGTGCAGGCCATCCTCGTGATGAGCAACGCGAAAGCCATGTACCGAGTTTCCCTCACCGACTACAAGGTGGGCTTCGATAGAAACTTGGAACGTTACTTTCCTGTCATGGCGTCGCTGCGGGTGGAGGGGGAACCCCCGCGCCGCGTGGAGTCGTGGGAGCCCTTCGTTCCCTTCGCGGCCGCGGGTGTTGGCATCGTGGCCGTCGTGGGAGGTGCGCTTTGGTGGCGGGGTCGCCGCATGAAAGCTCTGCTCAAGTCGGGAGGGCGAAGCGGTTCGTCGCGACGCGGGTCCGATCGAAAAGGGAGCCGGCCGCCGCAAAGCGCCGCTCCTGAATCGAGCCATGCCGTGAGCGAGGCGCCCATGAGTCTGGCGGCCGGATCGACCTACGGCAGCTCGGCTCCTGCGTCGACCTACGGCAGCTCGGCTCCTGCGTCGACCTACGGCAGCTCGGCTCCTGCGTCGACCCCCGGCAGCGCGGCACCCAGTTCGTCGCAGGGGGAGGCATCCTCCTCTTCGTTCGGGGAGTCCCCCAAGAGCGGCACATTCCCGGTGTCGCGATTCGAGGGTGGCAATGCACCTCAGTCCCAACCGCTGTCCGTGGCTTTCGGTGAAGGAGCACCTTCCACCGGTAAAGGTTTCGCGCAAAGCACCGCGCCGCATTCCAACAAGCCCATC
>JBIKVI010000180.1:0-8958 GCA_044356935.1 Silvanigrellaceae bacterium | reverse complement strand
CCCCGTGATCGTCGGCCTCCTCGAGCAAGGAAAGCAAAGGCGCGATGGACTGCGGAGTGGAGGCTTCGCGCGCGCCTTCCACGGGGCGCGCGTCCACTCCCCGCTCCCGAAGCCTGGCCGAGTTCGCTCCGAACGCGGCCTTCTTTGCCGATTTCTTTTTCTTCGCCATGGTTGTCCTCAAACCTCCTTCGCCGCGCCGCCTTCGAGGCGATAGCCGCGCGCGCCGGTGAGCGAGAGCAATTCCTCGCGCCGCGTGAGGACGACGAAAGTGATTTCGGGAAAACGCGCGAAGACCCGCTCGAGGGTCTCTCGTTCCTCAGGGGCGGTGAGGCCCGCCAAGGCGTCGTCGAGCACGACAATGCGCGGCCTGGCGCGCAGAGTGCGCACGAGCGCACTGAGCTGCAGCACGTTCTCGGGAAGGGGTGCGCCGTGGGCGAGCGTGGAGGCCGAAGGTGAGAGCCCGCCCTCTTCGAGAGCGCGGGTGAGGCCAATGAGCGCGCATAGGTCCTCGAGTTCGCTGCGCTCGCGCGCATCGCCGCCCTCCGGAGGCGTCGTGCCGTATGTGAGCAGTTCTGCCACGGAAGCACCCAGCGGCCTCGTGTTTCGTTGCAGCAAGGCGACGTGCATTCCCACCGTCCGCGCCGAAAGGTTCGCCAGGGGTCGATCATCGAGGAACACACGGCCTTTGGCCGGCTCGTCGCGAAGGGCGAGCAGCCTGGCGAGCTGAGACTTCCCGCTGCCCACGCCTCCATGCACGACGACGCGATCCTGGGGCCGGACGAGAAACGTGCCTTCGCCTAGGCCCACGGCGCGGCCGTCGCGCAGCGTAACGGAGGCGCCTTCGAAGCGCACACATCCGAAGTGATCGCGGTTGAACAGGGGGCTCTCGGCGGCGAGTTCGTCGCGCGAGGTGAGGAACATCTCGTGCAGGCGCTTGAAGGAAGCGCGCGCGCGCCGGTACCGATCGTAGAACGAGGTGAGGTTCGACATGGGCGCGAACAAGAGGCTCAAGTACATGGCCACGCTCACCACCTCACCGACCGTGCGCGCGCCCTGGGCGGCGAGCACGCACACGATGAAAAGCGAGAGCGCCTCGCAAACCAGCGCCACACAGCCTGTAAAGGTATCGAGGGCCGATTGCTGGCGGGCGATGTTCACGTCGCGATTGCAGCTCTCTTGGGCCAGCGCGCGCCACTGGGCTACCAGGCGCGGACTGCCTCCGAGGGAGCGGATTGTCTCCATGCCGCGCACGTGCTCGATGAGGAGGTTGCCCGTGGCCGAAGCAAGGAGGAATCCGCTTGTTTCGTTGCGACGGATCGTGGAACGGTAAAGGAACCAGGCGAGGAAACAGACCGCGAAACCGCCCAGGGGCAGGAGGCCCAAGGTCGGGCTCTTGGCCACGAGCACGAGGAAGGCCGTGAGGACGGTGAGGAGTTCGATGGCAAACGTGGGCAACTCGCGCAGGAAAAAAAGCTTGAGTTGTTCCGCTTCGCGCAGCCACGCCTGTCCGGTGCCCAAGCCTAAGGCATCGCGCCAGTCAGCGAGAGATCGGAACATCTGCCGATAAACCACGCCGTCGAGGCGCGTCGAGATGCGCCACTGGAGACGCGCCCAGAGCCCCTCGGCGAGCACGTTGAGGAGGAACTGCGCGGCGAGGACGCACGCCAGGGTGAAGATGAGGACGCGCGCCAGCCCCATGTCGCGGGTCGAAAACGAGGAGTCGATGAGGGACTGCGAGATGGCCGGGATGGCTAGGCCCACGCCCATGGCGAGGACACCGAGCAAGAAACGATTGGCCATGAGGGGAAGGCTCAAACGCACGGTTTCGGTCAGCATGCGGGCCAAGCGTTTGCGCACCAGCTTCTTGGTGACTTTGCGCGCGTCGTTGTCCTCGTCGTCATCGTCTCCGGCGAGGGCGTCGCCCAGACTGTCAGGACGGAACATTTCCGACGACCACAGGAGGATGCCGCGAATCTCGCGTCCGGATGCCATCAATTCGCCGACAGTGCGTTCGGTGAGGCCCATGCGCTCTCCCACCACTAAGACGCGGCCCGAACGCGACGCCGATAACAGTGCGAGTTCGCCTTGTGGGGAGCCGACGGAGCGCGCGAGGCGACAAAGGAAGGGCGTCTCGAGGCGCGCGATCTCCTTTGCACTGAGCGCGCACGAAAACGTGCGAAGTCCGGCGCGCTCGAGAAGATCGCCCAGCCAGAGGACGTCTCGGCACTCCTCGTCGCGTCCGTGCAGGCCGGCGGGCACGAGTTCAGGGGCGAGGGGATGATCGAGAAGCGCCGACGCCGCGGCCAAGCAACCCGTAACGCCCGGTGCGGCTTGGCCTGCGGGCAGCGCGCCAGTGATGAGCGTGGCGAAAGGATGGCCGTGAAACGCACGCAGGCCCCATGCCTGATTTGAGGGACCCGATGGACCCGAGGGACCCGAGTGACCCGAGGGACCCGACACACCTTCATGTCCCGACGGCACTCCTCGTCGTGCATCCTCCCGCGTTCCCTTAGTCGAGCCGAGTGCCAGCGCATGGCGTAAGTAATCCTCGGGGACCTCCATTGGAAAGCACACCGCGTCGGGCGAGGCGCGCACGATGCTCGACGGCAGGAGTGCCACGGCGGCGGGCGCGTCGATGTGGAGGTCCCGCTCTTCGCTCTGCACCCGTGGCGAGGAAAGATGCAGGCGTCCGGTTTCCAGCAGGCAAACACCCCGGAACGCACGTGGAGTGTCCAAGGCGACTTCAGGAACGCGAGCGATTGCGGCGCACCAAGGCTCGCCGCCGTTGATGTCGGCCCACGGAAAATAGGAGCGCGCCCAAACGCGCGCCGAGGCCATGGCACGGAGTTTTTCGAGACCCGACCGTTCGCCGTCTTCGGCACGGAGCCAAGCTCGCACCGCGGCTCCACCTGCGACGAGGACTGTTTCTCCGAGCGTGCGAGGCGAATGGGTTGTCGTCAGCGCTCCCGATTTTTCTCCTTCCAACGACGCCTCTTCGAAGCGGAGGATGTCGAGAAGATCACCAGGGAGTGACACATGCTCCGTGTGCTGGGATCGCTCAATAACGGCGAGGGGAATGACGACGTACCCACCGCGTGGCGCCTGCGATCCGGGAGACAGCACGCGTCCGTATTGCGAGAGCAAAGTGCGCAGCCCCGGGGCGAACGAGGACAGAGGGAATCCCAGGATCCGAGCCTCTGCGAGAGCGGCCATGGTGAGTTGCCCGTGCGCAGAGGTGGCGCGCGCATCGGCGGCGCGCGCATCGGCGGTCGTGAAAGTAACGGAACGCTCCCTTGGGTTCATTGGCTGCCGGTACCGGCGAGGAGTTCGTAGAGAAGCACGATGGGACGTTCGCGGCGCAGCTCGTAGCTCGCGAGGAGGGTCATGCCTGCGCGCAACGGGAGGTCGCGCCCGTTCTCGGTGAATCCTTGGGTTTGAGGGCGAGCGACAACTTTAAAGGTCGGGCCTGTCGTCGTGGAAGCCCCTCCCTGCGGGGGGCCTGGCTCCGCCACCCGCGGCAGGCTTTCCACGCGGGCGTCGAGGAGGCCGAACTTGTGCACAGGAAAGGCGTCTATAGCCAACGCCACCGCATGGCCCTCTTCGAGGCGGGCCACGTCGCGCGACGGCACGGAAAGCTCCGCCACAGCGAAAACACCCTCGGGCGACACGTCGACAAGGGGGGTCCCGGGAGCGACGATTTCGTCGACGCCTCCCACATGCACCCGCAAAACGTAACCATCGACCGGAGAACGGACGTACACGTTCTCGAATTGCCCGCGCACGTAGGCTTGGAGTTCGCGCGAGGCGCTGTCGATGCGCGAGAAGGCGCGCCCCATTCCCGCTCGGGACTTCGACTCGAGCCCGCGCAATTCGGCATCGAGGGCGGTGAGTTCGGCTTCGAGCTGCTCGCGCTCGAAGCGCAGGTCGACACGGGCCTCCCCCAGGGCCTTGAGGCGCGCGGCAGTCTGCTCGCGGCGGCGCGAGAGGGCTAGGAGGCCCGCATCGGCTCCGCCGGATTCGACGCGCGCGGCAAGATACTCTTCGAGTGCGGCCACCGTGCGCGCGACGAGCTCGCGTGGGCTCGATGCGGTCAGGTTGGGCGCTCCATCGCGCGCGAGGCGTCGGAGGTTCCCGATGCAATCGGATCGGCACGTGCCCGCGGTTTCAGAGTCCAAGGCTCCTCGCAGTTCCTCGGCGAAAAGGGAGAGCGCACGACTTTCGGTGTCCGCGAGGACACCACGGACCTCGAGCAGGAGGTCTCCTTTGGCCACGCGATCGCCCTCGCGCACGAGGACCCTGCGAATGCGTTTGTCGGAGGTGGCGTCCACACGCGTGGGTGGCGTCTCTAAGGCGAGCACTCCTGGGAACGAGAGCGTCACAGGCACGCGTATGACCGAAGCGAGTCCAAGGCTCACAGCGAGAAGGGCGGTGAGCGCGTAGAGGAACACGTGCGATGATCCCGAAGGTGCGCGCAGTGCGAACTCCAGGGGAGGCAAGCTCGCGCGCGCGACGTCGTAAACGCCGCGCAGGCGGCCCGATTCGGGTTTCGACATGGAGGTCCTCATGGCCCGGATGCCCAATGCGGTGTACCTTTTCACCGTACCACAAACCCAGAAAGGAGAACGTCCACACGTGCGCGTGATCGTGGCAAAGGGGAAGTCGACAGCTATCCTCGTGGCACTCATGGCGATGCCCTCGGCGCTTGCGACGGCCGATGACTTGGGCGCTTGGGTGGAAAATGCCTTGGCAGTCGGCGATCCGGCGGCGTTGCCCGCGCGCGTGCGCTCGCTCGATGCCCGCATGGCGACTCCCGTAACAGGTGAGGTTCGCGCGGAGAGTCGTTTCGAAGCGGGCTGGGCACGAACGTCCGCCCTCGGACGGCGCGCTGGAGAGCGCTACCGCCAGGATGCGGACACCACCTTCTCCACCGACTATGGCAACGGTCTTGCGTCCGAGATCGCAGTTTCCTTCCGCACCCGTCGCGGAACAAACAAGGGCGAGGACGACGACACGTTTGGTGCCCAATCCAAGGTTTCGCTCGATGTGCTCGGGATGGGCGGTTCCAGTCGACTTTCCGCCATCGCACGCGAGGCGCAGGCCGAAGCGCGCGCCGATCGAGGTGATGCGCGCGAAAAGCTCGAGGAGATACGACTCGAGTTCGCCTCATCGCTGGTGGGTTACGTTCGCTTGGCTTGCTTGCAAAGAGCGTTCGAGAGAGCGCGCGCGCGGACAGACGACTTGCTCGCGCGCACGCAAGCTTTGCGCAAGGCGGGTGCAGCCGGTGAGGGCGACGAACTCGCGGTGGTGGCCCTGCGTTCGGAAGCGTCCGCGAAACTTGAAATGGCCTCGGCCGAGCTGCAAGAAGTGACGCCACTGGTTGCTGCTCAAGGTGAAGGCGTACGGCGCATCGTGGGCGATGCGGCTTTCGAGAGGGAGGCGTTCTGCCAGCCCATCGACGTGTTCGAGGTGCCGCGCGCACACGAGGATGTTCTCGAGGCGCGTCGCGTGGAGGCGGCGGAGGCGTCTCGCGCGTCGCGACTGTCGACCTTGGCGGCCGAACGCGCGCGGCTGCGGCCCGTCCTTGGACCTTTCGTCGGTTTCGGCTGGGAGCAAGAGGGAGGTCAAGCGGCCACACCCCAATCTGTCGTTGGCGTTCGATTGGAAGCGCGTCTCGGGGGAGTCGATCCCCTTTTGCCTGCCAGTGACGCCGTGGAAGTCGCTCGTCTCGAGGCCGACCTCGCGCGAGAGCGTGGCGCCGCATCGCTTGCCTCGCAAACGGTTCTCTGGCGACGCCGCGTGCGCGCGTTCGATGCGGCGCGCCGTAGTCACGAAGCCCGCGTTGCCCTGCGCGAGAACCTCGAGGCTCAATGGCGTGCCGGTGCTGTATCGACGGGGGACTTCACCAAGGCCTGGGTCGATGCGGCGGATGCCTACGAGGATCTCCTCGAGGCGTGGAGCGAGGCCATCGTCTTGAAGCTGCGTGCCGGCAGTGCGCAGGGGTCTCCCGCCAATACGAGCGCTCCGAAACCGGCGCAGTCCGAGCCGTGAGGGCCGATTTTAGAGTTCGGCGAGAGGAGCGCCTAAGGCGTACCTAAGGCATACCATAGGCGCACCGCAATCCCCCCATCGCCTCGCACGTGTCCCCGCTTGCACTCCGCTCACAGCAAACGTTCGGCGGCCCACGCTGCGTAATAAGTGACGATGAGATCCGCGCCGGCTCTCTTTATGGAGGTGAGCGATTCGCGCACGCAGGCCTCTTCGTCGAGCCAGCCTTTTTCCACGGCCGCTTTGAGCATCGCGTACTCGCCGCTCACGTGGTAGGCCACGAGCGGCAAAAGGGAACGCTCGCGCACCTGGCGCACGATGTCGAGGTAAGGAAGTGCTGGCTTGACCATGAGCATGTCGGCACCTTCGGCCTCGTCGAGATCCGCCTCCAAGGAGGCCTGACGCGCGTTCCCCGTGGTGAGTTGGTAGCTCTTCTTGTCGAGCCCTCGCGCTCCGCTGGCCACCGCTTCCCGAAACGGTCCGTAGAACGCCGAGGCGAATTTGGCGCTGTAGGCGAGCACTCCGACGCGCCAGTGGCCCGACTCGTCGAGCGCGCCGCGGATGGCTCCCACGCGTCCGTCCATCATGTCGGAAGGAGCCACGAAGTCGACTCCGGCATCGGCGAGAGTGAGACTCATGCGGCAGAGCGCGTCGACGGTCTCGTCGTTGAGGATTTCACCGTCGTCGTCGACGATGCCATCGTGTCCGTGCGTCGTGAAGGGATCGAGTGCCACATCGGCGAACACGACCATCCCGGGGGCGGCGGCCTTGGCGGCGGCTATGGCGCGTTGAACGAGGCCTTGGTTGTTGTAGGCCTCGCGGCCATCGGGGGTTTTGACCGCGGGATCGTTCACCGGAAACAGGACGACTCCCCGGAGGCCCAATCGTGCGAGTCGCTCGACTTCCGCCGGGAGCTCTTGCAAGGGAACGCGTTCCACTCCAGGAAGCGAGGGGATGGGGTAACGGCTCGTTCCCTTCTCGGAAACGAACAGGGGGGCGAGGAGATCCTCCTTGCGCAGGACGCACTCCTCCACCAATGCCCTCACGCCGGGTTGCAGGCGGAGTCGGCGCGGGCGGCGGTGGGGATGACCCAGTTGAATAGGCATGTGTCGCATGTTCCTTTCACGGCGGTGACTTCGGGGCGCTGCGCGTCAGGGGAAACAACGAGAATCCGAGCTGGTAAACTTCCGTGGGATGGGTGTGCTGTTGGGCCCAGCCGATGATGTCGTCCTCGAAGGCTCGGATCCTCTCTTTGAGCTCGGGCAAACGCGCCGCGTCGAGGGGAAGATTGAGGAAACTGAGGTCTCGTTCCGACGGAGCCAGGGTTTTGATGAGCGCGCCCCAGAGAGTCAAGACCTGCAGGTGGAGTTCGAGTATGGTCCGTTCATGGCCAGGGGACGCATCCTTGCAATAATCGTCGCCCGTGTCGACCACGGGGTCGGTAGCCGCCAATCGCCCCGAAGAGCTCCGGGACAAAAGACCCGCACGCACCAGGAGGGCTAGCGACTCCTCCGCCATGGGAGCGTCCACGCGCCCGCCCAGTCGAGCGGAAATCCAGGCGCCACTTTCCTCGAAGTCGGGAAGGGACGCGAGCTCCCGAATCACCAGGTGGTGCCACTTCCCAAGGACGTCCCGCTGCGCCGCCACGAGACGCTTGGTCGTGAGTTCGCGTCGCGCCGCGTGCAGCGATTTGTCTGCGCTCTGGCGCTCGTGCTCCGTGCGAGCTCCAGAACTGAAGACGAGGGCCACGAAGTAACCCACCTCCGCTGGACTGAGGCCCAAGGCTTGCCCCACGCGTGGAGCTGCCTCGGGCGAGAGGTTCCGTTGCCCGTTGATGACGAGTTGCAGATAGTTGGGGCTCTTGAACCCCGCGAGTCCCGCGAATCGTCGATGCGTTAAACCAGGTCTGCGCGCCCTCTTCGCTTGGAAGTGATCGTCGAGCAGACGGCGATAGCAGGTATAGGCGGTGACGTCGGGCGTTATGGTGCGGGCCATGGGCACGACGCTTGGGCGAGCTGAAGGTTCGTGATGAGCGACCTGGTGGCCGCCAATGCGTTGCGACTCGAGGGGGCGACAATAGTGATGCCCCGTCCGCCTCCCCACAAGGCCACGCCGACCACCGTGGTGCCATCGTCGAGAACGTAACGGAGGGAACAGTCAGAAACGGAAATGGGGGTCCAGGAGGCATCGGCCGCCTCCTCGAAAAACGCCGACGCTTCCCTGCGCGACGCCGAAGCCAAGTCGGGGTAGTCCACGAGGGAAGGGCGCACGAACAGATAACCCGCGCCAAAGCCGGGGCCCGCACCCACGCCAGCACCTGCGCCCGGTGGAACGAGGAACGAAGCCAGGACGACTCCACCGTCGCTGGTGGAACGTTGGAATGCCCAACCCGCGGGAACCGCCGTTTCGAACCCCATGGCGGGATCGCCGATGCGGTTGTTCCCCACGCGGCTTACCGGCCACGCGGTGCGAGGCAAGGCTCCCGTCACGACCAGGGTCAAAATGACCGGTGCAAGGCCTCGACGTTTGGCTTTCATGCTCACCGGCCCAGGATACGGTCGAAGATTTCAATGGTGGTGGTGAACGTCTCCACCAAGTCGGTGGAATCGGGAAGGGCGGCCTTCTCGTGGTTGCCGAAGGTGAGGAGGACGTCGCCTATGCGTGCTCCGGGGTTCGCCAACGAAAAGAGGGAGCTTCCCGCAGAGATGAGGTCCTGGGTGTCGAGGAAACTCACGAACGTCGAGCCCGCGAAAACACGGGCCCGCCGAGGATTCCCCCAGTGCATGCTGCCCTTCACGACGACGATTCCGCCCGCGCTGAACACTTTGGCTGGCCCCTGTGTGGTGGTCGTGTCGCACTCCACGATAGGTAACGAGTCGAAGGGGGCATCGGGGGAGGGTTTGGTGGTGTCGG
>JBIKVI010000179.1:0-8974 GCA_044356935.1 Silvanigrellaceae bacterium | reverse complement strand
CACAGAGTCCACCCCTCTCACCGTGCGCTCAAAGCCCTCGAGCTCGGGTGGTTCAATAGGCGCCATCGGGCGCGCTGGCGACCTGTGCGTCATCGGATCGACGAGCGGTCCCGACGGTACGTGGTACAAACTCAACTACCTCGAACAGGTCGGATGGGTCCTCGGCAGGTACGTGTCCTCCACGCGGCCTGCTCCGCTGAGCGGGTCCGCGGCCAACAGCTCGACTTCGGGTGGGTCGGGAGCCGAGTGCACCCGGAGTTGTCCCTCGGGCTTCTCCTGCGCCATGGTTCAGGGTGGCGCGGGATACGGACACCTTGGCACTTACAGCGCACCCGACTTCTACAGAAACGCAGCCGAGAAGAAGGCTGACTATGTTGGCAGGGTTGCGGCATCGGGCACTTCGGTGTGCGTCGCTGGACACGTCAAGGCCGCTTCGTATCCCGGTGGCTCGTACACCATGGTCCCCGTCAAGGTGCCTAGCGGTGATTCCAAAAACCCCTTGGCGCCCACGTCGGGCAACTATTGGATGAACTGCAAGTACATGTCGCAGGCCGCGAAAGGCAGGCTCGCCTGTCGCTAAACGCGGGCGACTTCCCAGGAATCCAAAGGGCGTCGTGCCGCGGCGCGCCTTTGGTCCAGAAAGGGTAACGCGTGGCACTCTCTCCTTTCGTGTTATCCACCCGCCGCAGCCTCCTTACCGTCCTCACCGCTGTCGTTTCGTTGGGTCTCTTCGCGACGAGCTGCCTGCCGAGCGGCACAAAACGGGGCACTTCGATTTCCGGCAGCCAGGGCTTCGCTGTCGACGAGCCCAGCGTGAGCAACACGCAGGAATGCGGAATGGTCAGGGTCATTGCGGAAGAAGGGGCGACGCTTTGGTCGGTCGTTGAAATCGATGGCGCTGTGACGTGCTCGAGCACCGTCAGTGCACTTGGTAGCGAGAAGGCAGAAAAAGGCTCCGTACTCGAGAACTGGCCAGGCGACATCAAGCATGTGCGCGTGCGTCAATATCCCGACAAGCAAAAACGCAATGAATTTTTTGACGCCTGTATCGAGAAAGACAAAATCGAATGCGCGGACGTCGAGTCTGGTCCCATCGCCGGCTCCGACCAATCCACCGATGGGACAGGGACACCCCAAGGAGGAACGGCACACGGGCCCTCGAGCGTCGGGCATTCTTCAGCACCCCCCACATCGCCTCGTCCGCCTTCCAGGCCACAGCCGGCGCCTGTTCGACCGGCGAGCGTCGAGCGTTGCTACGAGGGCTCTCCCCCTCCGTTGAGCCTCCTGTGCCCCAGCGGCCACGTGCTCACGCAGGTCGTCAACTGGGCCATTTTCCATAAGCCCGACTATTGGCCCGCAGCGCAAAGTGGGGGCCAGACTCGCGCCGGATACCTGGAGCGAGGGTTCGTTTGCGCCCGCCCGGCCCCCAAGAAAACCGCCGCCGGCTACTCCATGCTCCCCGTCTACGTGTGGGAGAAGCCGAGCCGAACACCCTGGTGGATGGAGTGCAAGTTCGTATTGGGGTCATGCCGTGCCCGTTTGGGCTGCCGCTAGGGGTGGGGTAGTTGTCGAGAAGTGGTCTCATTCATTGCGCCTGGAGTCGGACTTCCGCTAGGAATGGTCGAGACTTGGCGATGAATCTCGAGAGCGCCTTCCCAAGGGAGTGACTTCTTCCTGTCGACTCGGAGTCTTCAGCTCGGTTAGGTGCAATCAAGTAGACCAGTTCCCACCACCTGACAGCGAGGCTCCCGACACCACATGACCACTGACCCAGTTGATGCACAGGTGGCTGCTCGACGCGTGGCCGTCGTTGGCGCCGGACTCGCGGGTAGCGATTGCGCCTGGATCCTCGCCGGGGGTTATGGCGTCCACGTGACGCTTTTCGAAATGAAGAAGCGGGAGCCGACCCCTGCGCAGTTCGCGCCCCATCATTTCGCAGAATTGGTTTGCTCCAACAGCCTCAAGAGTAAGAGCCTCCTCAATCCTGCTGGCCTGCTCAAGCAGGAGCTGCAGGAGCTCGGCAGCCTGGTCGTCAAAGCCGCACGCGAGTCGGCGGTTCCGGCTGGCGAGAGTCTTGCGGTGGACCGCGACCTCTTCTCGGGAACCATTACAAGCGTCCTGCGGAACCATCCGAAAATAACCGTCGTCGACGAAGTGGTGCGAGACATCGCCTCGCTCGAGGCAGCCGGTTTCGATGCCATCGTCATCGCTACGGGCCCTTTGACGCACGATTCGCTCGCCCAGGACCTTCGTCGAATCACAGGGCAGGAGCAGCTCGCGTTTTACGACGCCATTGCGCCCATCGTTGATGGCGAGACGGTTGACATGGGCGTGGCGTTTCTGGCCAATCGGGCCATGCGTTCCAAGGCATTCGAAGCGCGCACGGGGCTGTCGGTGAACTTCGACGCCCAAGCGGGCGCGTCCGCAACGAGCGCCGAAGGCGCGAGTAAGGGGGATCCCCATGCTGACGGAGCGAGCTTGCGCAGCTCCGACGCATGGGGAGCTGAGCTCGAAGAAACAGGCGACTACCTGAACCTTCCCTTGAGCAAGGACGAGTATTTCTCGTTCGTGGCGGAAGTCGTCGCAGGAGACAAGGTTCCTTTCCACGACTTCGAAGAGCCACGCTACTTCAACGGCTGCCAACCCATCGAGGTGCTCGCCGAGAGCGGCCCGCGCACTCTCTCCTTTGGCCCCATGAAGGCGCGTGGCCTCATCGATCCCCGCACGGGACGCCAACCCTTCGCCTGCGTCCAATTGCGTCGTGAGAGCCTCGGTCATGCCGCCTACAACATGGTCGGTTTCCAGACCCGACTCACGTGGACGGCTCAAAAGCGCATCCTGCGCTTGTTGCCTGGGTTGGCAAACGCGGAGTTTCACCGATTCGGAAGCATGCACCGCAACACTTACGTCGTATCGCCGGCCTTGCTGACAGAGGAATTCTCCCTGCGCGCCAGGCCGCATGTGTTCCTTGCGGGGCAGCTCATGGGCGTCGAAGGTTACCTTGAGAGCGCGGCCATGGGGACCCTCGTGGGCCACGCGGTGGGATGGCGCTTGACGCGGGCAGACGCCACGGGGGCGCCAGCCTCGCTGCCTCTCCCCCCGGCCGACACAAGCATCGGTGCGTTGGCGCGTTACGTCGTGCACGCCGATCCCAAGCACTTCACTCCCATGAACATCCACTGGGGACTGTTCGGCGATCTTACCGAAGCCCAAATCGAGGCCCACGCCGGCGACGAGGCCTCGCTCTTACCCAAGGCGCGCCCCGAAGGAAGGAAGCCTTCGAAGATCGATAAGTCGCTCAAGCGTCTCCTTCTCTCCCGGCGCGCTGCGGAGCACTACGATGCCTGGCTGTCACGGGTGCGGGCAGGAGGCCTCGCGCGCCTCGTGTTCGTCTTCGCTCTGGGGCTCGATGCTTTGGGTCGACTTTGACGCCTCCGGGCGCGGAGGGTTTTGGGGCATGAGGTAACCTTGGGGAAGACCGCAACCCCACGCGGTTCACTTCTCCGGAGATTCCTCCATGAAATACGCGCCTCTCGCGCTTCCCATTTTGGCGTCGTTGTCTTTGTGCGCGTGCAAGGCCACGCTGTTCAAGGGCTCGAATTCCAACGATTCCAACAAGCAGAAGAGTTCTGTTTCTCCCGATGAGTCCGACGCCGGCCGAACCGGAACCGGCAAGGGCGATCGTTCGCCCGACGAGCTCGACGCCAATGGCAATCCTATTGCGCGGGGCCCTAACGGAGAGCCGCTCACAGGCCGGCCGCCCGGGGGCCCCAACGGTGGCGGTGGGGGTGGCGCGGGTGGAACGGGCCAGTATCCCGGTGGCAGTGACCAGTCGGGCGCAGGCGGCCCGGGTGGCTCAGGCGGCCCGGGTGGCGCAGGCGGCTCAGGTGGCTCGGGTGGCTCGGGTGGCGCAGGACAGTACCCAGGATCCGGCGGACAAGGGGGCTCAGG
The DNA here is from genome assembly GCA_044356935.1 of Silvanigrellaceae bacterium. Classification (GTDB taxonomy): domain Bacteria; phylum Bdellovibrionota_B; class Oligoflexia; order Silvanigrellales; family Silvanigrellaceae; genus JADCJN01. The sequence continues at coordinate 5,023 of JBIKVI010000179.1, read as the reverse complement.
CACAGGCGGAAACGGAGGCTCGGGCCAATACCCTGGCGGAGGCACGGGTCAGTACCCTGGAGGGGGCACCGGCCAATACCCTGGAGGGGGCACCGGCCAATACCCTGGTGGCGGAGGAACAGGCCAACCGGGAACGGGCACGGGCGGCTCGGGTGCCGGGGGTATTGGCACCTATCCGGGAGGCCCTACAGGCACGGTGGATCCCCGCAATCCCAATCCAGAGCCCTTCCCTCCCCCGGGCTCCAACGGGGGCACGACGCCGCCGCCCCAGTGGCAGACTCCTCAAACGCCCTCCTGCGGACCGCGGTTTCAAATGGTCACCCCCCCGGGCGGCCCCACGGGCTCGGTGCGGGTCGACACGAGTTACCATCCCATCACTCCCATTTTCGTGGTGCGCGACGACCCCAAGGAAACCGTGTGCTCGATTTACGTGCGAGCGACGACTCCTTCGGGCGACATCTTCCTCCGCGAGGGAGCGAGCTTGCGCTACGCCGTGGGGCGCATGGAACTCTCGCAGGGGAATCTGACGCGCTCGTGCGCCGACACTGCGCGCGGTCTCGTCGCGTATGCCGCCTCAAAGCCTTTCGTTCTGGTGTCCCCGAGCCCGATGGCGCGGGTGGCGACCCGTGGGGCACCCACGGCGGGCGTGTGTGTCGCGCGGAAAGTCGACTCCGCGGGCAACCCCACGGCTGACCGCACCTATTACATCCTCATCCCCTGAACACGCCTCTCGCAGCGACATTCTTTGGCCCGAGGCGGTCTGACTCAATGCCTAGAGGCCCGACGCGACCGATGCCAGGTTAAGGTGCCGCCTCCATGGCGTCCTCGACGCGTTCGATGATGTCGCTGCGCACGGCGAGAGATATCGGCTCACTGTTCGCGTCGAGTCCGAACAGATTCGGACGCGGTGCGACGTCCTTGGCCGTCCAAGGGTGAGCCCGTGACTCGCGTGCGTGGGCCACGTTTTCGAGAAGCTCGCGGTACCAATGCATGTTGCGCAGGAGGCCGGACACGTAGTTGCGGGTCTCCGGGTAGGGAATGAGGTCGGAGAAAAGGAGAGGGGTGCGCTCGTCGTAACGCACACGCCACCTCGAAACCGGACGCGGCCCCGCGTTGTAACTCGCGAGCGTGAACACGTAATTGTCGTCGTGGGCGCCCAGAAGCCTGCCGAGGTAACGCGTGCCTATCTGGATGTTCTGCGCCGGATCGTAGAGGTTGAGCGGTTTGCCGCGCGCGAGGCTCCGTGCCGTGGCGGGCATGATCTGCATGAGTCCTCGCGCACCCACAGGGCTCGTGGCTCGGAGGTTGAAGCTCGACTCCTGACGGATGAGCGACATGACCAGGGCGGCGTCCACGTTACGGGAATGCTTGATGACGTCGGCGTGGTAGCGCAGGGGGTAGAGCAGCTAGAGGACCTTGGGCGTGAGCTTGTCGCTGCCGAAGTCGCGCACCACAGAGAACACCGTGAGGATACCGGAGCGCGTGTTCCCGGCGTGCAGATGCGCGAGGGCGAGGAAAAGCCCTGTCTCGAAGTCCACGGGCTTGACGTTGTCGGTGAGGTAACGCGACCAGCGTTCCAGCGCGACCTTCTCTTGGCGCGCGATAAGCAAGCCGGTTGTGAAGAGAGCGAGGTTGTAGCGGTCCCATTCGCCATCGGCGTACATGGCGACGCGGGCGGCGGGACGCTTGGCGATGCGTTCGTAGGGAATGCGGCCCTGGAGCTCATCGGCCACGAGCGCGTGCAGGGTCAGTGGAGACTGAGTAATGAGTTTGTCCCAATAAGGATTCTCGTGGGGCTTGATAACGCCCCCATCAACCTTCGTGAGCGACTCCACGAAGCCGCGCCAGAAAAGGGAACGGTGCTCCTCGCTGGGGCTTTCCGATTGCAACGCGAGTTCGAGGTGGGTGGCCGCGTCGTTGAAGTTCGAACGTTCAAGATGGAGCAGGCCCATGCGCACGTGCACGATCTCGAACGCCTCCGACGAGGGCGGAAGGCAGGTGTAGAGCGTTTCGGTAACACGGACCATGAGGTCGAAGGCTTGCTTGTCGGGCAGGTACTCTTCCAGGTTGCGCACGATGGCCGCGCGCGCGTTGGCGGTTGAGCAGTCGCCCGCGCTCTTCATGGCCACGTCGACGACGCGCTTGGCGTCGAGGAGCGATTTGAAGTCGAGGGTCGTCATGGACGCGTAGTAAGGCGCACCGCGGAACACCCTCCAGTCGGCCTCGCTGCGAACGCGCGTGCGTTTGACGCGCGCCATGGCTGCGGTCATGCCGCCCTTTTCGCGCTTCTTGCGAGCCGTGGATTTGTTACGGGAGCCGTCTGTCTTGGCCATCTGCAGGACGCGCCAGTAGGAGCATCCGAGGTTTTCCGTCGTGGGCGCGCCTCCAATCCCTTTCTTCCCGGCGTAGTGCTTCTCGCACCACTTCACGGCGTCGTACTTTTCCTTGCGCGTGCCAATGAGGTGCTGCTTGAGGCGCAGCAACGATCGTTTGTAGGTCTTGTCTTCGCTCATGCCGTGCATTTCAAGGAATGACTTCTCGTCGAGGTGCTTGAAGTCGTCGAGGCTTCGACGCGCCAAGGGGAGCGTCGCGGGATTGAGCGGATCGGGTGCCTGCGTCGATGCGCTGCCTGCCGAAAGACGCACGGGCTTGTCGTCGGTCTCGGGAGCTTGGGCATTGGCGGGAAGCACGAGGTCGGGCGAGTCCGGGGCCGGCGCTTCCCCTGCGCCCGACGAGTCTGCTGCCGTTGCCGCAGTGGTGTCGGCAGCAATGGTCGCATCCCCCTTGGCAGGTCCAGAGCTGCCCGAAAACTCGGGCGAGTCCGGTGACCGACGCGAGCCCGCAACGTCCAAGGAACCCAAGCCTCCGGTTTGGCCCACGTGGACACCGAGCGCGAAGACGCCGCCAAGGGCGGAGATCGCCAGTGCGGCACCGGTGCCGATGGCCACTAACTTTCGATTTTCCACGGCCTTGGGCCCTCCCCCGCGGGCCAATTCAATAGGCCCATCGGGGTTTCGGCACGGGTCGCAAGAATCTTTACTTCGGGTTTGGGAGGGGATAGTTCTGACCTGCGGATTTTCGTCATGAAGACAGCCGCTCTCGCACGTTTTCCCAAAGGACAGCCCTCGATGGCCGCACTCTCGGACTTCACCCCCTCCTTAAAGCCCGTGGCGCCGTCCGCAGCCGCCGCTTGCGCGCCTGTGGGCACCCCCACCCACGCGGCAGAGCTGTCCGCCCTGCGCGCTCGCGTTGCAGAGGCCGTGCGCATCTTCCGCGAGGGGGGTGCGGTCCTCGTGGGCGACGACGGGCGCCGCGAAAATGAAGCCGACCTCGCGTTCCATGCCTCGTTCGCCACTCCTGAAAACGTCAATGCCGCGCTCATCCACGCGCGCGGGCTCCTGTGCGTGAGCATAGGTCACGAACTCGCCGACCGATTCGCGTTCGCCTCCGCCCCACGCTTGCCCGGCGACGTGGCGCATACGGGCTTCACCTTGGCGGTGGACGCCCGCCAAGGCATTGGGAGCGGCATCTCGGCTCACGATCGCGCGCTCACTATCCGCCTCATGGCCGATGCACAGGCGACGGCCACCGACTTCCTGAGCCCCGGGCACGTGTTTCCTGTCCGCGCTCATTCGGGCGGACTCCTCGCGCGAACGGGCCACACCGAGGCCCTGCAGGAGCTGTGCCTGCTCGCGGGTCTCGCGCCCGCGGCCGCAATGTGCGAGGTCCTCGGCGACGACGGGGAGGCCCTCCGCCCCGCCACGCTGCTTCCCGGCGCCCAGGGTGAGGCCGTGTCGACCCACTCAACTCAACAGGCGCGTTTCCTCGGTGCCCTGCCCTACCTTTCCACCGTCGATCTCCTGTGGAACCGCATCTTCTTCGATACGCGGGCAACCATCGAGTCGCGCTTCGAGACGCTCTCCGACGTTTCCTTGAGCCTTTCGCCAACTCCCGGCCACGACCCCTACTCTCCGCGTCGCAACACACGATGGAGCGTGCAGCGCCTCGCGCGCGGGCTCGAAGAACGCGTCACTTGCGACACGCTCTTACTCCTGCCTCCGGGGGAAGCCTTTGACCCCGCGCGTGTGCGGGTCCTGCTTTCCAATGGCATCACCTTCCGCGACAACGGCGTCCCCGCCGACAAGGCCTGCGCCGAAATACGCATCCACGCGGCTTGCCGAATCGAAGAAAAAATCGACGCGTCTGTGGTCGATTTCTGCGACCTGAGCGCCAAAGTAGGCTTGGGCGGCACGCGGTCTTCGGTCAAGCGCCTCGTGTCGCTGCTGCGTTGCGTCGATGCCCTGGCTTCGCGCCACCCGACTCCCGGCGGCGTGAAGGCGCTCGTGGAGCGCATGCACTTCGCCGTGGAAGGCGATCGCGAGTTTCTTCTGGCCGTGCGCGGTTGAAAGCTAACGTCGCTCGAGCTCTCAGCCAAACAGCGCGTCCACGAATTCCTCTGCCCGGAACAGTTCGAGGTCGTCCACGCTCTCGCCCACGCCTACGTAACGAATGGGCAGTCCCAGTTCCGCGACGATGGCCAAAGCAACGCCGCCTTTAGCGGTGCCGTCGAGTTTGGTGAGTACCACGCCCGTTACGCCCGAAATTTCGCGGAACACGCGCGCCTGCTGAAGGGCGTTTTGTCCGGTGGTGGCATCGACCACCAGGAGGACCTCATGGGGTGCCTCGGGGATCTCCTTGCCCATGACGCGGCGCACCTTGGCGAGCTCCTGCATAAGGTCGTTGCGGTTATGGAGGCGTCCTGCGGTGTCGACAATGGCGAGCTGAAGGCCTTCCGCCTTGGCGAGACGCACGGTTTCGTATGCCACGCTCGCGGGATCGGACCCCTCCTTCAGGCGCACCAGCTTCGCACCCGAACGATCGGCCCACACCGCGAGCTGTTCGACAGCAGCGGCGCGAAACGTGTCGGCCGCTCCGACGACGACACCCAAACCCCGACTGCGCGCTTTGAATGCGAGCTTGCCCGTGGTTGTGGTTTTGCCGACGCCATTGACACCCACCATCA
>JBIKVI010000178.1:0-9063 GCA_044356935.1 Silvanigrellaceae bacterium | reverse complement strand
CATCGACTTGCGCGTGAGGTCGAAGGTCACGCCGCCCTGCCCTACCATGTGCATACCCACCGTGGCGTCCTTCTTCTCCGTCTCCTTCGTCTCGAAGGGCGAAGCGACTCGGCCGTCGAGGAAGAACGACGTGCCGCGGTAGAGTCCGAACGAAGTGCCGATGCAGCCCGCGTATGTACGCGAGTAGGTTTCCATCTCCGATCCCGCTCGGCTCGCCGCTATCTGGTAGGTTCCAGCCCCGGCGGCAGCGTAAGCCCATCCGAAGTTGTATCCGAAGAGGAACACCAGTTCCTTGGTCGCGATACTCGTCGCTTCGGCCAGCGCGAATGTGGTGGTTTCCATACCACCCCTCACGTCGACGAGGATGTTGTTTTGGGAACCACCCAAGATGCGCAGGCCATAATCGTAGCCCAAACCGGTGTCGTTGCTCTCGGCGAGCTGGCTCTTATGGGTCAAGTATGCGGCCCCGCCTGAGAAGGTAACGGTTCTTTCCTCGCTCATCGAAGACGCTTGCGCGACCGCCGCGAAGGACAAGTGAGCGAGGGTCGCGAGCCATGCGATCGCGCGTCCCGCCGAGGGAGCCCGATGGGCATGGAATCGCGAAGTGTATGGGGCGCGCATGGCGCAGGCGTCGTGCATGGGAGAGGGTTCGGCTCTGCCCCGCATGCACTTGAACTTGGAGCGTCAGGCCACCGCCGTTCAGGGCAAGAAGCGGATCTCCACGCGCCTGTTCCTTCCATCGGAGGCTGGATCCACGCGCGGCGCGCGAGCCCCCGTGCCTCTGGAAGTCAGGACCACGACGCCGTCGGGAAGGCAACCTTCGACCACATCCTTGGCGGCGGATCCTCGCGCGGCGGCGAGGGATTCGTTGTCCTCGCCTCTTGGGTTGGGCCGGAACGGCAAGGCGTCTGCATGCCCCTCAAACTCAACACCCGCGAAGCGCAGGGGTGCGTATCCTTGCTCGCACGCCACGGTGGGCGCATCGCCGCACCTCCCTGCCCCCCTGGCATCCACGGGCTCGACGTAACAATTCAGGCCCCAAGACAAGGCGCGTGCAAACGTCTCGAGTCGTGAGCGGGATTGGGGAAGCGGCATGGGCTCCGAACGAGCGAAGTGCGCCTCGGGCGCGGCCGTATCGTCGAGCACCAGGATCGTCCCGGCGCCTTCGACGGTCACGGGAACGCCTTCGTTACGCAGCCTCTCGGCAACCCTGGCCACGAATTCCGGGAGAGTGAGCGTCCTGAGTTGGGCGACCGACTCCTTGGCCTGCGCGCGCGCGGCGGCAAGGAAACCCTTGTCGCGCGCAGCGGGAGCCGCGGGCCACGCGAACATCACAAGAAGAGCGCACAGCAGGAAAAGAGAAGCGAGTGCGGTCGAAAGGGATGCAGCCAGGGGGAGAACGTGCTTCTCGCCCGCCTGAGTGGCGTTTCCTTCGCGTCTACTTTCGCGCGTGCGCCGAGCGCGCCGAGTCGAGCGTGTCATGAGATCCTCTCACCCGACCTTGGGAAGTTTGTCGTGGAGGCCCTTCTTCACGGAAGGCGATTCGAGGCAAAGGCCCGTTTCCTCGATGAGATTGCCCAGCGATGTAAGGGCGGGCACCACCTCGGCATCGAGCTGCAGCGCTGGGAAAGCGATTCGCTTGCGAGCCGCTCCCACCACCCGACCGCGACGACCAGCGAGAAGGGCCTTCTCCTCCAGGGCCCGCCAGTAGGCCTCGTCGGTATGGAGGCCAGAGCGCGCGCACTCCCAAACCTCGACCAATGCGCGCTCAAGAGTCAGGGCGTTGCGTTGCGCACCGAGCAAAGCGCGGCACAAGGCGGCCAGGTGTTCCTTCAGCGCAGCCACCGATTTCACCAGCTGCGAAGGCGTGCGAGAGCCTCCCCACAGGTTCTCGACGATTGCTGGCAGCTCGCGGTCGCCATCCCACACGCGTTCCACGTTTTTCCCCAAGCGCACGAAAGCTTCAGCCAGGAGTGCTTCAGTTGAGGAGTCATAGCCTTGGGCCGCCTCCCGTGTTTCGGCGAGGAGGGTGTCGACGCGCGCGAGGGAATCGACCACGCGGGTTGCACGCGCATTCCACCAGGCCGGCAGAGAGCCATCGTCGGAAACCGGCAAGGCCGCGGCCTGGATGTCGCCAAGCAATCGGCGCTGCCGTTCCACGGTTTCACGAAGATGACTCAGCTGCGCACGAACGGTTCCCAATCCACGCAAACCCGACTGCAGGAGGTCGAGGCAGCCCACCATGACCTGCAGCGTGGGTGGGATGTCGGCAAGCGCCAAGGCCGGCGAAAACGCGAGATCCTCGCGCACGGAAACGACGGTCGGCTCGGCGTCGATGAATTCGGCAAGGGGCCCCTGTGTTTCGTTAATGACCAACGAGCCGCCCGTGGGCATGGGCATGGACGTGTACGTGGAAGCGGGCGAGGGCGGGTTCACGTGTGCCTGACCGGCCCTCTCGGCTTCAGTGGGGGGACGGGCTCGCGCTAGCAGCGTGGCCTCTGCGTAATGGATGGCGTGGACGCCGCTGAGGTCGCGCGCGAGGCTCTCCGACAGGCTCGCCAAACTCTTGCCAAGGTCGCCGGCGCTCACGTGCACGGCGGACCCGAATTGTGTGCCGAGACGATCGAGAGCCTGCCGAACGTCGCGCCCGAGATCGTCGACGGCCACACGGAAGGCGCCACTGACACGGGTCTCTCCTTGGGTGACCGCTTCGCCCACACGCCCCAGGGCGGACACCACCTGAATCTCGAGCCCTTGGACGGCGTTCTCGAGTGAACGCAATGCTTCAAGCTGATTGCGGGCCAGGACGACGCTTTCTCCCGCGTGCGAGTCACGGGGAGCGAGAACCGCGTGAGTGATCGCCTCGGTTTGCGAAGAAACCGCCCGCGCCAACGCCTCGGTCTGCTCGGAGAGCGTCGACGCCAGCACGTCGGCGTGATGCGCGAGGGCCGAGAGGTTTTTGTCTCCTTGGCCCAGAACGGCGGCGGCCACCTTTTCGCCTTGCTCGCCCGAGGCGTGCACAAGTGCCAAGGTCTGGCTTGAGTTCGCCTGCAGGAGAATGTCGGTTTGCTCGCGCGTCGTGCTCGTGAGGGCCTCGACCGCGGCGACGACGGACTGGGTTCCCTCTTGCGCGGGTTTGCTCAAGCGCTCGAGGAGTTCTTGCCCGAACTCCTTCACCCCGGCGCGCTCGGAGCGCAGGGTGTATGCGAGCTCGGCGAGGAAGTAGGGTTCGCCGCGGAATGAGACGAAGCTACGCAAGTGGTTGGCGAGCGCGTCGATGCGCCTCTCGATGCGCATCGACTGCCAACGTTCGATAGCCCGAAAAACGATGGCCCCGAGGAGTCCCGTCGCGCTCGCCACGAAGGCTAGGCCGCCGGCTGAGAAGAGCGCGGCAAGCGCGCGCGCGGCGTCGGCAGGGTCCTGTTGGAGAAAGGGGGCTGCAGACAGCGCGCCAACGCCCACCGCGAACACAGCGCCGAGGAGCCCGAACACCGCCAGCGCGACCGAGGTCAGGCGCGTGACTTTATGCGAGCGCTCGAACACCTCGCGCAAGTCGTGCTTGACCTTCTCGAGCGCATCCGTCGAACTCTCGGCGAGGGGGTGTCCCTCGTCGTTGTAGCGGATGTGGATCTCGTCGAGGAATTCACTCCATGCCGACGACAGGCCGCCGCGAGCGAGGGCTTCATCGGCGACGTTTTTCCGGTAGAGCCGGAAGCCGTTCTCGTTGCGGACCTGTAAGGTCCACTCGCCGGTCTTCCGGAGGAATTCCTCGGCCGCGCGAAAGCCGCGGTTGAGCCTCACGACCGACACGGCGAATATCGCCAGCAACAGCGCGCCATACGCGAAGGCGAAAACGGGACCCATCAGGATGTCGAGCATACCCCCCCCAAGTTCTGTCGGCCGGTCCGCGGTGGCGGTCGGCGACCGAGCGAAAGGGGTTTCGGAGTCTGGTCAAAGGAATTTAGACGAAATATAACTAAACAATAATTTAATCCGTTTTTCCATTATCTTCCGAAGAACTTCCTGTCGAGCGAGTAGCGCCCACCCCCCGCGGCGAGGAGCGCCAGGTATGCGCCAAGATATACGAACGCGAGTTCCTTCTTTTGCCAGGGATCCTCGCCGTGGACGACGAAGGCGGCCACGAACATGGCTACGATGAGAGGAATCGTCGACAGACGTGTGAAGAGCCCTAGGACGATAGCGCCAGCCGCGAACACTTCGGCCCCCACCGTCATCGCCAGGCTCGCCACGCTACCCACCCCGAGAGGGTCCGGGAACGTGTTCATCCGATCGGCGAATCCCGCCAATTTCGGCCAACCGTGGGCCACGAGCATCGTCGCCCCGAAAAACACGCGCAGGACGAGCAATCCAATTCCCGTGAACGCCTCGGAATCTCTGCTCAGCGCACCGAACATTCCACCCTTAGCCATGTCGTCTCCTTTGTTCATCCGAAGAAAAGGTGACAGGTCGCTCGATGCAAGTCCGCGAAATTGACGCGAACCGCACTTCCCTTCCGGCCCCAGCCTTCTTTATCCTCACACCAAACTGCAAAGAAACAAAAAAACACTGGGCTGGGGATCTCGCCAAAGCGCGCGCGGGGGGGGGCGGCGGGGGTGACCTCCCTCTGGGCCGACTTGAGCGGGAGGGCCTGTCCGCTGTAGGCATGCACTGCGCGGCGCGACGCCGATGGCGAGGTGAAGCATGCGTCCAAAGTCGACTTTCGATACCACCGAAACCCGCGTGGCGAGGGGCCGGCTTTTCGCCGAGGCCGCGGCCGTCGCTGCTCTGGCCTCCTCGCCGGTGCGCATCCACATCCTTTCTCTGCTGGCGCAATCTCCGCGCACCGTAGAGGCGCTGGCCCAGGCCCTTGGGGAGTCCGTGGCGAACACGTCGCAGCACCTACGCAAGCTTGCGCAAGGCAACCTGCTGAACGTGCAGAAGGACGGCACGCACCGCGTTTACGATCTCGCTTCCGCATCCGTGCATCGTTTCGTAGGCGCATTGCAGGAGCTCACGGCGGAACTCTCGCCCACCGCGCGCGACGAGGAGGAGAGGCTCGTTCCCTCCGCTTTGCGGGCCCAGCTCTCTCTTGGGGAGGCGGCGCGCTTGGCGAACGATCGGCAGGCCGTGCTCGTCGATGTGCGTTCCCTGGAGGAGGCGAAGGCTCGCCCCGTGGAGGGCTCCATAAACGTGCCCGTGTTTGCGCTCGAGGATCTCCCCCGTGTGGCGGAGCGAATTGGGGAGCAGCCAAACGGATTGGGGCATTCTGACGCTCTTGCCCCAGCGATCCCCGTGTACGTCTTCTGCCGAGGGCGGATGTGCGTCACCGCGGCGCGAACGGCGACTTTCCTCCGCGAAAAGGGCTACGAGGCCTGGTGCGTGCGACAAACCGGACTCGACCACTCCCAATCGTGAACCGCGTTCGTTCGCTCCCCAAGCCACGGGCGCGAACGCGAAAGGCGATTGCTCTATGAATGAAGGGCGGGTTTACCGCGGGAAGTCTCTCAGAGCAACAGCATGACATTACTCGATATTAAATTATTCAATTGAACGCTTGATTTTATGCGTTTCCATCCGATACTCTCTTTGAAGGGTGCCGAAGGACCAATCGTGTTCCGGCGCTCTCTTTCCACGGAGGCCCCATGAAGCTCGACTGCACCGCCTTTCTCGAACGGTTCCGTAAATGCCCAGCGGGAACAGCTCTGTTGCTCGACGTGCGCAACGACGACGAGGTCGCGCAGGGAATCCTGCGCGGGGCTGTGCACATCCCCCTTCCCCAACTCGAAACGCGCCTGAATGAACTCCCCCGCGAAAAGAGTGTGTTTATCTATTGTCGCAGCGGGGGCCGCGCCCTCGTGGCCTCCCAACTCCTGCGCACGGCCGGATTCCAGAATGTGATTGTCGCCGATGGCGGAGGCTATGAGAAGCTCTCCGCAGGATGAGGTCTACAGGTAAACAAGAGGTCACTAAACCTTTTCGCACTTCCCTAAGAGGAGACCCGTCATGAGTAGCCGCCTTCACTTCGAACGATTCGTCGATCCGGAAACCTCCACCTACACCTTCCTTGTTGCCGACAAGGTGACCAAGGAAGCAGCGCTCATCGACTCCGTGCGCGAACTGACGCAGACATACGTGCAACGCATCCGCGAGCTCGGATTCGACCTGACCTACCTGCTCGAAACCCACGTGCACGCCGACCACATCACCGCCAACGCACGGCTCCTCGAGGCGTTTCCCGCCGCCCGCATCGCACTCTCGGCAAAGTCCACCGTTCACTGCCCACATGTGGCGCTTAACGATGGCGACGTCGTGCGTGTGGGTGAAGTGACCATCGAAACCCTTGCCACTCCCGGACACACTTCTGAGAGCGTGACGTTCCTGGTGGATGGGAACAGACTCCTGACAGGTGACACCCTCCTTATCGGCTCTTGCGGACGGACCGACTTCCAGGCCGGCGACTCCCGCGCCATGTTTCGCAGCCTCAAGCGCCTCGCCTCGTATCCCAACGAAACACTCGTTTACCCCGGACACGACTACAACGGTCGTTTCGTTTCTACAGTGGGCGAGCAGAAGGCGAACAACCCCCTCTTCAAGCTCGACGAAGAGGCCTTCGTGGCCGAGCTGGCGAGCTGGAAACTCCCCCCACCCAAGAAGCTCGACGTTTCCCTTCCCGGCAACCAGAACTGCGGAGCCTGATAGCGGTTGCTCTCGTTGCACCCGCCCTCGTTCCAAGGAGGTCACCTTGTTGGCTCTCGGACTCATTCTTTCGGTTTTCGTAGGAGCGAGCCTAGGCCTCCTCGGGGGAGGAGGGAGCATACTCACCGTGCCCATCCTCCATTACGTCCTCGGCATGGACGCGCGCATCGCCACGGCGGCGAGCCTCGCAGTGGTGGCGGCTACGGCGGCGGCCGGAACGGTGCGCTTCGCGCGACGCCGCGAGGTCGCATGGCGCGACGGTATCTTGTTCGCGTTGCCGAGTTTCGTGGGCGTCTTCGTGGTGCGGCGTTGGCTGCTTCCGGCGTTGCCGGAGCGCATCGTCGTCGCGGGCTACGGGATCACCAGCGATCAGCTCGTGCTCGGCGCGTTCGCCATCGTCATGCTTGTCGCCGGCATCGCCATGCTGCGTCCCATCGCCAAGACACCCGCCCCTGCGGAAGGGAACATCACCGAGAGCAACGCCATCAATGGCGCTCAGGGAGAGCAAAGCGGGGAATCCCGAAGGGGCGGGGGGGGAAGTCCTCTTTACCGCGCGCTTCTGATTGGCGCGGAGGGCCTCTTGGTCGGTGCTGTAACGGGATTCGTGGGAGCAGGAGGAGGTTTCCTTATCGTTCCCGCCCTCACGCTCCTGGTTGGCCTCGACATGAAAATCGCCGTCGGCACGTCTTTGTTCATCATCGCGCTCAAGTCGCTCGTGGGCTTCGGTGGGGATCTCCTCGCCGGAGCGGCGGTTCCGTGGGACATCCTGGCGGGCGTTTTGGCCGCGGCCCTCGTGGGCATGGCCATCGGCTCTCGCCTCGCGAGCCGCGTCCCTTCCGCCAGGCTCGCCAAGGCTTTCGGCGTTTTCGTCCTCGTTATGGGTATCCTCATTCTCGCCAAGGAGACAATGGGAAAATGACAGACATCATGCGTTACCTTATTACAATGGGTGGTGGAGTGCTCATCGGTCTCGCGGCGCTCCTTTTGTTGGGCGCGAATGGACGCGTCATGGGTGTGAGCGGCGTCGCCGGAACATTGATGACCTTCGCCGTCGATGCGAGGGCCCGTGCCCATGCGGCCAAGGAATGGCCATGGCGAGTCGCATTCATCGCCGGACTCGTTTGCACCGGAGCGGTGCTCGCGCTCGCCACCGACACTTTCGCGTTCGAGATGCCGGAAGGCCGCTCCTTTGGCGTACTCGCTTTGGCGGGTCTGCTCGTGGGTTATGGCACTCGCGCGGGCCTTGGCTGCACCAGCGGACATGGGATCTGCGGCCTTGGCCGCTTCTCGGGGCGCAGCCTTCTTGCAACGATTCTATTCATGGCGGCCGGTGCACTGGTCGCGACGCTCATCTCGTGGAGGATGTCGCTATGAAGGGGGAGCTGCACGGCAGTGATTCCGACCCTCGGGGAGCACTTCGATTGGCGACCGCATTCCTGTCAGGCCTCCTCTTCGCGCTTGGACTCGCCATCGGCGGCATGCTCAATCCCAATGAGGTGCTCGCTTTCCTCGACCTCGCGGGAAACTGGAGTCCTTCTTTGGCATTCGTCATGGCAGGAGCATTGGGCGTCTATGCCATAGGACATCGGGCGTTGATTCGCCGTCCGCGTCCTTGGCTCGAGGACGATTGGAAGCACATGCCGGCGACCGGTTGGGATCTTTCACCTCGGGCGCGCTTCGGCGCTCTGGTCTTCGGAGCGGGATGGGGATTGGCGGGCTTTTGCCCGGGTCCTGCCATCGTGTCCATCGCCTCCTTCCGGCCGGAAGCACTTACCTTCGCCGCATCCATGATTCTCGGATTCGTGCTGCACCATTTCATCGGGCAATGGGAGCACAAACGAGCATCGCGTCGAGCGGAAGCACCGGCGAGATAACTCTGGCTAAAGGATCTCGCTCACATCGAAAATGGCCTGGTTGTTCCAGCCGGATACGAGCGTGACTTGGAACGAAGGGCTCATTTCGATAAGGATGACCGATAGCTGACCATTGGCGAGCATGACCTGGTAAGACGCGTTGGACCACAGTTGCACGGGCATGGTGGCAGCATTGCATGCGGCGTATTCGGATTTCAGCGGCGCGGTCCAAAGGTGGCCCGTGGCAGAGCGCTGCATCATGAGGGAGGCGCCCGGAGCCAAGAGGTCGCGCGTGGCGACCGTGAAGCGCACACCTGACGCGAACGAATCGCCTTTCATGCCAACGTAAATGCTCTCTGGGCAAGCGCCAGCGACCGGGGCCTGCGTCTGCCCAACGCCGGGGTTTTGCGTCTGCCCAACGCCGGGGTTTTGCGTCTGCCCAACGCCTATCTGTGGCGCCTGTTGGACAAATGGCAATCGCACCGACGAGTGAGGCTCGGTGGCGAAGGCTTGC
>JBIKVI010000177.1:0-9079 GCA_044356935.1 Silvanigrellaceae bacterium | reverse complement strand
TCGTGTTCCTGGAGTCTCCTTAGCACCCTCCGTGCCATGCGGGCGCCAATCGACGATTCCCCGCAATGGCTGGGTGTTACGTTTACACCGTCACCAAGCGGTGTCGTTTTGGTTTACGCTCCGTCCAACTTTTCTACAGAAGCGTCATTTCGTGGACGGCACGCGCGAGGAGACGCTCGGCGACGCGGGTAACCCCGAGCGTCTCGGGGCTGTCGGTGCCCTCCTTAACTCTCCAGAGGCCGGGTTCTAGGTGAGTCAAGTGCGATACGAGCTCGGAGCGTCGTGAGAAAAGAGAGGGCCGTTCCGCCTCGCCGGTCGAGTCGTTGTGCAGGAGGGGGCGAGCTTCCACGGCGCGATAGAGCTGGAAGGTGCCTTCATCATCGGGCTCGACGAGGAATCCTGGCTTGCCCGGTACCCGAAGAAACAAAAAGGGCGTCGCGACTTTTGATGCGGGGGGACGGGGCCGCGTTTGGCTCTCCGTGGACGGGGGTTCCGGCGCCATCAGTCCGCTTTCGAGTGCGAGGCCTCGCAGGGGCGCATCCTTGCGATCAATGTATTCCTCACGAAGAGCGCGCAGTATCAAAAGGCATTCGCCCCCGAGTTCGTCGAGCGCCGACGCCGCATTTCCTGCTTCGAGCCCGAGGGCTGCACGTCCTCCCTCGCGAGGCAAACGTCCAAGCTCAGCATAGAGATCCGGTGCGCCGCGCGCGGCACTCTCCCGGCGCCGCTCCACGCGGATCGCGGACTGCGCCGCGAGGACATCACGCGCCAGCCTTGCGTTACGCTTCCCTTTCCAGTTCCTGAAGAGTCTCATGAAAACCATAGGAGCGACGGTCCTGTCCCATGGAGTCGAAGATGGCCTTGTGCGGCACGAAGAGCGTGCGCGGGACCTCCACGAAGAGGAGGTTGGTGGTGGCCGAATTCCCGATGAGCTCGTAGAGCACGGTTTCATGATAGCACACCGGTTCGCCGCGGAATTCCTTCTTGGAAAGGAGCCAAAAGCGATCGTCAAAGAGTTGTCCGAAATCCACCAGGCGTCCGGGATTCCCTTCGCCTTCGAAAGCGCGCTTGTGGGTGCGCAGCTCGAAGAAGACGAGCACCGGGTTGAAGTGCGTGGCTTTGCCGCGCGGCCCGAAATACTCCGTGGATGCCTCGGGAGCAGCATGGGGCATCTCAAGGCAGATCTTCACGCGCTTGCCGTCGCCGGTGTCCACGAAGACGGGGCCACCCCCCACATCGCCAGTTTCTTTACGGACGACCCCGAGCACCGAAAGGGGCTTTGCCAATTCGTCGTGTAGCTTCAGCCAAGCCGCCGCGTCTCCCGACTCGTCGAGGGAAGACCAATGGAAGAGCGCGCGGAAGAGCCCATGCAAACCTTTGGCCGAGAAACCCACGTAACGTCCCGTGGCATCCACGACGTCGGCGTCCCTCGGGCGAGGAGTTTGGGGAACGAGAAGGCCCGAAAGGCAGTCGACGATTTCCAGCAAAGGGGTGGCCGTAAGCCGCGCCCCCTCCGTCTTGTGGTTTCCTGCCTGCACGAAGTCATCGACGGCCGCACGGACGTACTCGAGGCAATCGCGCACGATGCGGAACACGTCGGCCGGCACCGAAAGTTCCTCGCAGCGCTCGCCCGTCGTGCCTATGATGTTGTCGATATTGCGCACGTGAAGGCATTCGGCGCGGGGATTTGCCGCGGCCATGCCCTCGAAAAGGTGGAGGAGCTCGCCATGTCCGGCGCTGACCACCGAGTAAGCGCCGTCCTCACCCGTGTATGGAGTTCCATCGCGCCGGAAGCGCAGGGTGCAAAGCTCACGCCCCTGCTCGAGCACCTTCCAAGCGCCCGCTGTGGGGGCTCGACCTTCGTGGCGTAGGAACGCGGGGGCGAATGGTGTGCCCTCGAGGTCGAAGGGATTGATGGCGATCTCCTTGAGGCGTTCGCCCTCGGAGGCAACCTCCGCTTCGAAAACCCGCGTCTGGTCGACGGGTACGATAAGGTAGTTGGTGGCGCATCGGAGCAGTGTGGTCTGCTCGACGAGCTTGAGCCGCAGGAATGTGTCCCCCTCATGCGTGGTGGGCACGAGGGCTTTCGGTGCGCTCCCAAAGGCTCTGAGGCAGGTCTTGGCCGCCACGTAAGCTTCAAGCGTCGCCTGCGCCGCGGCGCCCAGATGGGGTACGACCGTGCGCGCGGAGCCATTGGCTATGGGACGCGGAATCTTGCGGAAGGCCGTGTTGCGCGGTCTCAAGGAGCGAAGCCAGGGACGCCGGATGTCCCACGATTGCGTGTGGGTAGGTCTCGCCTGTGCTGCCGCCCGACGTTTGGCCGCGTCTTGCGCGAGGGCGGCCGCACTCGCCGCGTTACCTAAAGTCAGGACCTCGACGAGGACAGACGTCGTGCGGACGAAGTCCTCTCCGGCCGTGCCCCCCTTGAGCGCTCTGAGATGTTCGGCAAGGCGCAGGTACTCGTTGGAAGGCGTGAGTCCTTCCAACGCGACCACGAAGACCTGGCGCTGTCTGCCGTCGAGACGCGAAGACGCAAGGCCTGCCGGGTCGGCTTTCCAGGCGCTTTCGAAAAGTTCAGGGAGGCCGGCTACCTGACTCTCGACCTCAGCGACGAGCTTGTGCAAGGGACCTAGGTAACGCGATGCGGCTCCCGCGGCCGGAATGCACGTCACGACGTAATTCTCGCACCACCACGCGAAGAGGCTGTCTTCGTGGCGACGCTCGGCTTCGCTCTTTTCCCCTTCGAGGAATCTTACGGCAGTCTTCCAACTCAAGATTCCCCCGTTTGTGCTGGTGCACGGGGCCACGATGGGGATCCAGGTTTCGCGACCCGCCCGAAGGGCTTCTCCCACGCGCTCGGCATGGACACGGATTCGATCTGCCACCAGGCGCTCCTTGGCAAGCAGGGGGGCGGAGAGGTGGGTCGCTGCGGGGGCTGGGCACTTCTGCGCGAGGGACTTGCTTTGGTCTTTCATGGCGCGGCGAACCTCTCGAACGGTGGCAATTAAGCAACGCAGACGCCTCGCGTCGACCTTCGTCGACCTGTGGAGGGCGCTTCGAGCTTACCCTCCCGTCGATCCGAAGCAATGCTCACCCCCAGGAGATCCGAACAAAACGCTTAGGTTTGCCGCTTGACGCCCTCCGCACCCCATGGTTCTTGTGGGAAATGAAGTGCTGTTCGGCTCCTGTCGGAGGGCACCCCTGCGCGAGAGGCGTCCTACTGTGTCTTCGTTACCTTCCATCTACGGACTGACTCGGGCCGATCTCACCAGGGCCCTTGAAGTCTCGCTAGGCCGTGGCGAGGAGCCGTCGACGGCCTCTCGACGCTCGGAGGCCTTCTTCCGGGCACTCTACCGTGAGCTCGAGCCGCTTCCACGCACCTCCATTCGGGGGGCCTCCTTCGATGCACTTTTCGCCACCCACGACTTCGCTCCATCCGTCCACGTGCGAGAAGACCTCACCCATAAAAGCGAGGCCGACGGGTCGGTGAAGTTCGCCATGGAGCTCTCCGACGGGCTGCTTGTCGAATCTGTGCTCATTCCCGAGCGGGGTCGCCTCACCCTCTGTTTGTCCACTCAGGTTGGGTGCGCCCAAGGATGTCGCTTCTGCCAAACAGGTCGTATGGGCCTCCTGCGTTCCCTCGGAACCCACGAGATCGTGGGTCAAGTTGTGGCCAGTGCCCGATGGCTCTCTGCTAACGTGGACGACGTTGATTTCTCCGGTGCGTTCGCGGGAGGTCCCAAACGCATTTCGAACGTGGTGTTCATGGGAATGGGCGAACCCCTCGACAATCTCGAAGGCCTCCTACCTGCGCTCGACATTCTCATCGATCCCAAAGGCCTAGGCCTTTCTCCCAACAAAGTCACCGTGAGCACCGTGGGCCTATTGCCCCAGCTCGGTACCTTCCTCGATTCGAGTCCGGTATGCCTCGCCCTGTCATTGCATTCCCCGTTCGACGACGAGCGGAGTCGAGTCATGCCCGTCAACGCGCGCCATCCGGTAGCCGATGTGCTCTTCTGCCTCAGGGAACACGCAGAGCGCTACGGCCGGCGCTTCATGTTCCAATATACGCTCATACGGAACATCAACGATTCTCCCGCGCACGCTGAGGCGCTCGCCACTCTGCTCTCGGGCCTTCCGGCGAAAGTGAATCTTATCCCGCTCAACGAGCACGAGGGAACGGCCTATCGCAGACCGGGCGTTGGTCCTGTGTATGCCTTTCAAACTCTGCTCAAGGAGCGGGGGCTCGTGGCAACGGTACGCCTCTCAAAGGGCCGCGACATTCAGGCGGCCTGCGGCCAGCTCATCAAGGGCTCCCGTCCTGCTACACCGGTGGCGGCTACCCGGGCTTGATAGCCGCAGCGACGTTGTCGCCCACTCTATAATGGCGCAAAATTCGCCATGTTCCCTTAGAGTCTGCCGTGGGAACGACAATCAGCACGTCCCCATTGCCTATGATGCGGTCGCCGGTGGCTAGGGGACAGCGCAGGAGCTCCAAAAAAACGTGGATGACGCCGCCGTGGCTCGACACCAGGCAGGCCTTTTGAGCCATTTTGGCCCAAGTGGCGTCGTCGCGCTGGCGCTCGCGTCGGGGCGCGTCGAGCTGCGCGTTCCAGACATCAAGCAATGGCATGAGGCGCGCGGCCACGTCGCGCTTGGCTTCGCCCCGCTCTCCCGGGTACGGCGTGTTCCAAGGGTCGCGCTCAAAGGCGGCGTAGAATTCCTCGAGCACGCCGGGACGTTCGCGTTCGTATTCCTCGACGGTCTTGTCGCGTAGCTCGCCGCAATCCCACTCCCGCAAACGAGGTTCGGAGCGAAAGAAGAGCGGAGAAGCTCCCGCTTCCGCCAACGCGTTCGCCACCGTCGAAGCGGTTTCGTTCGCGCGCGAAAGGTCGCTGGTCATCGCCTCGAGGGCGAGGCCGGGGGCGAAGAAGCTGCGCAGGCATGAGGCGACCAGTGCGCCCGTCCTTGCTGCTTGTTCACGTCCCACTGAATTGAGCGGAACATCGAGCTGACCTTGGAAGCGACGCTCCCGGTTGTGATCGGTCTGACCGTGCCGGAACAAAATGAGGGCATCCACGATTTAGATCTCGAAGTCGGACGCTAGGAGGGCGTCCGGTGAATAGGAGTGCGGAGTGGGTCGGCCCTCGGCGTCGAGCGCCACGAACACGAGATCGCACTGTACGATGAGTTTGCGCTTGTCGGTGGGGGCGATGCGTTTGGTCATCACGAGGCATTCCACGGTCACAGACGTGCGGCCCGACGATTTCACGCGGCAGAGGAACTCGAGGACATCACCTAAGTCGGCTGGTTGGTTGAAGATGACTTCCGAGATCTTCTTGGTGACGATGGAACGGGTTCCCATGATCGTCATGCAAAAGAGCGCCACGTTCTCGTCGGTCCACTCCATGAGACGTCCGCCGAACAATCGCCCCGCGCCGTTGAGGTCCCCTCCCATGACGATCTTGCGCGCGACGCCGAAGTACGTGTTGCCGTCGACGACGCGGATGTTGTGCCGCGCGGAGGCCGCACCGACGGGATCGCCAGGTTCGCTCATGCTTGTCGCTCCCTCCGTTTGTGGACCGAGACTTGAAGGTCTATAACGATGGTTTCCCGCGTCGCCGCGGGGCCACCCACAGTCTCAGTTTTCCACCACCGGGGCAAGCGCATGACCATCATACCCTTCCGACAGAAGGCCGCCGGAAAAGGTAACAACGGAGAGAATCCAGTGGGGGCTTCCCCGCCGCGGGGAGCTCCCGCCGTCGGCATCGACCTTGGAACCACCAATTCCGTCGTTTCGGTTTACGCGCCCGGCCAAGAGCATCCCCGTTCGCTCGAGTTCGACGGGGCGCCTTTGGTTCCGTCGATGATCCATGTGTCCTCAGAGGCGGGCTTCTCCGGATCGAGCCCCTCCGACGCCGGCGCATCAAAGCCTCGTGTTGTCGTAGGGCGGGCGGCGCGCGATCGTTTGGCCGACGCCGCGTCCGAGGTCGTCCGCTCAACCAAACGCGACATGGGGCGCCCGGGCCGAGCCTTCACATCCAACGGATCCACGTTCTCGGCTGAGGATGCCGCGCGTGAGGTGCTGACCCATCTCGCATCCCATCCCGAACTCGCTGAGGTGCGTGCCGCCCAAGGCGGACTCTGGAGCGTCATCACCGTGCCGGCCCACTTCGACGACGCGGCTCGCCAAGCCACCATCGCTTCGGCGCGGCAGGCGGGCCTCGAGGTTCTGCGCATCATCAACGAGCCCACGGCCGCCGCGCTAGCCTACAGCATGCTCCCGGACGTGAGGCACGCCGACGCAGAATTGCTTGCGGTCTTCGATCTCGGCGGGGGCACGTTCGACGTGAGTGTCGTGGAGCGGGAAGGTCTTGTTTTCAATGTCCTCTCTTCAGAGGGCGACGTTCAATTGGGTGGCGACGATTTCGACGCGGAGCTTGCGCGGCACCTTCTCGCGCGCGTGGAGCCCGTGCTCACAGCCCGCCGCGCCGGTGAAGATTCCGAGCTCTTCCGCAACCTCCTCGTGCATGCCGAGCGCGCCAAAAAAGCGTTGCAGGAGTCGGGCGAACACCACGTCCTGGCCGAGGATCTCGATGGCCATGGAGCGTCTGTGGACATCGTCATTACCCGCGACGTTTTCGAAGGGCTTGTTGCCCCCCTCGTGCAGCGAACGCTGGAACTCACCGAGCGTGCCATCCACGCCGCGCGCAAACGGCCGCAGCACATCTCTCGCATCCTTTTGGTCGGCGGGAGCACTCGGGTCGCCCTCGTCCAAAGGATGTTGCAGGGCTACTTCCCGTCTTGCTTGGTGGACGCGCGTCTCGAACCCGACCTCGCCGTGAGCTGGGGAGCCGCGGTACAGGCCGCCATCATCCTGGGAATCGAGCCCGACACCATCCTGGTCGATGTGTGCAGCCACACTCTGGGCATTGGCGTCGCCGAGGATAGCCGCGCAGTCAACGAGAACTTCAAGGAAGTTTGCCGCCGCTTCGGATTGCCCCATCCCATCGAAGATGCCCGGCTCGCCCAACTGCTCGGTTCTCGCGTCAACGAATTCAACGCGGCTCTCCAAGGCTTGCTGCGTGTGGCACCCATCATCCACCGCAATTCTCCCCTTCCATCTCGCAAGAGCGAGTTCTTCAGCACGCTCTATCACAACCAGGCCGCCGTGCAGGTCGTGGTCGTCCAGGGCGATGAAGACACCGTCTCATCCAATCGCCTCATCGGAAGTTTTCTCTTCGATCTCCAGCAGCCTTGTCCTGCCGGCACCCGCTGTGAAATCCAACTCACCTACGACGTCAATGGCATGGTCCACGTGCTCGCCAAGCAGCTCGGGACCGACAACGCCGCCGAAGCTGAGTTTGATAGTCGAACAGGCGAGGTGAAGGGTTGGGTGTCCCTCGAAGAGCCATTACAGAGTCCAACGGCCGCATCTAGCCAAGACGACTCCTCCGCCACACCCAACGCAGGGGGCGTTGAATCCGTTGACCCGCATGGCCAAGGTAACGTTGCCACCCTCACGGGATCGCCTCGTGAGGATGGGGGCCGCGTCATCGCGCTCGCCTTCGGCGCTCGTCGGAGTTCGGATCCAGCATCCGAAGGCGCGAACACATCCCAAGACGACGACCGCGATATTCTCAATGGCCTTTTGTTGCGCGTGCGCCGCACGCTTGCGGCCCTTGACGGCGACGACGTCCGTCGCGCGCAGTTGGCTGGTCTCGCTCAGCACTATGCGGAGCTCTTGCGTTCCGCTCGATCGGGTGAGGACGTCGACGCTGATCTCGAAGTTGCTGAAACACGCATCCTCGACCTCTTGGAGGCTTTCGACGCATGATTGCGCGCGACTCCCTTAGCGATGTTCCTCCTTCGCTCTCCCCATCGTTTTTGCAAGGTCCGCACGCGCCCATTGCGATCGTGGCGCTGTTCGCGTCCGCAGCGTCCGAACGCTGGAACCGAATCGAGGAGACACTCCGCGCGACGTCTAGTTTCCCCTCGTTTCCCTCCTACATGGCCGATTACCGGGGCCTGCCGCGCGATCCTCCCCCCGCGGAAGAACTTTTGCGCGCACAGTCGGACGTGGGCGAGGTGCTCTTCGCGCTGCTCGGCGAAGTGTGGGACTCTGGTTTGGCCCGCTTGGCGCTGAGTGGCGTCGATGTTTCGGCCGACACTGCCGTGCTCGCTTTCGAGGGGGCCATTAATCTGGCCCTGTGCTTATGGCACAGCCCGTCAGACGCGAACGTCCAGTTCCGCACCGTCGTGCACTTCTGTTCCTTCGAAGGGCTTGGCGATGAGCTCAGTCCTTACGGTGACGTCACTGTAGCCCTGTCCTTTTCGGAGAACGGCGTAAGGGTAGGGCCAACAGGCTCCCAACACTTCCCGCGCCGAGCTCCCCTCTCCTATGCCCTCGTTGACGACTCGCTTTGCGACGAGTCACCCGTCCGCGACGCGCGTCTCTTCGCGCGTCTTCGGAGCGTCCAACGCGAAATCTGTTCGCTGGTCGATGATTGGGAACACGAGAACGCGCTCCTGGCCGTAGAACACACCCGCATCCGTCAAACCTTCCAGGGAGCCTCGCACGCCCGCCTCGACGAGGCCTTAGGGACCATCGTCAAGCGCATGGGTGCCCTGCGCGACTCCCTTTCACTGTGGGTCCTTTCGAGCCTTACCCAGCTCCAAGTGTTCCTCGTCAGAATCGAGCGCGCTAGCCAGGACGTCGACGTGCGCGCAGAGCACGAAGCCACGCAGGCTCTCCTTCTGGCGGCGCTGCAGAAAATCCACCTTCCTGCCAGTGTGAGCCGGTTCCGGTATCACGACGACACATTGGCGCAGATGCTCACTTGGTGCGGCGCGCGACTCATGGCACGACCTGACGACGCCTCTACCCTTCTCATCGGCGCGGCGCTTGAGGAAGCATCAGGATTGCCCGCACGTTGGGAATCCTTAGCTCGCCTCTTCGAGGCTCGGAGCTACGAGTGGAGCTTGGACTACGACCCCTCTCCTGGACTCAAGGCGTGCAGTTGGGCTCTTCCGCGCGAGAGCCATTTGGTGTTTGCAGCTATCTTTCTCTTGCTCGTCG
>JBIKVI010000176.1:0-9091 GCA_044356935.1 Silvanigrellaceae bacterium | reverse complement strand
ACCGCTGGGCCGTGCGCTTCTCTCCGTTCGTGCGCGGGCGCATGAGCCTGGGCGATTTCCTGTTCTGGATTGGTGAAGATCCGGCGCATTTCGCGGCTATCTGAGGTCCGTGTTTCGTTTGGGGATCCGTATGGGGCGCGCCTTCGTTCTCCGGACACTCATGGCATGCGCCGCGGCCCTGTTCGCCGGCGTCTTTTCGCTTGTCCTCGGATTCTTCGTTCCACGGGATCCTTTCCAGAAGCCCCCCGGCATCGCCATCCCTAAATTCGACGCCGACGCCGACGCCGACGCCGACGCCGAAGCTGAAGCTGAAGCTGAAGCCGAAGCCGAAGCTGGAAGTCCCATGGCGTCGGAAGGGGTGGACGCCTTCGTCGTCTCCAATGGATGGCACGCGAACCTCATCCTCCCTCGTCGCCACGCCGTCGTCGATTGGGACGCGCACTTCGATCCGCGTGAAGTTTCGACCGATGAGCGCGCGCGGAACGAGGCGCGCTGGGTGTCGTTCGGTTGGGGCGAGCGCCGGTTCTTCGCAGACACGCCGCAGCTGGCCGACTTCTCGCTGCCCCTGGCGTTTCACTCGTTGTTCCTCTCGAACGAATTCGTGTTGCAGGTCGGGTACGAAGCCGGTGTGGAACCCGGGCCCCATGTTCGCCGCCTACGGCTCCATCCCTCTCTCTACGCGCGCATGGTCCAGTACGTTGCGGCGTTCGTGGTTCCTGACGCTTCGGGAAGGACGCGGCGCGTGGCGGACGGATACTCGCCTTTCGATGCCTTCTTCGAAGCCGGGGGAAACTACTCGCTTCTCTTCACCTGCAACACTTGGGTCGCCGAAGCGTTGCGGGTCGTGGGCGCACCTACACCAATGTGGGCCGGCACCGCGGCCTCCCTCCTCTGGCATCTCCCAGAAGGCGATGGTCTGGCTCTACCCGCTCCATAGCCGAGGTGGCGTCTCCAAAGGAAGAATGCGATTTTCGATGGCTTGCACCACGATGGGTCGACGCTCAGGTGGCTGCGCGCTAAGACGTCGGCGTTGCCAGCTTCAGCGGACGGAGTAAGCTTTTCCCCCATCGCTATGAACAGGAGCCCGACCGTGAACACCTCCCCCGATCGTCCCCTTATCGTCTTCACGACCGTCGCTTCCGCCGACGAGGCCGCGCGCCTCTCGGCGTCTCTCCTGTCGGAACACCTCGTCGCCTGCGCGACCGCTTTCCCCGTCACGTCTCGTTACGTTTGGAACGGGAAGCTCGAGGAGACGACGGAAGTGAAGCTGCTCCTCAAGACCACCGCCGATCGTTACGCCGCGTTGGAGTCGGCCATCGTGGCCGCGCACGGCTTCGACGTTCCCGAAATTCTCGCCGTGAACGTCGATGCGGGGTTGCCCGACTATCTCGGGTGGATGCGCGAGGCCATAACGGCGAAGCCGAACTGATCGCGCCCATTTGGCCACTCGTGTCGCCGCGCCGGATACGGCGCTGATGTGTTTTTCCCGTGACTTCGGACGCTGCGGTTGATATTCCGTAAGGGCGCACCCACGTTCCGAGAATCGTACCCCACGGGAGATGTCCATGTCGAAATTCCTTCGCGCCTCGCGCGCGCACGTTCCCGCCCTCGGCCTTTGCGCTCTCTCACTTCTCACCGCATCTTGCGGAACATCCTCGTCGCGGCGCGATGACTCAGGTGCGCCCATCGCGCGCGCCGTCGCGCCCAAGGCCCCGTCCTTCGAGAACGTCGTGTCCGAGCGCGATGCCAGCTCCAACCCACGGGTGATGAGGGCGCTAGGTGACTCCCGTCTCGTAGCGCTTGGGGAGGGCGCTCTCGAAGACCTCAAGGGGCAGGGCAAGGCCAAACCCGCCATGCCTGTGGATCTCGCCAGCATCCCATCCCGTTACAAGTACACGCGCGTGCGCGGCGACGGCCTCCTCGTGGGTGCCCCTTCCGACGCCGCGAGCCCCTCCGGACTTTTGGTAGGATTCCCCTTGGAGGCATTGGGTTTGTCCTATGTCTTCGGCGGAGTGGTGACCGCGGTATCGAACGGCGAATCGGAAGCGCTGGGTAACCTCAAGCTCACGGGATTGCCATCGGTCGTGGTCAAGCCCCTCCTTTCCGAGCACGAGGGCGAAGTGTACTTGAGCCTCGTGGGATGCCTTGAAGCCTGCTCGGAAGGTTCCACGCGCCGTCCCGTGGTCGACATACCGGTGCTCGGTCTCGCCGACGATGGTCGCATGGTTTATGTCGATCTCGCCCCATTGGCGGGAAATCTGAAGATCCAGGACATCTACCCTTCGTTGTTTGACGAGTCCGAACCGGCCGTGGTCACCACGAAGTCGACGCGCACTTCCCTCGTCGATCACTCGCTTGACACCCTGGTATTCGACATCACGAGTGGCATGGAGCTGCAGGAAAAAAAGGGCGACGGCTCCAATGAAGGCGATGCCAAGCCTTTCGAGCTGACGACGCGCTGGTTCTTGCGCATGGAGAACACGCTCGACTCCAGCTACGTGGCGCGCCCCAACGTCCCGGGCGTGGGCTATTTCACCACCGCGCGTTCCAAGGAGAGTCGCATCACCCGTTTCTCGCTCACCACGTTCGGGCAGGAGGCGCCCATCCACTACTACGTGAAGAGCGTTCCCGCAGAGTGGAAACCTGCCTTCGACGCCGCCTTCGAACAGTGGAAGGCGAGCTTCAAGATGCTCTCCGGACGTGACATCCTCACATGGGAGCACGTGAAGCCGGGAAGCGAGCTCGAGGCCGGCCTCGTGACCGGAGATCCTCGCTACAACGTGCTGGAGTGGGATGTGGTCAACGAGGCCTCCTACGGAGGCCTCGGGCCATCCATCAGCAACGAAACGAGTGGGCAGTTGCTTTCCGCACAAACGCTCATCCAGGGGCCTGCCATCCTCGAGCTGTACTCGTCGTGGTACGAGGCTTGGGCAAAAGCCCGTGCCTTGGAGCAGTCCGGTCGCGTCGATGAAGCGGAACGGGTGGTGCGTGCCTTCGACCGAAAGGCCTCACGCATCGCCAATCCGCCGGGAGCCAAGCTTCGTCCGCGCGTTTCGCTCAACGCGAAGCTCGCCTTCCGCGTGCCCGCCGCCGACGAATCGCTGCGCGATCCCATCGTCCAGGGGCAGTTCTTTACGTTCCCAGAAGATGAGACTTACGAAAGCTACATGAATGGCTATTTCCAAGACATGGTAGCGCACGAGCTCGGCCACAACCTCGGGCTGCGCCACAACTTCCGCGGCAGCCTCGGGCGCGCAGGCGAGTTGCCCGAAGGCCGCGTTTCTGTTTCTGTCATGGAGTACCTCGATCGGAATTTCCGCAACAGAAGTCGCGTTGGCGAGCACGATGTCATGGCCATCGCATACGGGTACACCGGACTCGCGCCCTCGCGGACCGACCTGTTCTGTACCGACGGCGACGCCGCCGGTCTCGACCCTCAAGGTGACACGTTACGTTACGCATCGCCCGAATGCAGCTCCAACGACGGAGGCATCGACGGCTACGGCTACCATCGCGCTCAGGTGGTGAAGGGCGTGGATCTCCTCTTGGCGCCCCATCTCGAAGGCGCTTCCCCCTGGACGCCCGAGGAACTCTTCGGCCGTTTCGCCAGCGCGTCGACGGGCATGCTCGCTTACGCCAAGGCCGCGAGCGACACCTTCTCGACTTGGACCAACTGGACGGGCAAACCCGGCCTCCCCACGCGTCCTGTCTCGGCCAAACGCGCGCGTGAGTTCGTCGTGGCCGACTTCCAAGACGCGGCCTGTTCACTCGGTCGCCTAGACGCCGCGCTCGAGCGCAAGGGCGACGCGGTAGCCAAGACCGCGACCTTGGAGAAGGTCCGCTCTCAACTGGAGTTCGTTCTCGAATTCGCGAGAGGTACAGCCGGCCTCTCCGATGATGCGCTGGCTGCGTGCCGTGAGGCTCTCGCCGAGGTCGAGAAGCGCCTCAAACCTTGAGCCCTCTCATCCTCACTTTCCGAGCGACCGATGGCGTCGATGATTTCGAGAATTCGCATGTGCCTCTCACCTCCTCGCCGGAGGGGTATCGGTGGTTATCCTACCGACTTGAGGTGAAAATGCCTCGAAGTTAATCGATTCTACTATGTATTCTCGTAAACTCTGGAAAACGACGCCGTTCAGGGAGTTCCCGGCGAAGGCAGCCCCTGGTCCCCACCCTCCCCCGGCGTATCGAGGAGCCGATAGCCCTCTCCGCGGAGGTTTTCAATGAGGGGCGGACGCGAGAGGCCTTGCTGCAGGATGCGTCGCAAACGCGAAATGTACACGTCGAGGGTGCGACTCACGGCGGCCTCGGAGTACTTCCAAACCTCGGCGAAAAGCTGATCGCGGGGGACGACCTCGCCTTTTTGTTCAACGAGTTTTCGCAAGAGCTTGGTTTCCATCTGCGAAAGTTTTGTCTCACCGCGGACGGGGTCGCTGACGAGTTTGAACTGGCAGTGGAGAAAACCCGACCCGAGACGAAGGAGATCCTGGGCATAAACCTTTCGTTCGAGCCGCAAGGAGAGCAGGCGCTCGAGCCGGAGGTACACCTCTTCGAGATCGAAGGGCTTTTCAACGAAATCCGAGGCTCCGAGGCGAAAGCTCTGTCTTCTGTATTCCTTGTCATTCCAGCCACTTAAAACCAAAAAAGGGATGCGTGGGGTGAGGTCGTGGAGGCGCCTGAGAAGTTGAAGCCCGCTCATATCGGGAAGGCCGAGATCGAGCACCACGGCGTCTGGAAGCTCTCCCTCGGCCAAGGAGCGGATCCACTCTGAAAACGGTTCAGCCCTTTGGAATGAACCCGTTTGAAGCCCGCGCGTTGCGAGGGCCTCAAGGAACACGCCCGCAATGAGTTCGTCGTCCTCGACGATGACGACCCTCTTTTGTGCGGTAAGACGTGGAGTTCTCATGGGCCTCTATTTGAAGTCTCGCGTTTGCGCCTGCCGGACGACCCGGAAATGAACCCGAAGCGGCGCCTCGTTCCGAGGGCAAAGATTAGCCACGAAAATCCGGAAGAGTAAACCCATCGGAGTGGGTAGATGGGCGTATGTTAAAGGGATTTTTACATGAAATTACTTACGAAAAACTTATGGCGATTCCAAGAACGACCCGAAGCGACTTTTGAAGTGTCCCCCAAGAGAGGCGAATTCTCGGGCGTCTTCCTCTGACTCACCTCTCCAGAGTCTTGAGCGCTCTCTCGGGAGTGACTCCACGCAAACAGAGCACGTTGCCGAATCGGCAAGGAGAAAGGCCGTGGCGCGTGCACGGACTGCACGCGAGTGCGTCGTAGACGAGAGCCACCCGAGGGGATCGCGGAACGAATCCGAATCGGGGCGTAGTGGCGCCGAAAAAAACGGTCGCGGGTGTTTCGGTCAGATCGACCACATGGGCTGCGAACGTGTCGCAGGTGAATACGTGCTGTGCGTGCTCCAGCAAACGAAACGTCGAAGCGAGGTCCAGTGTTCCGGTGACGTCGCGGACATCGCGGCCTGTGAACTCCGGCGAGAGGGTCAAGTAGGTGCCCAAATGACGATCGGCTTTCCCGCCCACGACGACGATTGTATCGATGCCCCGCGCAAAGAGGCTCGCCATGAGCGCTCGGAAATTTTCCTTGGGCCACTGTTTCACGAAACCGCTCGCACCGGGCACGAGGCAGACATAAGCGCCCGCGACCAAGGGTTTCCCCGCAGCCAGCAAAGGACCTCCGGAAAAGAGGTGCCCAGTGGCGAGAAGCGGTGACAACAAAGGCGAAGGCAGAGCGCTTGGGGCGCGACCCAACCGACCAAGATGACGCTCAACGGCTGCAGCCTGAAGATCGTGCACGTCGTGGACCGGACGGAAGTCGCGTTCACGAGGAAGCGTCTTTTGGCGAAGGAAAATCGCACGCAGCCAGGCCCAAAACACCAGGAGCACGCGAAAAACGGTGCGCTTGGACACCTTCGTGAACGAGGAGGGAGCCCTGGCGCCGGCGGCGGTGAGCGCTTGCACGAGAGCTCCCCGCGCGCGCCTGCTCCGTGAAGTCACATGGAGGTCGAGGACGCTCGATGCGTCGAGCCGGCCAGCGAGGAGTTCCGCGAGATCGACTTCTCTTCCCCCCGGTGCGGATTCCTCCTTCCGGTAGGCGCGCACGGTATCGCCTTCTATGGTTAGAAAGGCCGTCGCTGGCGTGAGGCAGCGCGCGATGTCTGCCAAACCGGGCGACGTCACGAGAACGGGTTCAAGGCCGTTCGCATTGAGTGCTGATAACGCCCTCGCGGTCATCACCACGTCGCCGATGGCGCTCATCCGGATAACGAACACCAACGGGTTTCCGCTTCCGTGCGGTACTTTAGTTTCCTGATCGGGACTGCCGTTGGCCGAAGCGCTCACGGTCGGAAAACTCCCTTGAGGAAGAAGGAACCCCAGGCGCCGAAGGCGAAGATAACTCCGAGGCCACCTGCCGCGGACACCCATGCGGCGACAGCGATGCCTTCGCGCGTAGAGGGCGCGAAAGCCTCGCCCACTAAACCTATGCCGAAGACGAAGGTGCCGAAGAGAGCCGATAGCGCGGCGAGGCGCGCAGCGCGCTCGGAGACCTCTCGCCGCGCGGATGTCCAGGTGACGCCCATGAGCACGAGTCCATAAGATATCGCGTTCATATGCGCGTGCGCCGAGCGAAGGAGTTCGCGTTGGGTGGATGCGAGCCACGCGGCATCCTCGGTCCGCAAGGCTTCGTTGAGCCGGGCGCCCAAGAGGCTTCCGAACACTGCCCAAAGGGCGATCCAGAGGAACCCGGAACTCACGAGGACGCGCGCCATTCGTGGCATGTGGAACACTCCTGTGACGGTGGACGGGGAGTATGGCGCGCGCTCCCGCGGATTGCAAAGGAGGGGGCAGGACGCGTAGCATGTCGTGATGCACCTCCGCCTTCAAAGCTTCGATGGGCCGCTCGATCTCCTCTTGCACCTCATCAAGGCCCAAGAAATAAACATCTTCAATATTCCCATGTCGCTTATCACCGAGCAGTTCCTCGGTTTCTTGCGGCAGGTGCCCCAACTCGACTTCCACCAAGCCGGCGAGTACCTCGCCATGGCGGCGACCCTCATCGAAATCAAGTCGGGGATGCTCCTGCCTGCGCTGCAGAACAAGATCGTCGAGGAGGCCCAGACCCTCGACGACATGGCTGCCGACGACCCCCGCCGGCCTCTCGTGGCTCAACTCCTGGAGCGTGAAGCGTTTCGCCTCGCCGTCGAGCAACTTGACGCACAGTCGTTACTCGGGCGCGATGTGTTTCCCTCGGGTGAACCCTCTCGCCGTCGAGAGGAATTCGAGAACGTCGATGCTCCCATCAAGGGCGACCCCTACGCGTTGGTCATCGCATTCGAGCGCTTGCTGTTGCGTTTCGCGGAAACCCGGGCCGCGCCGGTGGTGCGCGTGCGCGCCCAGAAGATCACGATCCAGTCGAAAATGCAGCGCATCAAGCGCAAGTTCGAGATCGTCGAGGAATACGTGCTTCGGGAGTTCTTCGATGAATGCGAAACTCGCTATGAGCTCATCGTGACCCTCATGGCCGTGCTCGAGCTCTCGAAAGCCAATCACCTCAATGTCCTTCAGGCCGAGCTTTTCGGGCCCATCGTCATCACGCGGGGGCCGAAGTTCTACGACGTGGCACCGGAGCTTGAGGGCGAAGGCGAGGATGAGGCGGCGAAGGAACAGGCCACGGGTTGAAGGGCCCTGCGCTCAACGCGCGGGCACTTTGCCAGCGGCGGCGAGCTTGCGCGCCACAGCTGCGATGCGCGCGCGCACCGCCGGCGAAAACGAACGCATGGCCGCCTCAGGTCCGCCTGCCTTCATGGCGTCGGCGTGGCGAAGGGCATTTTCGCGAGACTCGCGCATAATGAGCATGACGATGGCGAGGAGCTCGCGTTGAATTTCGGGGGGATAGCGCGAAAGGTCGGTTTCAGCCGATGCCGCTGCACCTCCCGTTTGGGACGCGAAGGCCTTGCGCGCGGCGGTGTCGAACAGGAAACCCTCGAGTTCCTTTAGGGCTTTGTCGTCGGCGGATTGCGCGAAAGCCGTGTTGGCCCTTTCAGGCAACGAGAGGGAGGCACCCGCGCCCACCAACGAAACAAGAGCGATTTGCACGAGACGCTGCCGGCGTAGTTTCGGCGCTCGCATCGAGACCTCCTTTCTAGGTGAGATCGACTTTCTTTGCCCGAAACTTGAGGGAAAAATAGATGGGTGGTTTACTGAGTTCCCTGGGAAAACTCCTCCCAGAGCTGGCTAAGGGTGTTTCGCGACATATCAGGGTCGCGAACATCGAGGCCGCGAGTTAGCGTGAGTTCGAAAACGAAACGAGTGGCGCGGTAAACTAAGGGAACACGTGTCCTTTAAGCGCTTGGACGCAAGCAGTTGGGGTAAAAATTATGCTCGCCTTTCGGTGTCTCGTTCCGGGCCTTCTGATGATGGCATCGGTTTTGTCAGCATTTGGCTGCAAGCTTAACGCAGATTCGAAAGCCGCGCCGAAAAACGCATCTGAATCCTCGCCTTCAACGGAATGGAATCCGCGCGTCTGGTCTGCTCAGGGAGGCTGATGACGGAAGCCTCCACCTGCGTTTCGACGCCGTCGCATCGCGTCGTCATCAGGCCCGGGCACTGAGCGACGCACTCTCACGGCAGGCACTTCGCATGAACGACCTCATCTCTCGTACCGACACGCTCGCGAGGAGCTTTGCCTTCACAACGACGGAGGCGGGTCTTGCTAGGCTGAGGGACGCACTCGGGCGGGCTTTTCAAGACGCCATGGATTGTGCCGAGGTGGGGCTAGAAAGTCGGCCTGAAAAGCGCCGCCTTGTGGATGCGATTGTCGTCGTTGATCCCGTCATCTAGAGTCCTAAGAGTGACCGGTGACTTGAAGGATGGCGCTGCGGGCCGCCACGCTCAGGGGGTAATCTCGGTCCTCGTGCCGAACGCGGAGTCGAGCGCGCACAAGTGCCTCGCGCGGAATGCGCGGCCCGAGGCGCGCGAGTTCGTCATCGAGGATCTCGGCGCAAGGCGAGCCGTGGTGCGATGCGTAGGCGAGGGTGGCACGAGAGAGGTCATCGGCCTCGGCGGCG
>JBIKVI010000009.1:0-29190 GCA_044356935.1 Silvanigrellaceae bacterium | reverse complement strand
ATTTTTTTCCGGCGCGTCTCGATCCAGCGTTCCGCCTCGATGAGCAAGCTTTGCGGATCGAGGGTGAGCGACTTTATTGTGGAATTGGAGCGTCTGTCGGTGCGGTAGACCTGTGCGAAAACGACGAGGGTCTTTCCACCGAGCTGCGCGATTTGAGGCGCTTCCAACACGACTTCGCGTTTGGCGGCCGCTTTGCCGCGACCACGCAACGCAGCCCTTGTCGTCCAGGTGGCCTTGCCAACGCCCCTCGAGAAGAAACTGTCGGCATAGTGCGAAGCGTAAGCATCGAGGCGAACGTATTGCCAGTCAGCGCGCCACGACTCGATGCGCGCGAGGACTTCCGACGGCGCTAGAGAGGGTGCTTGTGCGGGTGCTTGTCCGGGTGCTTGTCCGGGTGCTTGCGCGGGTGGGGTGATTTCGCTCTGTGCGCCTGTGCCCGACGTCGACGCGGATAGTGTGGCCGAGACTTTCTCCTGCTCTTGCTCGGTCCGCAAAGCCCCAACGATGGCGATGAGCGTGCGGCCAGGTTGGATGTGTTGGGCAAGCGCGCGCGCGTTGGGAGAGGAAAGGGGAAGGACGGAACGTGAATCAGGGGACGCTACAAGGGATTCTCCGCGGCCGGCCAAACCTAGGGTGTTCGTAGTGTCCCAGGCCCGCACTACGCCACGGCGGCCGTCGACTTCCAAAGCAACGAAGAGCGCATCTCCCCGCTGTGCGAGGGAGGCTGGCAATTCATTTAAGGGATATCGGGCTGTTTCTGCGAGAACTCCCTTGCGGGGGCCGACTTTGAAGACCCGCACGACGCGCGCATCGCGTTCCACAACCACGGCTGTCCGAGTGCCCGTCGCGAGGTGCGGGAAGAGGGACGATGGCGTCGGGACGGATGGAAGCGATGCGGACTGAGAATTCTGAGGAAGAGAGGGGGCGGGGTGTTCGAGTCCCTCGGCTTGGCTTTCCTGGGCTTCGCTTTCTTGGGCTTGGCTTTCTTGGGCTTGGCTTTCTTGGGCTTCGCTGCTCTCCACGCTTTCTTTCGCTTCTACGCTGTCGAAGCCTTCAGCGCTTTCCTCGGATTCCACGACGGCTCCAAGCGCCGTATGGAGCATCGGCTGGTCGATGGTGTTTGCGGTGTCGATTGAGCCGTTGAGCTCAGAGCTTGCACGAGGGGGTTCCTTCTCGGTGCCAATCGTCACCCCGTGTTCCACGAACACAGCGGCGCGCGCACCGCTCACGCTCAGCGCCGCCGTCGTAAAACCCGTCAGGCTGAGCACCGCAGCGAGTCGATGCAAGGATTTGTGGAAGGCGGGTGCGGAACGTTGGCGAGCCATGGAAAATCCTCCAGGTCCGCGGGCGCATCCCCGCGAGCGCGATCGCCCTGGTTTGCGGGATGCACTACATCCTGTCAAGGGGAGTTGCGTCCGGGAGGTGTGGCCTGCGCTCCGTGGCCCGCAGGCCGGCCATGGCTGCAGGCAAAGGCTCCGCCGAATGCAGGGGTGCACAGAGAGGACGTCAATGTTCCTTTATGAAAAGCGTGGAATCGAAACGCACGCGGGGGCCGTAGACGCCACCCGGTGCCCGGCGGCCCATGGAGATGACCATGGTGATCACGGCGTCGCTTGGCAGGCCTAGCAGCGCGCGAACGCGGGTGGAATCGAAACCTTCCATGGGACACGTGTCGAATCCCGAAGCGCGCGCGGCGAGCATGAAGTTCTCGCACGCTAGCGCGCAAGACTTGACCGCCCAAACCTTGAGGTCGGCGTGGCTCGTAGGCTCCCGTGGCGTGGGCTGCTTGAAACCTCGTGCGTAAAGAACTGCCTTCTTCGCCACGCCCCCGAGCCCTAGGGGGCCTAAGCCCATGACGAGCGGAATGAGCTTTTCGTAGTAGGCGCGAGCGGCCGCTGGAACGTTACCCTGGGCATCGAAAGCTTCGAGCATGCGCCGACGCATGTCCGGCCACGTCGCCGTGCGAGCGACGAACACGACGAGTTCGGCAGCCGTGGTGGCCGCGGGCTGACCGAGACAGGCGTCGGCGAGGCGTGCCTTTTTCTCCGGAGTGCGCACCCAGTGGAACTCCCATGCTTGCAGGTTCGATGAGTTGGGCGCCTTGAGCGCCGCGTCGAGGCAGCGGCGCATAACCTGCTCGGGAACCGGTGTGCCATCGTACTGCCGGACGCTGCGGCGCGACTCAACAACCTTGAAGAATTCGTCGGCGTCGATAGCTGGAGCCTCTTCCACGTAATCAATGGGGGGTGGGCGGCGGAGGATGTCGTCGATGGCCATGGGGTTCGCCTCGCGTGATGAAGTGCAAATTTCCATTGCGGCAAAATTGACGTTCAAAGCGTTATCCGAAAAGGCGAGGATGTGCGAGGGAGGTCCGCCGCCATGTTCGATGCCCACTTCCATCTCAACTTTCTTCCGCGCGACCGGCTGACACGCCTTCTCGAGGAGGCGCTCGCGCGAGGTGTCAACGGAGGCCTCGTGGCGGGCGTCTGGAACGACGACACCGACGAACTCGCAAGGTGGGCCGCCGCGCCCGAGTTGATCTCCCCACAACTGGCTTTCGTGCGTCGCGGGACGTGGTTCGATCCCACCCGCGGACGATTCGAGGTCGTGCTTGCGCATGGCCTCCATCCGGAGGCGCTCGCGAGGCGCCTGAGCGCGTTCGCCAGCCCGGCCTTGAGGCGGCTGAAACTCGAGGAAGCCATTGCGGGGTTCGACGCGCGTCTCAAGGCTCATGGCGAGCTGCTTTGGGCCATAGGCGAAACCGGCTACGACGCCCACCCCCACGTTCTCGCCGGGGGCGCACTCGCCGGACTCGACAAAGTCGAACTCTTGAGGCTGCAGGACGTCGCCTTCGACGCCTGCGTAGCCGCGGCGGCACGCGCCGGCTTGCCGCTTATCGTGCACAGCCGCTCCGCGTGGGAGCGCACTCTCAAGGGAATCGAACGGGCGCGCGCGGCCGGCGTCGAGCGTATCATGATCCACTGTTACGGCGGGCCCGCGCAAGACGTCGCGCGCCTCGCCCGCAATGGCGTTTCGTTAAGTTTCGGGGGCGTGCCCACCTGGGAGAGGGCGCGCAAGGTGCGCGAGGCCTTCCTCGCCTGCCCCCTGGAGGCGCTCCTGCTCGAGACCGACGCGCCCGACCTTCCCTACGAGCGCGAGGACGGCACCCGTCCCAACGCTCACGAGCCTGCGCATTTGAGCGAACTGACGCAGCGTCTCGCGGGCATCCGCGGTGTATCGGGGGAGGAACTCGCATCGACTTCCGATTCCAACCTGCGCCGATTCCTCTCCGGTTCCGATCCTCGAAGTCAATGGGAGATGACTTGACGTCTCGCAAATCTCCTCTGCCCGGGGGGGGTGTGAGAAGATGCCCCCTCGTGACTCTCCCTCACCTCAGGAGGCTACATGCGGCTGGTGTCGTCTTTTCTCACTTTCGGTTTCATCGGACTTCTCGCGACCGTTGGTTGTGGCAAAAAGAGCGACGGGGGCGGCGAGGCGCCCGCCTCCTCCGCAGCCGCTCCCACGGCAAAGCTCGAAGTGGGCATCGCCGCCACAGGGTACCGTGCATCATCGACATCCTTGGACGCTCCGGCGCCGGTGGACGCCTCCGATTTGTCTTCGCCTCCGTTCAAGGCCACCTCCATCCTTTCCGGTGCGCCCGCGGAGTTGACCCTGTTCGTGCGGAAAATCACCCTGCTCGGAAAGAGCCCCACGGGGGCGATGACGAACGTTGTGGTGTTCGATGACGCGAAGGGAAAGCCCGTGCGCGTCTTGGGAGCGCAAGTCGACCTCAGTGAGCTCTTCAAGGTCGAGCAATGCTACACCTTCGCAGGGAAGCCAGTTCCCCTTAAGGCGGGTGAGAGTTGCGAGTGCGGGCTCGATGCCAAAGGCAAGCTCGTGAAGAAAGTCGAGGCCACCGATCCAGAGACTGGAAAGAAGGTCATGTCGTGCGACTTGAAGAACACAAAAGCACCGCCGGTAGGCGTGCTCGAGGTCGCCGCCGGATCCTATGATACTCTGCAAATCGAGTACGCGCGTGACGCCTACATGTCGGGCTGCCTGAGCGGCTACTTCCGCTCGAGTGCCGCGGGAGTCGGCGACACGTCGATTCCGCACACCTACTGCACGAGGGCTAATGGGGAGATTTCCGACGGGTCTTCGGCCACGCTCGCGACCTTCGAAGGTCTCGCCGCCCAGACCATGGAGGTTCCGCTTTCGGGACTGAGCGCCGATGGTTTCAATGAATCCCAAAAGTTCTTCGGGTACACATACCCCATCGGCGAGACCATCAAGCTCGAACCCAACAAAGCCCAGCGCATTACGCTTCTTATCGACGCCAACCGCCTCCTCCGCTTTGAAACGGCTGTTCGCGACGACGCCAAACCCATCAAGTCGGGGTGGCCGAAGTCGCGCCCGCATTTCTTCGGGACGACCTTCGGCGCCAGCACGTTCGTGTTCGTTGGTGAGCCCGGCGAAATCCGCGGGTACAAGTGGACCGCCGACGCGTGTGAAGGTGAATCGTGCTCGGGCAACAACCAATCGTTCTATTTAGAAGGTTGGTTGACCACCATCGCGCGCAAGGGGGCCGAACCGTTCCTCTTGAACTTCATGCCCGACGACGACGCTACGCTCACCACGATCAAGGGATCTAACCTCACAACGAAACAGTCCAGCCAGGGTGGCGTCACGCAAACGGCCCTGCCCGACTTCTTCAAGACCGCCAGCAATGGTTCGGTGACCATGAAGTATGCCCTCGACGCCGGCAAAGGGCAGGTGACCGTTGAATCCTTACCAGCGAACGTCGGCGACACATCCGATGGAACCTTCGAAGGGTTCCAGAGCTTGAGCGGACCTTTCACGCTCGAGCGCAAGCTCTGAGGCTCACACCCCCACGAGCCCCACGCCTTCTAAGGGCCAGCCGCCGTCGCGCACGAGCACGGGGGTGTCGTCGGTGAAGTCGATGACCGTGGAGACCCGCATGGGCACGAACTCGGGCCACTCCAAGGCCACGCTGATGCGGTCTTTGGACTTCCCGCCCGCGGCTGCCTTGGCGAGAATGGACTCAGGGGTAATCCACCAACTGTCGGGGTCTTGGGGCTCGCCGCTCAGGCCTTCGAAGTAGAGGCCATCTTGGAGCTCATCGGCGTCGGTGACACTTGTAATGACCAAGGGGCGGTCGCAGGCCACCGCCACGGCTTGAGCCACCGCATCGCTCGACATGCGGATGCCCACTGACTTCCGCTTTGGGCCGTCGGAGTATTGCGGGGTGTTGCGGTTCGAGGCGAGCAGGAACGTGTAGGGGCCGGGGAGTAACCGGCTCGCCGCCCGAAAAACGGGTGTCGGTAGGCTCGCGATGGCGGACACTTGCTTTAGACTAGAGCAGAGTACGCTGAAGGGTTTGTGCCGCGGGTGCGCTGCCCGCAGGTCGAGAAGCATGGAGTAGCTCGCGTCCCGCGCGGCGTCGCCCACGTAGCAGTAGCCGGTTTCCGTTGGAACGAGAACGAGCTTGCCGTCGTCAATCGCTCGTGCAGCCGCCTCGATGTGGCGCGGGTTGGGGGGGGGTCCGTGGACCTTGAGAATCTGCGTCATGGGTTTCTCGTTTCGGCGCAAGCGCTTTGGTACACTCACCAAATCATGCGCGGGCTAAGTTGACAATCTTCCCGTGCGGGCAGCATAAGAGTCGGCATCTACGTCCCGGAGGTTCTCGTACATGGGCAGCGCGTCCCCGTTCTTCGAAGGAGTCGTGAACACCCTGAATGCCGTGGTTCCTTCGGGAGCCGCCACGTTCGAGGACCGATCCAACAAGCGCCAAGAGCAGACCCTTGTCGTTCCCAAGGACGTCCTGGTCTCGGTCTGCGAGGCTCTCAAGGAGCAGCACGGCTTCGCGTTCCTCATGGACGTCTGCGGTGTCGACTGGCCAGAGCGCGGTAAACGCTTCGACGTCGTTTACCATCTTTACAACGACAGGGCGAACGAGCGTTTGCGCATTAAGGTCGCAGTTGGGGAAGACGAATCCTTGCCCACCGTTACGAGCGTGTGGCCTGGAGCCGACTGGTTCGAGCGCGAGTGTTTCGACATGTTCGGCATCCGTTTTGAGGGCCACGGCGATCTTCGTCGCATTCTCTGCCACCAGGAATTCGTGGGTCACCCGCTCCGCAAGGACTACCCGTCCGACTTCATTCAGCCCATGAGCGGCGACCCCATGGAGCACACCTTCGAGCGCGACCGCGAGCGCATGATGAAGGGCACCGACGAAGACTGGATGTGGCTCAACATCGGACCCGCCCATCCGGCTACTCACGGTACGCTTCGTTTCATGGCGGTGGTCGATGGGGGCGAGAACATCAAAGCCATGGACATGGAGATCGGGTATCTCCACCGTTGCTTTGAGAAGATGTGCGAGACGCACAACTACAACCAAATCATCCCGTATACCGACCGGCTCAACTACTGTTCGGCGCCGTTGAACAACAACCTTTGGGCTGCCACAATCGAGAAGATGTTCGGCGTCCAGGTGCCTCCACGCGCCACCATGATGCGCATGATCCTCGACGAGTACTCGCGCATCATCGACCACTTCGTGTGCATGGGCACCAACGTCCTCGACCTTGGGGCTCTCACAGGATTCTTCTACGTGTTCGCCGAGCGCGAGAAGGTTTACACCCTCTTCGAGAAGCTCTGCGGGGCTCGGCTCACGGTTTCGCTCACGCGCATCGGCGGCCTAGGCTTCGACCTCCCTCCAGGTTGGATCGCGGAGGCCAAGGAAGTGTTGACCTCCATCGAGAAGGCCAACAAGGAGTTCGAAGAGCTCGTCATGGGCAACCGAATCTTCCTCCAGCGCACCAAAGGAGCGGGAGCCATTTCTCGCGAAGACGCCATTGCGTGGGGCTTCACGGGTCCATGCCTGCGCGCTGCGGGTCACGAGCTCGATCTCCGTAAGACCAATCCCTATTACTTCTACGATCAAGTCGAGTTCGACGTCCCCGTGGGCAAAAACGGCGATACGCTCGATCGCTTCTTCGTGCGTTTCGAGGAGATCCGCCAGAGCATCCGCATCCTCAAGTGGTGCCTCGACAACGTGCCCGAAGGCCCCATCGCCATCGACGACAAGAAGATCTCGTTGCCCCACAAAAAAGACGTGTACGGCAACATCGAAGGCTTGATGAACCATTTCATGCTCATCATCAACGGCGTCCAGCCGCCGCCCGGCGAAATCTACAACGCCCACGAGTCGCCTAATGGCGAGCTTGGATTCTACGTCATCTCCGATGGCTCCGGCGTGCCTTACCGCGTGAAGTGCCGCCCTCCCTGTTTCGCCCTCGCCAGTGGCTTCGCACGCATGTGCGTCGACGGCAAGCTCGCCGACGCCGTGGCAACGCTAGGTAGCATCAACATCATCGCTGGCGAACTCGATCGCTAAAGAAACACCCCGGGCGTCCCACGCCCGGCCGTACCTTCCCCGGGGGTCCATAATCCATGTCTCGTTTTTCCCCGCAGCTGCGTGAAAAAATCTCCAGCTACCTGGGCCGCTACGAAACCAAGCGGTCGAGCATCCTCCCCGTCCTCCATGCCGTGCAAGATGAGCGCGACTGGATTTCTCCCGAGGATGTGGAAGAGCTCGAGAAGGACTTCGGCCTATCGGTCGTCGACGTGAACGAAGTCCTCACCTTTTACAGCATGTACCGCAAGGCTCCGCCCAAGCCCTACAGGCTGGAAGTGTGTGGCAGCATCTCGTGCTGGCTTATGGGGGCCGACGACACCCTCAAGGAGGCTGCGCGCGCCATCGAGGCGGCGCAACGCGAAGGGCGTCCATTGCCTTTCGAGGTGCATAAGGTCGAGTGCCTCGGCGTGTGCGGGTACGCTCCCGTGGCCCTGGTGAACAAGGACCGTTACCTTAACGTCACCCCTCAGGAGGCGCTGCGCCTGATGGACGATTACTCGAAACGCGAACTTCCGGCCGCCGCTCAGGTGTGCGCGGCGGATTTGACAGCGCGTGGCGGCAAGTACGAGCCCCCGGCTCCCAAGGGAATGTGAGGCGAAGGAACACCACATGCCAGTGACGAAGAACGCATACGCGGGCCATCAGCCCGAGGACTTCCGGATTCTCACCGAGTTCGAGGGGATGGCCAACGGCCGCACCCTCGAGTCCTACCGTTCCCGCGGCGGATACAAAGCCCTCGAGCGCGTGCTCAAGGGTTTGGCCGGCGAGGGCGGAGGAGCACCGCTCACTCCCGACGAGCTCATCGCTCTTGTGAAGGCGTCCGGGCTGCGAGGTCGCGGGGGCGCTGGATTTCCCACCGGAATGAAGTGGGGCTTCGTGCCCAAGGCGCCCGGCGAAAAGTATCTCATCACCAACTTCGATGAAGGTGAGCCCGGCACTTACAAAGATCGCTACATCGCCGAGCTCTCTCCGCACATGCTGGTGGAAGGAAAAATTCTCGCCGCCTACGCCATCGGCGCCCAGAAAAGCTACATCTACCTGCGCGGCGAGTTCTACGACGAAATCTCGTGGTGCGAGGAGGCCATCAAGGAAGCCTACGCCGCAGGGCTGCTCGGCGAGAACATCCTTGGATCGGGCTTCACGCACCACATGGATGTCTATGTGGGCGCTGGAGCCTACATTTGCGGTGAAGAGACGGGTCTTATCTCGAGCCTCGAAGGCAAGAAGGGGCAGCCCAAGCTCAAACCTCCGTTTCCCGCCGTGAAGGGATATCTCGGCAAGCCGACCATCGTGAACAATGTGGAAACCCTGGCTGCCGTGCCGTGGATCGTGCGCAACGGCGCCGATGCCTACAAGAAATTCGGCACGGAGAAGTCCGCGGGAACCAAGCTATTCAACATTTCCGGGCCCGTCGTGCGCCCGGGCTGTTACGAACTTCCCCTGGGATATCCGCTCAAGCGGTTCATCTACGAGGATTGCGGCGGGCTGCTCGACGGCCGCAAGCTCAAAGCCGTCATTCCCGGTGGGGCTTCAGCACCTGTTTTGACGGTGGATGAAGTCGAAACCATGACCATGGATTATGAAGCCTTCGCTAACGCGGGCACCATGTTGGGTTCAGGCGCGGTCATCGTCATCCCCGAAGATGTGAGCATGGTCGACGTCCTCCAAAATCTGATGCACTTCTTCAAGGACGAGAGCTGCGGCCAGTGCACACCCTGCCGTGAGGGAACAGGCTGGCTCAACAAAATGTCTGCGAGCATCGTGCGGCGTGAGGCGACCATGGACGACGTCAAGCGCGTCTTCACCGTAGCCAACAGCATGGCCGGCAAAACGATCTGCACGTTCTCCGACGCCGCGGCCGGCCCGGCCCGCAGCATCACCACGAAGTTCGCCAAGGAGTTCGAGGATCACCTCCGCACCGCGGGAGCGAAGTAACAGCATGTCCAACGAAATCTCACTGTCCATCAACGGCCAAGCAGTGTCGGTTCCCGCCGGCACCACCATCATCCAAGCTGCGCAGAAGCTCGGCGTGCACGTGCCGCACTTCTGCTGGCATCCGGGCCTGTCCATTGCCGGCGTGTGCCGTTTCTGCATGGTGAAAATCGAGGGCAACCCCAAGCTCCAAATCGCCTGCAATACGCCCGTGTCCGAAGGGATGAAGGTCGATACGGTCAACGACGAGGTGAAGGACGCGCACAAATGGGCGCTGGAATTCCACCTCATCAACCATCCGCTCGATTGCCCCATCTGCGACCAAGCTGGGGAGTGCGAACTCCAGAACTACTACATGAAGGTCGGCAAATACGACTCTCAGATGGAGGAGGACAAGGTCCTCAAGCCTAAGGCTCTCGACGTGGGCAACACGCTGGTGCTCGACACCGAGCGCTGCATCCTCTGCTCCCGTTGCGTGCGCTTCGAAGACGAGGTCACGAAAACCTCCACCCTGGGCATCTTCAACCGTGGTGATTCCGCCGTCATCGGGACCTATAAAGACAGGCGCATCACGCACAACTACTCCTACAACATCGCCGACAT
The DNA here is from genome assembly GCA_044356935.1 of Silvanigrellaceae bacterium. Classification (GTDB taxonomy): domain Bacteria; phylum Bdellovibrionota_B; class Oligoflexia; order Silvanigrellales; family Silvanigrellaceae; genus JADCJN01. Next base: position 19,214 of record JBIKVI010000009.1, on the reverse strand, counting down.
TTGCCCTGTGGGAGCCTTCACGGCCAAGGACTTCCGGTTCAAATGTCGCGTCTGGTTCCTCTCCGAGACTCGCACCGTTTGCCCGGGATGCTCCACGGGCTGCAATGTCACGCTTTTCCAAAACAAGAACCAACGCGACTACTATCGCCTCAAGCCCCGCTTCAACGAGCAGGTGAACGGACACTGGATGTGCGATTACGGACGCACGATGTTCGATCACCTCAACTCCGACGTTCGCCTCGCCGCGCCGCTCATGGCTGGCAAAGGAACAGGCTGGGAGCTCGCCCTGACCCAGCTCGCGGGCGAACTCAAGGCGGCGGGCAGCGCGGGTACGGCGCTGGTCCTCACGCCCCAAGAAACGGTGGAGGATTACGAGGTCATTCTCTCGGGCCTGAAGAGCCACCTTGGAGACTTGCCCAAGATCTACGTGTGGCGCCCCAGCGGCGAAAAGCCAGAGGCGTTCGATGGCATCCTTTGGCGCGGCGACCTCAACCCCAACACAAAGGGGCTTGAAGAGGTCCTTACAAAATACGGAGTGGCACCGACGCTCGTCAAGGGTAATTTCGATGCTCTTTCGACCACGCGTCCCGCGCTCACGCTCGTGTTCGGTCCTGAAATAGAGAAGGCCTACGACGGCTTCTCGGACGACGTCTCGCGCCTAGCCGACCTGCCCAAGGTCTGTTACGTTGGAATCTCGCGCGACGCCGCGGCTGCGCGCTTCTGGATGCGGCTGCCTTCGAAGACCTACGCCGAGAAAAACGGAACTTATGTGAACTTCGCTGGCGTGCGGCAGAAGCTCAAGGCGAACCCACCGGTCATGCCCCTGGTTCGTGGTGTATCGGAAATCATGGCGGGGCTCGCCTCGCCCAAGACCCCGGTGGCGGGTGCTCCCGCCTCGACTTCCGCTTCCGCCGTTTCCCCCGCGTTGGTGTAACAAGGAGAATCCATCCCCATGGCGTACGTCAACGTTTCGCGCGAACCCGAAAGCGGCATTAAGCACGGGTACCTCGTCACCACGCTCGTGGGGATGGGCACGACCCTCAAGACCTTTACACAGCAACTCTTCGGACTCGAGAAGTCGAACACAGTGCAGTGGCCTGAAGTGGAGTACGTCTACTCCGATCGCTTCAAGGGCGCCCACTTCCTTACCAAGCGGCCCGACGGTCGCGTTCGCTGCACGGCGTGTTTCCTTTGTGCCACGAATTGCCCGGCGAGCTGCATCACCATCGTCGCGGGCGAATCCCCTGACAAGGGCGTCGAGAAGTATCCGGTGCGCTTCGAAATCGACATTCTCCGCTGTGTGTTCTGCGGCTACTGCGAGGAAGCGTGTCCCGTGGACGCTATCCGGCTTGGCCCAGAGTATTCCATGGCGGGTCTCGCCGAGCGCAAGTGGGTTTACACCAAGGACTATCTGCTCGATCGCCCCGCTGTGAAGGCGAAGGTCGGAGAGGCCCAGCTTTCGCGCAAAGACGAGAACGATAAGCACGATCTCGTGGAAACCACCATGCCCCTGCATCGCCAAGGGGACGGCCACCACTGATCCACCTGAAGCGTGTTTTGCTTAGGGCTCTCCCGGAACCTCGTCGGCGCGGTCGGCTCCGCCGCGGCCTTCGATGACATCGCGCGCGAACTCCATGGCCGGTTCGCGTCCCGCTGTTTCGTTTGCCGTGAGTCCGAGGAGCAGGAACGTGTGGGTGTGCGATCGTCGGATCCACGACGAGCAGTTGTCGTTGGGGTCGGAGGTCGCCGCGCGCAGTCCGGAGGAACCGTAAACGAGCTTTTCGTGCTCACGCCCCGAGATGGTTCCGAACACGTTGGACATGACCACATCGCGGCTACCTTGCAGGAACGCAACGTTCCAGCGCGAAAGGGTGCGGCACACCGCGGGCAGAGTCTTGGCGAGGTTGCCGTCGGTGGGGTCCACGTCGCCCCCGAGGCGGCGAAGGGCTGCACGCACGTCGTTGCGCCATGCGTCGGGGAATCGGTCCCAAAAGCGCGGCCCGAAATGGAGGCCCGGGGCGTCCGCGATCAGGGTTTTTGGGGTTGTAGCGGGCAACCGAGCTTCCATGCCGGGAGCCTGGAGGAGAACGCCCATGGCGCCAGCCGACGCGCCGTAGAAGGTGAACGTCCGGGCGTCAGGCAGCCTCACCACGCCGAGGGCCTCGAGCGCGTCCACCGCCTTTTCGAAATTGAGCGCCCCCACATGGCGGACCTTGGCACCGAGGCCATAGGTGGCCACATGGCGTCCGGCGTGGACGTCACCCGTGCAATACGGGAAGTGGACGAAGGTGTCGTCGGCGGAAGGACTTCGGGCAGGGTCGTCGGAGTGGATGGCGTCCACGGCGATGGCGAAGGGGAACTGGCGCATGGGGGTCAAAAAAGTCGGGCCGTAACAGGTTGAGCGGTTCCAGCACGCTCCGCCTCCCATGAGTTCGAATGTGATGCGGGAGGGGTCTTTGGGGCTCACCCAGACGGCGTAAGGCGACCCGTCGCCGCACACCGCCCCAGGCACGGGGACGCGTTTCCACGAACGCGCGGCCAAGGCGATTCCGGGCGAAGAAAGTGCGAGCCAAGTGATGAGGGCCCCGGCCGTCCATACGGCCGGGCGGTGGGAATGCGTCATGCCGGGTTTCCTCCAAAGGGCGGCAGGCGTCGACGCGTCGAGCGACATGTCGGGACGCCATCCCTCCATTGTGCCGCGGAATCACCGAGGGAGGAAGAATCCGGCGTCGTTCGTAGGACCGCCATTTCTTCGTTGGTCCTCAGGGGCGCCCTCCTAGAACTGGTCCCACTGAATTCACCTGGATTCATGGGCGTTCCTTCCGACACATGAAATAGCTGCCCTGGGATTCCTGCGGCCCCGTTTTCCGGGCCTTGATCGAAAAATTCTGGACAGTTTACTTGTTGGATGACCTGGCTTTCGCGTTCCGGCAGCTTGCGCGGAATGAAAGAAACGGAAGACCTTCTTCACATTGGCATGTTGATTCCACCCTGTGCAACCTCGGGCTGCGCACACGAGCGTTTCATCAAGAAAGGCTTCTATCGGCGCGCGTGCGACTCTAAGCGTGTGCAGAAATTCCGTTGCCTCGACTGTTGCGCCCACTTCTCGGCACAAACCGCGCGCGACGACTACCGCATGCGGACTGTGCGACGTTGGCCCGAGCTAAGACGAGCCTTGTGTTCAGGTACTTCGCGTCGTCGCTGCGCGCTCAATTTCCGCATGGGCAGGAGCAGCATCGAACGAGCGTTGCGTATCCTCGCAGTTCGCGCAGCGAGAGCACACGAGGAGTTCCTTCGCACGCGGCAGCCTGAAACGGAGGTTCAGTTCGACGAAATGGAAACATCCGAGCACACCAAATGGAAGCCGCTTTCCTTGCCCTTGGTTGTTTCGCCAGAGCGGTTCATTCTTGGAATAGGTGTTTGTCGCAGATCGTACAAAGGGCCTGATGCGGACAAGGCCCTGGAAAAATACGGCCCGCGTCCCGACTTTCGCAAACGCCTGTTGGAACGTTTGTTGAGTGCGCTACCGCTGCATGTGTCTCGGGCAACGCTTGTTACAACCGATCAAGAGCCCATGTATCCCGGTTTGGTAAAGACCTACTTCCCCAATGCCAGCCACGCCACGACTCCTGGTGGTCGCGGATGTATTGCCGGCTATGGCGAGCTCAAGCGGAAGGCATGGGATCCCATGTTTCCGCTTAACCACACGGCCGCGAGTTTGCGCGATGGCCTGGCGACCCTCAAGCGGAGAACGTGGACCACATCCAAAAAGCCTTCGGGTCTCCTCCCACTTCTCATGCTTTATGCGGACTACCACAACACGGTGCTCGTACCACCCGCGCTCGAGAGAAAGCAACGCCTACGTGAGCGCCGGCTGGCTGTTTCCAAGGCGAAAGCCTTAGAAACAGCCTAGTCGCTGATTTCGCGTGACGGGATCGCCCTGCTGTCCATCTTCCAATCTAGGCATTGTCGGCCAAATCGATGCCGGTGGGGTCCTAGTGCGAGGGTTAGGAATGAAAACCGAATTCAACCCACGTTACGTCGATTAAACTTAAATCTGTTACTGATGTTTCCAAAAAAAACGTCCGGAGACAAGCGCCGGAAGAGCGCTAGGTGAAGCCAACGAGACCAGTTCTAACAAGGATCGTCGTGTTCCTTTATCTGCCCGCCGGGTTCCCCCGCGGCCTCAGCGAAACAAAACTGATCGCGGCACCTGCTCCGCAGGTCGCTACCACCAAGGCGAGTCCTACCGGACCGCCTCCGAGACGGCTCACCGCGGCCGAGCAGATCGACGCGATGACGAACTGCAGCGTGCCGAGCAAGGCCGAGGCGCTCCCCGCCCGGGAACCCTGGTCGGCCATGGCGCATGCGGCCGCGTTGGGGAACGTGAAGCCCAGTGCGGACACATAAAGGAACAGGGGAGCGAGAACCCAGCCTAGTTCGGCGCCCGAGAGCGCCGCTGCTAGGAGTCCAGCGCCCGCGATGCATAGGGCCACGAGTGCGCAGCCGAGGACCCGCTCGGAGCTAAATCCGCGCGCGAGGAGGCGCCCATTGACTTGCGAGGCGGCGATGAGCCCCAGCGCATTGAGTCCGAACATCCACGCGAAGAAGTTGGGGCCACGACGAAAGTGTTCGATGATGACGTACGGAGAGCCCGTAATATACGCAAACATCCCCGCCTGGGCTATGCCACCTGCCAGGGCGAAGGCGACGAACCCGCGATCGCGCAACACCTCCCGGTACGATGTCAGGACGCGCGCGGGAGCTCCATCGGGCGTGGATTCCCGTGGTGCGAGTGTCTCCGCGATGGTGCGCGCGGTGAGAGCGATGGTAACGACGCCGACACCCGCCAACACCATGAAGATCGATCGCCAGCCACTCGTGGCGGATAGCAATCCGCCGAGCAAAGGCGCGACGATGGGTGCGGCACCCATGACGAGCATGAGGCGGGAGTAAACCCGCGCCGCCTGCTCGCGTGCATAGAGGTCCCGCACGATGGCGCGCGAAACGACTATCCCCGCGCAACCACCCAGTGCCTGGACGAACCGGCAGGCAATGAGAGCCTCGATGGTTGGTGCTGCTGCGCACCCCAAGGATCCGACCACATAGAGTGCCAGGCCCACGAGCAGGGGAGGGCGGCGGCCGTAACGGTCGGCCAGCGGCCCGTAAACCAGCTGCCCCATGGAGAGGCCGAGGAAATAGGCTGCGAGCGACAATTGCACGGCCCCGTCGTCGGCTCCCAACGCGGCGCCTATTGAGGGGAGGGCAGGAAGGTACATGTCGATGGTCAGGGGTCCAAGGGCCGCAATGAGTCCGAGGACGAGAATGAGGCTTCTCTCGGACGGGGCCTCGCGTGGGTTCATGGAAGCGCTCCTTGGAGGCTGAGGAACACGGCGAGCGCGGACCCTGTTTCGTCGGATGTGCCCGTTCCGCCGAGGCCCTGTTTCTTCACGAATCCGCGGAACGATCGCGTTTCGTAAAGTGCGCCCAGAACAAGCACCCCTTCGCGCGGTTGGCGCCGGCGCGTTGAGGCAGCAGGCGTGTAGCGCACGCCGAGGGCGGCCTCGGCTCCATAGGAGGAAAGGCCCCCTTCGCGCGCCGCCACGAAGGGATCCTTGGAATCGCCCTCGGGCCGCACTTTATCGATGGACCGCACCCGCCAACGCGCACCGGCGGGCGCGGCTCGCCCCGCCAACTGAATTTCAGGTGTGAGTTCGTCGAGCACGATGGAGAAATCAACCAGAGTGCCCCGAGCCTCGAATTCGATTTGCGGTTCGATGCTCTCCAGGGCAAGTTCCACATAGTCCATGCGGGCGACGTGCATGGAGAGACCTGTGGCGGTGACGAACGACCCGACCCCAAACTCGAACCGGGTGTGGAAGGCGTACTGACTGAGGTAACGCCCTTCGGGTCCGCGCATGGGGCCTAGAGAGAGTGTTTCGTTACCGGGCCAGATCGCGAGCGAGAACCCGCCCGCCACGGTGAATGCGTCGGCCTCGAACGGCAGGAGCCAGCGCGTGCGGGCGAACAGGGCCGAGTACTCCGCGCGCGAGCCAATGAGCGTCGGCTCTTGCAGGCGGCCTTCCTCGTATGTCGGCTTCATGGGCATCGCCACGCGACCCACGCCCATGTCGAAGCGCGTTTCAACGAACGGGGTTTGTCGTCCGGGGCCCTGGGCGAGCGCATCCGCGCAAAGAGGCGAAATCGACATGACCACGACGATGCCGCCGACTCCCGCCCTGTTCGACGAACGTCTCAACACAATGGGCAACACAACACGCAACACAACACGCAACACAATGGGCAACACAACGCGCAACACAAGTTCCAAGGCGACTCCCACCGCATCCCTCACGGCGTCACCAGAACGACGAACGCGTCGCGCAATGTATCGGCGACGCGCCGACCATAAAGCGTGGAGCACGATTCGAGCGCCTTTTCATTGAACGCGTCAGAATCGACGACGTACCCGAGGTAGTCGTTGGACACGCCCAACACCTGCACGACGTCGACGTCAGGCCGCTTCGCCAGGATGGCTTTTTCGAGCGCCAAGGAAACGGTGCGGACGGGTTCCCCCGGATAGAATGCGAGCAGCGTGCGCCCAATGCGCGCGAACGAGACTTTCGTGCGCGGTGGGAGATTCTCGAGGATACGAGCGGACACCAACGCATCGATGGGCGGCACCCCGCAGGCCTTGAGGTTCGGCTTGGGCGTGGGCAAGTCGATGACGCGGGCGCCGAATTCGATGGTGTCGCCGGCGTCGCTCCAGTCACCCGTGGCCGGGTTGAACGCGATTTCCGCGAAGCGTTGTGCCCAATCCTCGATGCCGTCATCGGCCGTGGCGTCGGCATTCCCGACGGCTCCGTTAAGGAAGACGCAAGGGCTGCCCCTGTTCACCAGGGCGAGCTCGCGTTCGGCATGCCCTACGGCGTCCGACGACAGTGTGAGCCTGTTTTGGCCGAAGAAGGTGGGATGGACAGCAAACACCTGCAGACACGGGATGCCTTGGCGTGAGGTGGGTTGTCCACTTGTTACGAGGGGATCCACGGCGCCGGAAAAGGACATCGTCAACAGCCGTGAATCGACCTCCATCCCCTTGAACCTCGACTTGTTGAGTCCGGGGATGTTGGCTGTGCGGCGCGCCGCGGACACGACGGGTTTCTTGTCCGCAACGGCGAGGCGAAACGCTTGGAGCACCCGCGCCTCGAAGAATTCCCAAAGTTCCTGGGAATAGCGATCGCACGCGAACGCTCCCCAAAAGGGATTCTCGGTGAGTCCAGCTGGCCCCGCGTGGGTATGCGAAGCGACAATCTGGACGTTGCCGTGATCGAGACGCAGCCGCGGATAGGCTTCCGACAACCGAGCCACGAGCTTGCGCGCGACGTCGCTAGGAACGGCGACGACGTCGATGGCCACGAGGGCGAAGGCTTCGTCCCGCCCGGATGCATCTTTGCCCTGCCAGAGAAGGACCTTGGCGCGAGGGGCGAGGTCGATGTTCTCGTAGGGGACGCAGTACGTGAAGAACCCGTCAGCGCCCGCGTAATTGGGAGCCAGCAAGCGACGCGCGGCGCCACCGAATCCGGCCAAGCTGGTGGGACGAGGGGGCTCAAGCGAGGTGAAACCCATGCCAAACGCCAGGGGCCCTCGCACAGTCCCCTTCCGTGCGGAGTCGACCTTCTCATAGAAGAGAGAGTTCCTTCCTTGCTCGCGCGAGAGGGACCGCACTGTTTCAACGCGACACCCAATCAAGAGTGGCGTCGAGAGTGCCAAAGTCGTGAGAACGAGTCGCCAAAGGTGCCGCATGTCGGATGTTTCTACCAAAGGAAGCCGGCGTTGAGCGCGGGGAGTGGGATGCCCACCCGAATCCCGTCGAAGGTAAGGACAGCGTAGCCGACCCCCGCACCCGCTAGGAACGAACCGAAGCGCATGCGGGCGTTGACGTCCACTTGCTTGTACTGGACCGATGCCGAATCAGCGAGCCCTCCCCATCGACGCAGACCTAGGGGGAGGGTTTCAAGATACTGGATTCGGACGGCGAGGCGCTCGGGGCTTCCCCCTACGGGGAGGAAGGTCAGGAGACCAAGCGCGTAGTTCGATTCCAGCACGTCGGCCCATCGTTGGATGTAAAAGGGGTTGTAGCTTGGGCGGGCGAAGTCTTCCTCGGATTGCCGACTTTCACGAGCCACGACCTTGTAGGAAAGAGAGGCGATGGTCAGGACTCGAAGGTTGGCCGCGTCGACCAAATGGAAGGTGTGCCGCAAAGCGGGAAGCGCGCCCGGACGCACGGCGCGTCGGACTTTGCCTTTGCGGTTGGAGCTCCTGTAGGCGCCCTCCGCGAGGACCTCGGCGCCCACGACGTAGCGATTGCCCGCCTCAAGGGCACATCCCACGCCCACTTGCAGAGCCATGTAGGTCAAGGGGACGTGGGTCAGTTGCGCTACGCATCGTGAAAGACCAAGGCGAACGGTGGTTTGCGTAAGGAGTGCGGTGCCCGAAACAAGGGCGGATGGGGAAGACGATTCGGCAATACGGAGATCGTTCTCGGGGTAAAGCGTGAGCGCGCGCACTGGTTCGGCCCGAGCGGAGAGGGGGCAAACGGCAGAGGCTACGCCCACGAGGACGATGGCGGGTGTGCTGCCGAGGAGCTGGCTGGCGAGAGGGCGACGGGGGCGCATGGGGCTGGGGGAGGGCAGCAGTGAAGCCTTGCCAAGGAGGATCTTTAGGGATATACGCCGTGGCCTACGGCAACTCCTTGCTCCCGCCGCATCGAATTGGTGGGGGCTCAGACTCTTTTTTGATCCACAGGGAGCTTCAAGCATGCGTGAATACGAAACGATGATCATCGTCAAACCCGATCTCCCCGAAGCCGAACTCACGAAGATGATCGGCCGCTGGGAGAGTATTATCGGAACGGAAGGCGGTCAAATCATCAAGAAAGACGCGTGGGGCGTGCGCAAGCTGGCGTACCCCATCCGCAAGGTCACGCGTGGGTCCTACTTCGTGTACGACGTCGCCACGACGCAAACGAACATCCGTGAACTCGATCGCGTTCTCAAGCTCGACGAGAACGTTCTTCGTTCCATGGCTGTGAAGCTCTCCGACGACGTGAATGTCGACGAGCGCAAAGTCGAACTTCAGAAGCTGGCGGAAGCTGCCGCGGCTCGCGCCGCCGAAGCCGCCCGCGACCGCGCCGATGGCGATTCCATGTCGGCTCGCCGCGGTCCTCGCGCCGAATCGGCAGAGTGACGGCGAGCGTAACGCTCTTGCGTCCTTCCCTCCCGGGGCGGGCGCCCGTTCCGGCCTTCGTCCTGGCTCTCCGAGGGTCCCGATGAACAGCCCCGATCGCCTCACGCCACGCCAGGATCCGGCCGCGAGCCTCGCCTTTTCGGGCCTGCTCATCGCGGTCAGTTTCGTGGCGCTCGTCATTCCCCTTGCGGTCTATCACGTCGCACAGGTCGCCGCCGCCCTGAGGCTGCGAACCGCACTCCTCCTCTTGTCCGCCGTGGTGGGGCTTTGCCTTGTCCTCGGTGTCGTTGCGGGCCTCGATGCCTTCCTTCTTGGCGGCATCGTGGGTCTCGTTTGGATACCCTTGCTCGCCATCGCGTTGCATGAGCGCGCCCGCGCGCGCGCGAAGGTCCTGTCCGTGGTGGTGTTTTCCCTTCCTCTCGTCGTGGGTTTGGCGTTTACGGTGCAAGCCCCCGTCCTGCCGGATTTGGGAAGCGTTCTTGATGCCCGAGTCGATCGCGCCCTGCGCGAGGCTGGGCCCCTCATCACTGCAACGCCTGCGCCTTCTTCCACTCGAGCGCCCGGGAGTTTGAGCGCGCCCGCTGACTTCGAGAGTGCCGCCCGAGAAGGGGTGGCGGCCATCAAGGAGACGAGGGAATTCGAGGTGCTGGCCAAGGCGGCGGCGCTCTCCCCGTGGGAGCGGCTCCTGTGGCTCGTTTTCGGCGAGGGCGCGTCCCTCCTCTTCCTCGTGGTGGCCATGTCGCTGGGGAATCTCTTTTTCCTCGACGTCGCCTTTTCGCAGGTGGAGCGCGTGCGCAACGTGGCGCGTTACGTTATCGCGCGGCGGGGGCAATTTCCTTCCACTTTGGTGGAGGGGCTGTCCCGCTTGCGCTTCGTGCGCGAGGGGAATGTCGAAGGCCTCGCTCCTGTCGCCCCTGAGATTCCGGAGGCGGCGGGCGAGCCGGTCGCTCTTGGTGGCGATGCGTCGGAGAGCGTCTCGGGACTCATTTTGGGTCACCACAAGGAACGCGAAGCGACTCGCGAAGGTCCCTTGTGGAAACGACTTCTCGCCCCTCGACTCGTTAGGGGCAGTGCCCGCATGTGGGGCTTCGTTTTCCGTTTCGCCGAGGGACCCGCGGCTCGCGGTTGGGAGCTCAAGTACTTCGCGCTTCCCTTGCCTCTCGTTGTAGCCGCGGTCGCGACCCTAGCGGGAATCGGTTTCTCGGCGGGCGACGCAGAGGGGCTCTACGATAGGCTTCGCGCGCTCTCGTGGTTGCCTCTAGCTGCTTCCGGTGGCGTAGTTGCCTTCGTGCTCCTGTGCGTCGTGGCGTTCCAAGGTGGGCTGGTCGTCTACATGCGGCTTCCTCCGCTTCTTTTGCTCCTGGTGCTGGCGGTGGTTCTTATTGTCGCCGCTTCCGGGCTCCTCACTCCTCTCGTGGTCATCGCGTTCCTCGGAGCGCTCGGTTTGCTCGACTACGCCTACGACCTTCGTGGGCGCGCTCATCGTGAGCCAACGATGCCATTGCGTTAAAGCGTTCAAACCCACTTGCGGATCAGTGTCGAACAGTGTAGTGCCTTTTGACCTACGTGTCCCCCGAATCGATCGTATTGGTGGAGTTTCCCAATGCTCGTCTTGCTGCAAGCCAACGTCTCCCAGCTGGGCCATATCGGCGACCTCGTTAACGTCAAGCCCGGTTTCGCCCGCAACTTCCTCTTCCCCCGTAAGATGGCCATCATGGCCAACGAAGGGAACAAGAAGGAGCTCGAGCACAACCTGCGCATCGCCGAGCAAAAGAAGGCGAAAGCCCTCGCGGCCGCCAAGGAGCTCGCTAACCAAATCGCGTCCGTCTCCCTCACTGTCCAAAAGGCCGTGGGCGAGGAAGACAAAATCTTCGGCTCTGTCACCAACGGCGAACTCGCCGATGCGTTCAAGGCCGAGGGTTTCGAATTCGACCGCCGCGCCATTTCCATCCTCGACGACATCAAGCGCGTCGGCGTGTACCGCGGTACCGTGAAGCTCCACCCCGAAGTCGCGGCGGAGTTCAAAATCTGGGTTGTCGCACAAACGCACTGAGCGTTCCTGTGTCGTGGCCCTGCTCCTGATGTGCGTGGGTATTGAAGTCGCGGGCCCCTCTTTGGAGGGGGCCGCGATTTTCGTTTTTCGTGGAGGTCTCGGATTCTCGTCCCGGTCGGCATGGCAGGCCAGGCGTAGATTCGCGCAATTGCGGTTAGGGGTGACCCGACGCAGCCTTCGCACAGCTTGACGCCCCCGCCTCCCTCCCCGAGACTCCAGGGCGCTCTCTCATCCAGGAGGTGTCCTGTGCCCCGAATCCTGAGTTGGCCTTCCCTCTCCGCATGGTTCGTTACTCCCTTTCTGGCTTTCGGCTTCTTCGGATGCGTCGCGGGGCCTGGTGGCGCCGATATTGTGGCAAACACTCTCGCCATGCCTGCGTCCGCTACTGCTGTGGGCAAGTCAGCCCGCTTCGTTCCTGCGCCACTGCGTTCGGGGCAGTGGGCCACATACCTGGTGGGAGCCAACACGCCGTCGCCCCTGGTTTACACCATCAAGGTGCTGGAAGAAGGCGACTTGCCCTACTCCTTTTGGTTCGAGGAGGAGCTGGCTTCATCGGAAACGCGGGTGGTTGCCCGCAGCCAGTTCCTCATGGACGAGGCGCGTGTGGCGGTCGCGAATGCGCGCGAGGCGGAGTCATGGGGCGAGGCTTTCGCGGCCGTCGTCACGGACTATGGCCGGAACGTGCGGACGCTCGTCTCCACGAATGGGGCCTCACCCATCGAAGTGCCGCGATCGGACACCCCCCCGGGACTTTTCATTCTGCGCACCCGAGCCGCATTGTTCGGAGGGGCCGAGGTGAGCCGCCCTCGGCAAGCGAAGGTTCGTGCGGGGGTCTTCGAGGGTTGTTTCGAGGCCAGCGGGACCATGACCATGGAAGGACGCGAGGGTCCGGTGTCAGGCTGCCTCGATCCCCAGGTTCCCGTGCACGGCCTCATCGAGGGCAGGGACCCCCTCGGGCGTCGATGGGAACTCATGGCGTTTGGTTTCGCAGGCGCGAAATCAGCGCTCTGACGCCACATGCGGGCCCTGTGACACTGGCCCAAATGCTGGATTCCTGACGGAGGTGGGTGAGCCTGGCTTCAAGCCCAGCACCTCGGGCTCCGATGCCCCGGGTATGAAGCATGTGAAAGAAGCCAATCAGTTGCTCGACCATGGGGACGCGCCCGGCGCGCTCGGGATCCTCGAGGACATCCTTTCGCTCGCGCCTCGCAACAGCGAAGCGTTGCGGCTGAAGGCCCGCATTCTCGATGCGTGGGGGCGGTTCGACGAGTCGCTCCAGGTCCTCCATGCCTTGTCGCAGACCGCGAGTCTCACTGAAGTCGAGGTGAGCGATCTCGAGGCGCGGGCGATGGAGGAGAAGGAAGCCATCGTTTACAGCGAGCTCTCGGCGGAAGGGCGCTGGTACTTCGCCTTCCCCGCGGCGCAGGTTTGGATATCGCTGTTTGGCTTTATTGGATGCGCATCGTTCCTGCTGCTTTCCCCGGGGCTGCTTTCGGAAGGGGCGGGGCGCCTGCCTGAGCTCGCGGCGGCCTTCTGCGCGTTCGTGGTCCTGCCTTGGATTGCGCTTGTGGCCGTGCACATGACGGGGGTCAAGCGAATCCTCGTGGGCGTCGGGGGGCTTCGCGTGTGCCATCGTTTCCGCGAGAGCACCTACCCTTGGTCGGCGTTCGGCAAGGCCATCGTAGAATACGACCAAGACATAAAGAGTGACTACCTGCGCCTTCATCTCTATGCAGCCAACGAGTCCAAAACTCCAATGGTGAGCTTTGATATCTCGCGCCGCAGGAGCGTCGTGAAAGCCAGAAGGCATTTCGTGCGAAACGTGTTGTCATACCTTGATGTGGTGTGTTACCTCCCGCGCGCTGCACGCGGAGGTAGCCTTTCGGCAACAGGCGGCGTCGTGGAAAAAAATTCGGCGGGAACTGGCGCTTCGAATGAGAAACCCCATCAGAATACAGACTCCGCGGCCTGACCGTTTTTTTGAGGCTCGTCCGGTTGAAAATTCCCTGGTTCTGGACTATCCCCATTCCAGACGTCGGCTTCTAAGCGTTTGCCACGACTGAGGTTTGGATTATGCAGCCCCTCGACAACCACTGCCGGGATCTCGCGAGTTTCGTCTTGTCTTCGGGCACCGTGGAGGAGCTCGCGCACGTGTTGCGTGCCGTGCTCACGCCGGCGGAAATTGAGTCCATTTCCCAGCGATTGTCCATCCTCGATGGAATCTCCACCGGCATCGCGCAAAGGGAAATCGCCGAGAGCTTGCGTGTGGGCATCGCCACTGTCACGCGCGGAAGTCGGGTCTGGCAGGAGAATCGCGACTGCCTGGGCAAATACTTCCCCCGCGCACGGAGCGGCGAGGCAGCCGTAGCGTCGTTGCCTTCCGCGGCCAAGTCTTCTGGGACTGGTGCGGCCGCGCCAGCAAGCCTTTCGGCTTCTACGATGCGTCCTGTAGCCGTCGTCAGCCCGGCAAACTAGGGTCGAGCGCGCGTGCTTTGAGTTCCTGCCAGCGTTCGCTCCACTCGTAGGCTCCGATGCACTCGCGGTGGTCGAAACCGAATGCGCGTCGCGACAGCGCCACAACCGGAGGGGCTTGGACGCGTTTGAAGGCGCCCATTCCGACGTAGGCTTTCCACCATCGTTCGAGATCCGATACGAATTCAGCCGGGGTCGCAAAGAGCCGAGCTACGAGCCCAGGCTCGCAGCCAAGAGCTTCCTCGAGGCGGCCATCGATCCATGCCTCGAGCGCGTCCTCGGGCGAAGCGCGCTCCCACCGTTCCACCCAGGAGCGGAAAAGGTGGTCGTGATAAGGGTACGCGATGGGGTCGCCCATGCCGCGCATGACGTCTTGTGCGTCCGAGAGCTCCGCGCTTGGTACGACCTCGAGCGTTGCGCGCGGAATGACTTCGTTTCCGAACACCCGCTGGTTGTAGGCGCGCGCTAAGGCGTAAACCTCGTGTTTCCAAAGGTCGCCAATGGGAGAGAGGAAGCCACTTTGATCGCCGTAGAGGGTTGAGTAGCCCACCGTGGCCTCCGCCTTGTTGGCGTTGCAAGGAAACACGGCTCCGAGTCCTGCCGCGATTCCTGAGAGGAGGCGCGCCGAACGATCGCGGGCCTGGACGTTCTCCTTGAGCAGCGGGGTGAGGGCGAGGGCCGGTGGTGGGGAGGAGGAACCAGGGGCTGCGACGAAGGTGAGCGCGGACAACTGGGCGAGGGTGAGATCTACGGACGCTTGGATAGGCGCTTCGGCGAACGGGCATCCGAGCGCATCGCAGAGTGCGCGGGCGGCGCCGCGCGTGAGGTCGGAGTTGAAGCGCGATGGCATGTTCACGCACGCCACGTTTGAAGGGCCGAGGACGCGCGCAAAGAGCGTCGCCGAAACCGCCGAGTCGACGCCTCCGCTCACGCCTACGACGAGTTTTCCAATGCCCCACTCTTCGCATACGAAGCTGACCACGTTTTCGAGCGCCGCGATACGCTCGAGGGCGTCGTCGAACTCATGAGCGGCGTTCGCATTGGAATCGCTCGTGGCATCGGCACTGGGTCGGGCGGAGGGAACGTTGGGGAAGGACGTGAACGCCTCGCCAAGCGTGTCGACAGCCACCAGGCTTACGTCGGAGCCATCTTCCGCGACATCGAACACGGCGAGCTCCTCGCGGAAGAATCCGCCCTCGTAGACGCATTGCCCCGCAGCGTCGAATGCCAAACTTCCTCCGTCGAACCCGTAAACGGTTTTCCCGACGTTCTGCGCGCCCACGGCGTTCACGTAGAACAAGGGAACGCCCAGGGAACGCGCTTTCCCTGAGAACAGGCGCAGGCGCTTGGCGCGCTTGCCGAAGGTGTAGGGCGAGCAGCTCAAGTTGAAAAGCGCGCGCGCGCCCAAGCGCGCTTGCGCGGCCAGGGGCGAGAGGGCGTAGTCGTCGTCCCATCCGTCTTCGCACAGCGAGAGACCCGCACGGAGCGTGGGTCCTTTTGCGCCCCCAACGGCATCCTCCGCGGCGAACTCGACGATGGCGGCGAGTTCCTCGGGCAGAGTGCCCGACTCCCGCGCGAGCCGACGGAGATCATGGAAGTGGCGGGGGTCGTCGAACTCGCGATATGCGGGCAACAATGTTTTGGGGAAAAACGGGAGTCGGGTGCGCGGGTGCGAAAGGAATCCCGACGCCGCGCCCGCGGCCTCTCCGGTGACGAACGCCGCATTGTATCGCCGTTGACGTCCGTCCTCTCCGCGCGCGGACGCGTCGACGCCAAGGGAGCCGAACACGAGCGCGACACCCATTCGGTGTGCCTCGGCCGCGAGCGTGGAGTGCGCGCGGGCGATGGCGGAGTGGAACGCGGGGCGCTCCCACGCGTCGCCGATGAGGTATCCAGGAACGGACATTTCAGGACAGAAAAGGACGCGCGCGCCTTGCATTCGAGCTAACGCAAGGTATTCTCCAAGACCAACCGTGTTCCGTTGCGGGCATTGCGCGCGCACGCGCGACTGGGCCAATGCGATCCTCATGCGCTTCCTCCATCCGCGTTTCCTCTTCCACCGGGAAGGTCGCGGTCACTGCCGGCCAAGAGTAAACGAGGCGTGGCTGGGGCGCCAAGGGTGGTCGTGTTCTCCCTTTCCCTGGTCGCATCGCATGCCTTCCGCTTCGGGAATCCGCCCCCGACCGTCCGAGAGGAGTTCCTCATGCGTCCTTCGCACCCCGTTTCGCGTCGCACTTTCTCGACTCTCGTTTCCGCCCTCGCGCTCGGCGCCGCCGCCTTCGGTCTGGCCGGTCGTCCTGGTGCCGCCTTCGCCGTCGTCGACACCGTGAAGGTTGGCGTCATCCTCCCTCTTACGGGGCAAACCGCGAATTTCGGTCAGGACTCGCTCAACGGCTTGAAGCTTGCCCTTGAAAAGGACACCACAGCTCCCAAAGTGGAACTCGTGGTCGAGGACACCTTGGGCACGCCCGCCGGCAGCGCGACTGCCGTCAACAAGCTCATCTCCTCCGACAAGGTGAGTGTCATCATCGGCGAAGTGGCGAGTTCCAATACCATCGCCGCCTCCGCGCCCGCGCAGAACGCCAAGATTCCACTTATGACGCACGCGTCCACCAACGACTCCATCACCAAAGGCAAGGAGTTCGTGTCGCGCATTTGCTTCATCGACTCCTTCCAAGGTGAAGTCATGGCGAAGTTCGCTTCGGGCGATCTCAAGGCGAAGTCGGCCGTCATCCTCGTCGACTCCGACTCCGACTATTCGCGCGGCCTGCGCGATTCCTTCAAGGCGGCTTTCACCGCGCAAGGAGGAAAGGTGCTCGAAGAGATTTCGTATTCGCAAAAAGACACCGACTTCAAAGCACAGCTCATGAAGGTTCGTAAGCAGAAACCCGACGTCGTGTTCCTGCCCGGTTATTACACGCAGGTCGGCGCCATCCTCCGACAGAGCTCCGAGCTCAAAATCAAATCGAAGTACCTCGGCACCGATGGCTGGAGCGGCGAGGACCTCTTCAAGATCGCCGGCCCCGCAGCCGCAGGACACTTCGTCTCCAACCACTTCGTGGCCGACGACAAGGATCCTAAGGTCCAGGCGTTTGCCAAAGAGTACCAGGCAAAGTACGGCAAGGTTCCCTCCGACATGGCAGCACTCGGTTACGATGCGGCGATGTTCATCAAGACGGCCGTTCGCAACGCGAACAGCTCCGAGCCCTCGAAAATCAAGGACGCCATCAACGCCACCAAGAATTTCGGCGGCATCACGGGCAACATTTCGCTCGACGCCAACCGCAATGCCGTGAAGTCGGCCGTGGTGACGAAGACAACTGAGAAGGCGTTCGTATTCCACGCCCGCGTCAACCCATAAAACGAGTTCGAGGGCGGCGAACGTTCCTCGGTGACTTGTGTCGTCGCTGGAAGTCGTGAATAGTCGTGGCGTCACCTTCCCTCACCACCCTCGCCGCGGGTCCGTGAATGATCGACTTCCTCCAGTATCTGCTCGACGGCCTCGCCACGGGCTCGGTGTACGCCCTCATCGCCGTGGGGTACTCCATGGTGTTTGGCGTCCTGCAGCTCGTGAACTTCGCGCACAGTGAACTCTTCATGCTGGGCGCGTACATGGTCATGCTGCTGTTCCTCCAAGGAGCGCCTATTTGGGCAGCCCTCCTGCTCGCGGGCTGCGGCGTCGGTCTTTTCGCGGTGCTCATGGAGCGGTTCGCCTACCGTCCCCTGCGGCATTCGGGTCGCCTCGCACCGCTCATCACGGCGGTGGGCATATCCATTTTCCTGCAGAACCTCGTGCAGGCGGTGTTCTCGCCCAACCCCCAAGCCTATCCATTCCACCTGCCTAGCGGCATCCTGGAATTCGGAGAGGACATCCTTGTGCGGCAGCGCGACATCATCATCTTCGCCCTCGCCATCGTCCTGACCCTCGGACTCGAGGCCTTCGTGCGATACACCAAACCCGGCAAAGGGATCCGAGCCGTGGCCATCCACCCGCAGGCCGCGCGCATCGTTGGCGTGCCGTATAACCGCATCGTGTCGCTCACGTTCTTCATAGGCGCGGCCATGGCCGTCGTGGCCGGAGCGCTCCAGGGCGCCGCCACCAATCAAATCTGGCCTTACATGGGCGTGAGCAGCGGCCTCAAGGCCTTCGCCGCCGCGGTCCTCGGCGGCATAGGCAACCTGCCCGGAGCGTTGGTGGGCGGCCTCACCTTGGGCATCGTCGAGAGCCTCCTGGTAGGCTACGACTTCTCCACATTCAAAGACGGTGCCGCGTTCCTCATCCTCATCCTCGTGCTGCTCGTGCGCCCGCAGGGCATCCTTGGCAAGAAGGCGCTGGTGAAGGTATGAGCCAACTCCTCGATTACCTGTCGCTCCCCCTCACCATGTTCGCCATCTTCGGCATCCAGGCCATGAGCCTACAGCTCATCCTGGGCGGGGCAGGCCTCCTCTCGTTCGGCCACGCCGCTTATTTCGCGGTGGGCGGTTACGTTTCCGCCGCGGTCACGGTGTTCGGACTGCCGGCCCTGGGCATCGATCCCGCACTCCACCCCCTCACGTCACTGCTCGTCGCTGCCCTTACGGGCATGCTCGCGAGCGGCTTGACGGGCTTCCTCGTCGCGTTACCTTGCCTGCGCCTACAGGGTGATTACCTCGCCATGGCCACACTGGGGTTCGGAGAGATCGTCATGACGATCCTCAAGAACGTGGAGGTGGTGGGTGGCACGCGCGGCTTCAAGGACATTCCGCGCCTCACGCATCCCGTGGCCCTGTGGATATCCGTGGGCCTCGTTGCTCTGTTCCTTCACCGCTTCTACGCGAGTCCGTGGGGCTTCGCCGTGCGTGCCACGCGCGACGACGAAATCGCGGCCCGGTCACTCGGTGTTTCCACGAGCCGCGCAAAGCTCTTGGCCTTCGCCGTGGGAACGGGCTTGGCGGGCCTCGCGGGAGCCTTCCACGCCCATGCCCTCCAATTCATCAGCCCCGATGCGGCGGGTTTCGATCGAAGCGTGGAAATCCTCTTGGCCGTGGTGCTTGGCGGTATGTATTCCCTGCACGGTTCGCTCTTTGGCGCGTTCATCCTCGTTTCGCTGCCCGAGGTGTTGCGGTTCGCCCCCGCGGGCATTGCGGAGAAGCGCGTGCTTTTCTTCTCGCTAGCGGTCATCATCCTCATGATCCTCAACCCACGCGGACTCACGGCCATCCTCGAGCGCTTGGTTCGCAGGAAGCCGCCGCGTAACGATGACGGTGGTCCCGCGTTGAGCGCCGGCCCGTCGGGAGGTTCGGCATGAACCTCCTCGCTTGCGAGAAACTCACCGTTCGATTCGGTGGGCTGGTTGCCCTCAATGAATTCTCACTCGAAGTCCCACCCGGTGGGCTCGTGGGGCTTATCGGACCAAATGGCGCCGGAAAAACCACCGTGTTCAACCTCATCACCGGGGTTTAC
>JBIKVI010000175.1:0-9171 GCA_044356935.1 Silvanigrellaceae bacterium | reverse complement strand
TCTTCTGCTCTTCGGTGCCGTCCAGGATGAGGCCCTGCGATCCGATGCCGTTGTTCGTGCCGAAAACGGAACGGAACGCCGGGGAGGTTTGGCCGAGCTCGAAGGCCACGAGCACCTCCTCTTCGAGCGTCAAGCCCAGGCCGCCGTACTCCTGGGGGATGGACAGGCCGAAGAGACCCAGCGCGCGCATGTCGTTCACGATGTCCGGGGGCATCGCGTTGGTCTCCTCGATGGTGGCCTCGGCCGGAACGAGGCGACCCGCCACGAACTGGCGCACGCCGGACAGGAGCATCTGCAGGGTCTCGTCGTCGCGGATCATGCGGGAGTCCTCATGTATCAATACATTCTAGAGCTGGTGTGAACGTGTGTGGTGAACGTGTGTAGTGAACGGGTGTGGTGCGCATTCATTAGCCCGCCGACATGTGGTAGGCAAGGCGCACGTCTCCTTCGACCAAACCTGACGTCTGCGAGGCTCGCCCCATGACTTCCGAGAACGTCGTCCTGCTCGAACGTCTCGACTCCCACGTCGCCCGCCTGCGCATCCACCGCCCTGAGGCGCGTAACGCCCTCAACGGCGCTGTGCGCGAGTCCCTCGCCATGCACTTCGAAGCCCTCGGTCGCGATCCCGAGGTTCGTGTCATCGTCCTCACCGGCGGTGAGAACTTCGCCGCGGGCGCCGATCTGCGCGATCTCGCTCAACGCGGCACCCTGGAGATGCACCTGCGCGCGTCGCATTTGCTTTGGCAATCCATCGCCGAGTGCCCCAAGCCCGTGGTGGCCGCCGTGGCGGGATACGCGTGGGGTGGCGGCTGCGAGCTCGCGATGCACGCCGATATCATCATCGCAGGAGAAGGCGCCTCCTTCGCTCAACCCGAAATCAAGGTGGGCATAATGCCCGGTGCTGGCGGCACGCAGAGGCTCGTTCGCGCGGTGGGCAAGGCGCGCGCCATGCGCATGCTCCTCACGGGCGAGCCCGTGGGCGCTGCCGAGGCGCTGGCCATGGGGCTCGTGAGCGAAGTCGTGCCCGATGCCGAGCTGCAGGATCGCGCCGTGGCCTTGGCGCAAAAAATAGCCCGCATGCCGCCCATCGCCGTTGGGCTCATCAAGGAGGCGGTGCTCGCCGGCATGGACGCGCCCTTGGCCGTGGGCCTCGCCCTCGAGCGCAAGTCGTTCCAAATCCTCTTTGATTCCGAAGACCAGAAGGAAGGCATGCGGGCCTTCCTCGACAAGCGCAAGCCCGAGTTCCAAGGACGCTGAGCGCCACGCGCGAAAAGAGGAGATTCCATGAGCGAGAAGCGCGATGTTACTTTCGTGGGAGTGGTCGGTGCGGGAGTCATGGGGCGCGGTATCGCCCAAATAGCGGCCGCCGCCGGCTACGAAGTCCTGCTGCACGACGCACGGCCGGGAGCTACCGAAGAGGCCCGCGCCGACGTCGTTAGGCAGTTCGCGCGCCTCGCACAGAAAGGGAAACTCACGGCGGAGGAAGCGAGCGCAGCCGCAACGCGCCTGCGCGCGGCGACTTCGCTCGCCGATTTCGCTGTGCCGTGCGCGTCCGCTTCCGCCAACGGTGGACGCGCGCTCGTGGTGGAAGCCATCGTTGAGAATCTCGACGCGAAAATCGCGCTCCTCAGGGAACTCGAAGAGCTTTGTGGCCCCGAGGCCCTGCTCGCTACCAACACATCCTCCCTGGCGGTGAGCGGCATCGCGGCAGGACTCGCGCGGCCCGAGCGCGTGGGTGGCTTCCATTTCTTCAATCCGGTTCCCCTCATGAAAGTCGTCGAAATCATACCCGGCGCGCGCAGCCACGCGTGGGTCGCCGACACCCTCACCATCGTGGCGCACCGCATGGGGCACACGCCCGTGCGTGCGAAGGACACGCCCGGGTTCATCGTCAACCACGCCGGTCGTGGCCTTGGAACCGAGGCCTTGCGCGTCGTAGGGGAGGGCGTGGCCTCTTTCGAGGAGGTGGACGCCATCCTGCGCGACGGCTTAGGGTTCCGCATGGGGCCCTTCGAGTTGCTCGACCTCACGGGGCTCGACGTCTCGCATCCGGTCATGGAATCGATCTATCGGCAATTCTACGAGGAGCCTCGGTTTCGCCCTTCGCCCATCACGGCGCAACGCCTGGCCGCGGGCCTGCTCGGCCGCAAGTCGGGCGAGGGATTCTACCGTTACGAAGACGGCGTGAAGTTGGTGGCTGCGCCATCGGGTTCCCAGGTCATGCACGCGCCGGCCCCGATTCTCGCTTCCACTCCCACTTCGGTCCACGCCGCAGATGACGATGACGCTGGGGTCGCCCGCGGCGCCAAAATCTGGTTGGCACCCGTGCCCGAGGACGATTTGTGGAACGAGCCCGTAGCCCGTTGGCACCAAGCACTGGCTCATCTGGCACGGCTAGCGGAAGTGGCGAACTTAACCGTCGAAACGGGTGGTGCCCCCTCACCGGAGGCTCTGTGCCTCGTGTTCCCTTTTGGAACCGACGCCACCACCGCCTGCGTGGAGCGTGGGCTCGACCCTCGTTGCACCATGGCAGTGGACGCCTTTTGCGATCCGTCGCGGCATCGCACGCTGGTGCGCACGCCGCTCACTTCCCCAGAAATGAAGCGCATCGCGCGCGCGCTCCTGTGCGCCGACGGCGTGGGCGTGAGCGTAACACACGATAGCGCGGGTGCGGTCGCGCAGCGCGTCGTGGCCACCATCGTCAATATCGGCGCCGACATCTGCCAGCAGCGCATCGCGAGCCCCGCCGACGTGGAGTTGGCTGTCACATTGGGCCTCGGTTATCCCAAGGGGCCGTTGGCCCTGGGAGACGCCTTTGGGGCGCGGCGCATTCTCGCGGTGCTCGAAGGGCTGTTCGCTTACTACGGCGATCCCCGTTACCGGCCGAGCCCCTGGCTCAAGCGTCGCGCGCTCCTGGGAGTCTCGCTCACGACGCCCGAGAATGCTTGACCGAGCCTCATCCTTGTTGAGCCAGCTTGAGCACCCTGACAGACCTGGCGACACCAAACACCCCGGCAACGGAGCTCCCCCTCATGCTTGAAGCGTATCTCTACGAAGGCCTGCGCACTCCCTTTGGTCGCCACGCGGGTGCCCTCGCGTCAGTGCGCGCGGACGATCTCGCTGCCGAACTGTTTGCGCAGCTGCAGCGCAAAGGGCCCTTCCTCCTCACCGACATCGAGGACGTCCTCATGGGATGCAGCAACCAAGCGGGCGAGGACAGCCGAAACGTGGCGCGCCATGCCGTGCTCGCGGCGGGTTGGCCGGAAACCATTCCCGGGCAGACGGTGAATCGCCTCTGTGCGAGCGGACTCGCGGCGGTACTCGACGCCGCGCGCGCGGTGACCTCGGGTGAGGGGGCTCTCTATCTCGCCGGAGGCGTCGAGAACATGAGCCGCGCGCCGTTTGTGCTCGGCAAGGCCGAGAGCGCTTATAGCCGCGATGCCAAGATGTTCGACACGACCTTGGGTGCCAGGTTCCCGAACCCTCGCATTGCGGAACGCTATGGGGAACACACCATGCCAGAAACCGGCGACGAGGTGGCCCATCGACTTGGCATTTCGCGCCAGGACGCCGATGCCTTCGCGGTCGCCTCCCAGCGGAAGTACCAGGCCGCAAAGGCGGCGGGATTTTTTGAAGGCGAATTGGCTACCGTAACCGTTTCGACGAATCCCAAGAAGGCTCCGGTACAGGTGACCGAAGACGAGCATCCCAGGGGCGACGCCAGCGCCGATTCCCTCGCCCGGCTGCGCCCCCTCTTCGAGGGCGGTGTGGTCACAGCCGGCAACGCCAGCGGCATCAACGACGGCGCCGCGGCCCTTTGGGTGGGCGACCTCGCCATCGGCAAGAAGCGCGGCGCCAAACCTCTTGCGCGCATCCTCGCCGGGGCTGCCACGGGTGTCGAGCCGGCTGTTATGGGCCTCGGACCCGTTACGGCCATCCGAAAGGCGCTCGCGCGTGCCGGACTCTCGCTTGCTCAAATGGACGTCATCGAAATCAACGAGGCGTTCGCGCCGCAGGTCCTCGGTTGCCTCAAGGGGCTCGAGCTGGCCTTCGACGACCCGCGCGTCAATCCCAACGGCGGGGCCATTGCCGTGGGCCACCCGCTTGGCGCATCCGGCGCGCGACTCGCTCTCACAGTCGCGCGTCAACTGCAGGCCACTGCCGGTCGTTACGCTGTTGTTTCGTTGTGCATCGGCGTGGGGCAGGGCCTCGCCGTGGTGCTAGAGCGCTTCTGACTCAGCCTATCGCTGCAGCGCTTGCAAACATTCGAACCACCCCGGGGGCGCTTGATTCAAAAGCCAAACTTGTATGGCTGTTTGAAGATGGCTTTGTATCGCTTCGCGAACCCCGCTTCGACGGTTTCGACATACCGCTTGTCCGACGACCGGATGGCGGCGAGGTCTTCATCGTTGAGTCCCGCTGCTCGCGCCATGGCTTCCTCGGAGTATGGCGAAGTCTTATAGAGTCCATGTCCGTCGGTTCCCAAGGTCACGCGCGCGCCGTAACGGAATATGCGCTCAAGAGGGATTTGCCGGAATGTTTCGATGTTTGAGAGTGCGAGATTCGAATTCATGTTGAATTCAAAGATGACGTTTTTCTGCCGGGCGAGCGATAGAGTCTCGATCGAAACGCCGTAGATTCCATGGCCAATCCGTGTGGCCCCGAGTGCGATTGCTTCCTTGACATTCGACCGAGACAAGGGCGTTTCGCCGGCATGAATGCGTATCTGGAACTCCGGGAAACGAGTCTGAATCTTCTTGACTTCTGCTATTGCAGCTGAAAACGATTGAGTTGTGTTGGTTTCTTCTCCCATGAAATCGACGCCTACGATGTACGGAGTCTCGCTCATCGCGCCTAGCGCACTCCTCGCGAGCTGAATGTTGTACTCGTGGTCAGAGTGCCTCCAGAAACCCACCAAGAATCGTATGCGCACACCTTCCCTCTCTTCTATTCGAGGGAGGATTCGGTGCATGAGTGCGATCCACTCTGGTTTAACGATGTCCGAGAGGGATAGCTCGACGTATCTGACTCCGTTTCGTGAGTAGTCCTTCGCGACCTCGTCGAGGAGGAACTCGACTGCTCGGAGGTCCTTCACGATAGAGGTTCTTAGGGAGTAGGCGACTTCCATGTGTGCGAAGTTCGATACGATACGCGCTGGCAGTGCGAGCGCATCCAAAAGACGCATGCGTGCCTGCAAGCTCTCCGGGGAGCTATCGCAGTCCGGAGGTCTGGCTTTGCCGGCTATCAATATGTCTTCTTTAGAAACCCCGCGTTTTTCAAGAAGCGAGGAATCGAACTTGATCCCAAACCGCTCGGATGCTTCCAAAATGTCTTCGGCCGAAAACGCTGCACCGAAGTGCGAATGTAGGTCTACTCTCGAGGCAAACCGGCTTTCGCGATTGACGGGTATGACAGGGCCATCAAGAGTCCGGTTCTCAGAAAACGCCCGACGCACGTCGAACCTCGAGATCAGCTTTGGCGGAAAGGAGGAGGTCACCCGCGCGGTCGCCCTGTCAATGGACAGCTGCATGAGGGTTTTGCCCTTGAACATCAAGAGCACTAAATTAACAGATTTCGGTTCGAGCTGCTTTGTCCATTTTCCGGAGCGTGATGGAGTTGCTAGGTTCAACACCGAACCGTCTACCAAGAGGTTCAATTCAGGATAAGCGCTCAGGCCCTGCGGAAGGTTGCTCCAGAGTCTCACTTCGACTGCAGCCGCGGCCCCATCGTTTGGCAAAGATACGATAAGGTCGATTCCATCGTCCGCGCTCTCGTCTAGGCGTGATCGAATTGTCCAGGTCGACGTCTCCGCGTCGAAGAAGGGTTTGCCGTCTTCGGTGACACGCTCGGCCCGACAACCTTCCACGGCGAGGAGCCGGCCATTAATGGGTATCTTCTTGATGCAAGATAGGCTCAAGCACGCCAAGAACACAGACGCACAACTCATGACGTGCAACCGTTTTGTCTGAATCATCCTATGCTTCTCCAGCCCAACGTTTAAAGTCCGATCAAGCTTCCGGCTGCGGGAGATTCAGTAAAGCCCTTTAGGCAACTGCACGTGGGGCACCGTGTCGTCGAGCCAATACACGTTGCCCTCTTCGACCACGAGGATCTCCTCGAATTTGGCGCCGAAACCCTTCGCACCGAGGTGGGGTTCCAGAGCCCAGAGTCCGAGTTTGTGACCGTCGTGCCAGGGCGTGAGGATTTCCGGCCACAGGCCGCGGCTCATGAAAGCCCAATACGCATGCTGCGTGTAGGGGTTGGCAAACAGCGGCTTGAGCCCCGAGAAGGGCATTTTGTGCACACGATGTCCCAGCACAGAGTAGGTGTAGCGCGCGTGGATGTTGTCGTAGCCATGGGCCTTGAGGTCGGTGTCGACCTTTTCCCAAATCTCCTTGGTCCCCATGTCGGAGGCGAACCAGTCGCGCAGGTTGCGACGGAACTGCAGGAGGTATTTCCTCACCTTTATGAGTTCGGGATTGGGTTCCAGCGAGAACGAGAATCCGATGTCGCCACAATAGCCGTCGACGATGGGCGCGGTGTCGACCACGATGACCTCGCCGCCCTCTTTGAGAACGCGGCGGCCGGGGAGGGCGTCACCTTTGGAGGTGAAGCCCGTGAAGCGCGATCGATCTCCGAACCACACCATGGAGGTGTGGAAGAATGATTTGACGCCGTGGTCGGCGAGATAGTCCTCCACCAAAGCGGCTGCCTGGCGTTCCGTCATGCCTGGGCGGAGGATTTGACCCACTTCCACAGCGGCCTCGTAGGCGAGCGACTGGGCGCGCTTGAAGCCCGCAAGATCCTCCGCCGTGGGGGCGCGCGTCGAGGTGGGGGAAATGAGGTTCAGGCCGGGGATGCTGCGGACCTTGGAAAGGCTCGTGCGGACGAGTTCCTGGCTCAACATGATGACCTCCTTAGAGTGTGAGGACGGACGCGATGATGTCGTCGAGTTTGGTGAGGGCGAAGGGCAGCTTATCGGGTGCGTTGCCGCCCCCGCGCGCGAAGTCGGGGCGTCCACCGCCCTTGCCATCGACGAGCTCGCAGAGCGCCTTGACCACGTTGCCGGCCGAGAGGTTCTTGAACTTTTTGTTCAACGTCGGCGAGACCGCTGCTAGGACGACGGCCTTGCCGGCCACCGATGAGGCAACGACCACAACTCCCTCGTGCTTCTCCTTGAGCCTGTCCGCGAGGAGTTCGAGCTCCTTGAGGTCGGAGGCGTCGTGCAGGGCGCTCACCACCGATACAGTGCCCGCAGCGGACTTCACTTCGCGCCGGCCGGCGAGGAGTCCGTCCACGAGCGCGCCTACGAGGCGACCCTGAAGCGTGCCGATGGTGCGTTCGAGTTCCTTGTGCGTTTCCTTGAGAGCGCCTACGCGCGCTGGCACGTCGGCCTCCGCGCACTTTAGCTCAGAGGCGGCTACGCCGAGGATGCGCTTGGTGTCGAGGGCAAGCTCGTGCACGCCCCAGCCGGTGACCGCCTCCACTCGACGAACGCCGGCGGTGACGCTGGTTTCCGAGGTGATGCGCAGCAATCCAATATGCCCCGTGCGTGGGACGTGCGTGCCTCCGCACAGCTCCATGGAAAACCCCTTGACCTCGAGGACGCGCACGCGGTCTTCGTACTTTTCGTCGAAAATGGCCATGGCGCCCATGCGTTTGGCGTCGTCGATGAGGATGTCATCGTGCGTTGCGACGTCGTGGTTGCGCAGGATTTCCCGGTTGACGATAGTTTCCACCCGCGCGATTTCATCGGCCGTCATCGCCTTGTGGTGCGAGAAGTCGAAACGCAGGCCCGTGGGCGAAACCTGGGAGCCCGCCTGCCGTACGTTGTCGCCAAGAACGAGTTGCAGGGCCTTGTGCAAGAGGTGCGTCGCCGTGTGGTTGCGGGCGGTGGCCATGCGGCTCGACACGTTTACGAGCGCCGACACGCGCGAGCCGAAGGTTTCGCGCAGCCACTCCTGCGAGACAGGCGCTGCCTCGGCGTCGGAGAGCTCCGGGTGTCGCAGCAGGTGCACGATGGCCGCGGGTCCCTTGCGCACGTCGACAAGCTCGAACTCCACCGTTCCACCGGATGCACCGGCCAAAACCCAACCGGTGTCGGCGACCTGGCCACCGCCTTCAGGATAGAAGGGCGTGCGGGCCACGATCATCTCGAAGAACCGGTTCTTGAGCTGCCGGACGCGCTTGAGCTGGCCTGGGGCGAGGACTCTCTCGTGGACCTCGACGCCCTCCTTGCTCGCGGTCGACTCCTCGATCCCGTACCCCGCGAAGGTCTTCTCCTCGTCCTGCGTTCCTTTAGCGAATTCGAGCCACGGCGAATCGTCTTGATCGAACTTGTAGAACTTGGCTTCGGCGCGGCTCTTCTCTTTTTGGGCCTGCATGTGCTTTTGGAAGCTAGCGAGGTCGACGCCGAATCCTTGTTCCTCGCACAGGACCTTCGTGAGATCCCACGGGAACCCGAAGGTGTCGTGCAGGAGGAAGACCTCCTCGCCCGCGAGCTGCTTGCGTCCCTCGGCCCGGGCCGCTGTGGCGAACTCGTTGAACTTGGCCAAGCCCGAATCGAGCGTGGCCACGAAGCGCGCTTCCTCTTGGCGGATGAGCTCTTGCACGCGTCCTTGGTGTTCCTTCAGCTCGGGATAGAACGCGCCGAGTTCGGCCACCACCGCGGGCACGACACCTGCGAGGAAACTCTCGGTGCGTGGAAATTTGGGGTTGAGCCTGTGCGCGTGGCGCACGGCGCGGCGCAGCACGCGGCGCAGGACGTAACCGCGCCCCTCGGATCCGAAGTTGCAGCCGTCGGCCAGCGTGAAGGCCAACGTGCGCACGTGGTCGGCGATGACGTTGAGGCTTTCCTTGGTTTTCTCGTCGTCGGTTTCGGGAGCGCCGTGGGCCGGAGCGGGCGGAAGGCCCGCGCGCTGCCGAATGACCGACTTAATGGCGAGGAAGGTGTCGATGTCGAAGGCGCTCGTCTTGCCCTGCAGGAGCGCGGTGACGCGCTCGAGGCCACTGCCGGTGTCGATGCTCTTCATTTCGAGCTCGACCAGGGTGCCGTCTTCCTTGCGATCGTACTGCATGAAGACGAGGTTCCAAAACTCGAGGTAACGGTCGCAATCGCAGCCCGGACCCGCCTTGCAGTCGAACCCCTTGACGTCGCACTTGCCCACCGCG
>JBIKVI010000455.1:0-2501 GCA_044356935.1 Silvanigrellaceae bacterium | reverse complement strand
ACGAACACACGCGCCATCGCGGTTGCATCGAGCTTCAGTCGTCCCGGCTTCACCGGGTAAGGATCAATGTGAATGTGGTCTTCAAGCTTGACGACATCCAAGATCAGCATGAGCTTCCGATGTTTTTCCGTCGTCTCCCCCAATTCGTCAGCAAATCCCGGAAAAAGCGAGGCCTGAATCTTTCGCCAATATGAAGCAATCGTGGTATCCATCATCAACCCTTGCGTTTGTTACTTTCGGCAAATGAAACTTACGCGAAGTGCCACTCTTTGTATCTCCCGTGAAGAGAAAACCTGAGCCACTCTCAAGAAGACACCGAGAGCAAGGCGCCGCCCCCCGCCGACTTTCCGCAGCGTACGCGGGTACGTGAGGAAAGCGGCGGGGGAGTGGCAACGCAGCTATCGGGGGATTCTTGAAAGTGGCTCTTGATGCTACCGTGTTTCCACTGGGACTCGATTTCCACGCCCGCACCCCGAGACCGATCGGAGGCAAAAAGTTCGATGGGATTCGGTGCCCCCTCGAGCAGGCCTTCGGGAGCGACTTTTTTGAACTGGTCGTCGTTGTAGGACAGGAATTTGATGCTTCCCACGGGGTCGCCATCTTCTGCCTGGATCGGGTTGCTCGTGAGTTCGAGTTGGGCCTCGAGAGAAACGGTGACCAGCCCGTCGATGCCGTCGAATCAGGAGGTGAGCGCAACCTCTCTCGAGGAACTCTGATTCCAGAGCAGTGTGCCTCTCCCCGGGGCTTGCGGCTAGGGACTAGCGTCACGATGCCAGCCAAGGTGCTGCCATGGGAGCCGTCAAGAATCTTTTCCTGATGCGTTCGCCTTTGCGACAGCAACGTCCACGTCAACGCGAACGCGAACGCCAACGTCAACGCCATCGAGCGCCGACTGCTCGATGATGCGCGAGACGCGCCCGGCCTCGAGTTCGACGATGCGATGGCACTCACGCAGTGTCCCCAACCGGTGCGCAATGGTGAGGATGGTGCAGTGGCTAAATTCATCGCGGATGACTTGTTGAATACGGGCGTCTGTTTCGACGTCGACGTTGGCGGTGGCCTCGTCGATGAGGAGGAATCGGGTGTCGGTGAGCATTGCGCGCGCGAGGCATACGAGCTGGCGTTCGCCCACGCTGAAGTTCCTGCCATTCTCCTCCACGGGAGTACGGGAGGCAGAGGCTCCATCGGGGCACACGCGGGTGAGATGGGAACGCCGCAGCGCACCTCCGATGGCCTCGTCCGAGAATTCACCGAAGGGGTCGAGGTTGTCACGCAACGAGCCCGAGAAGAGGACGGGGTCTTGCGGGATGACCGCCAGCGCCTTGCGCACCAGGGTGAGAGGCAGAGTGGTGACGTCGACGCCATCGATGAGAACCATGCCGGGGCCTGGTTCGACGATACGCGTGAGGGCGAGGAAGAGGCTGCTCTTGCCAGCACCCGTGCGTCCGACGATTCCAATCCGTTCCCCGCCCCGGACCGACAACGAAACGCCCCGCAGCACGGGTTCGAGATCATCGCGGTAGCGCAGCGAGAGGCTCCGAAGCTCGAGGAGTCCTTCCTTGGGCCAACTCGCTGCCGGCGCGGAAGCTTCTTCGTTCCATTTCTCCTCGGGAAGCGAGAAGTACTCCTCGAGGCGTTCGATGGAGTTCATGCTGTTCTCGAGCATGCGAAGATTCCGCGCAACGCCCGAAAGGACTGCCGAAGCCTGGAAGGCGAACGACAAGCCCACGGCGGCCAAGCCTTGCGGAGTCGTGTCGCCCAATGTGACCAGGAGGAAGAGGAAGCCCGACACCGCGAGGATGCCCACCGACTCGAGCCGCAAAGCGAACCACAGGCTCGTGCCGATGGAATTGAAGCCGGTAGCAACATGGCGTCCGAGGCAGGCGAGGTAACGCGAAAGGAAAGTAGCCCGCGCTCCCATGGCGCGGATGACGGGAAGGCCTGGTGGTGTCTCGGCGACGATGCTCATCCACGGGCTTCGTTGGACCGTGGTGAGGGCATTGAGACGCACGGTGGCCCGACGGGAAACCCCCACGAGGCGCACGTAGAGCGCTCCCGCGGGAACAAGCACGGCCAGCGACCAAGGCGAGGCCACGAGCATGGGAAGGAGGCTCGTGGCGAGGCTCACGAGGCTTTGGGTGAAGTTGCCGAACGACGAGGGCATGCTGTTGTCGGTGGTGCTTATGTCGGTGGAGAAACGGTTGAGGATGCGTCCTTGGGGAGTGGAATCGAAGAACGATAGCGGGGAACGCAGCACGCTGCGCAGGAGGCCCGAGAAATACCAAGTCCCTGCCTTCACGCCGCCATTGAAGGTAACGAAGTAACGCAGGCGGTCGGCGGCCGCCGAGAGGAGCGACAGGCCCACGAAGGCCGCGACCGCGGGAAGGACCGCGTAGGCGGAAGGGTGGGAAGTCCATGCGCCCAGCCACCCGCGCGCACCAAGGTCGGCCGTCCGCGGGACGATGAACACGAAGGCGACGGCGGCCAGGCCTAGAGCGGGC
>JBIKVI010000454.1:0-2506 GCA_044356935.1 Silvanigrellaceae bacterium | reverse complement strand
CACGGCGGCGGCACTCGAGTGCCTAGCGGTGAGACTTCCTCTCGTTCGTCGGGAGACGCAGGCAGCCCTCGATCGTTTCCGACGCGTCCGAGCGGGAGTTCAATGGGTGGTGGCCAAGGAAGTGGTCCATCACTGGCCGGGGGACCTCCAGGGTCCGTTGGTTTCAGCGGGATGCCCTCCCGTTCCCCTCAAGGAAGCATGGTACCAGCTCCCAATCGAATGCCGGCTGGCGGATCGCCCGCGGGCACGCGACATGTTGCAGGGGGCCGCGAGGGCGAGGAGAAAGACCCAGAGTTCAATTCTGAAGTGCCAGTCATGAACCTCAAGGAGATCAAGGTAAAGCACATCTCTGAGCTCGTGCAGATGGCGCGCGACCTGAATATCGAGGGTGCGGCCAATCTGCGCAAACAGGATCTCGTGTTCGCGTTGTTGGAGGCCCAAGCCGCACGCAATGGAGTGGTGTACTCCGAGGGCGTCCTCGAGACCCTCCCAGATGGATTCGGGTTCCTGCGCGCGCCCGACTACAATTATCTACCGGGCCCCGATGACATCTACGTGTCGCCTTCGCAGATCCGACGCTTCAATTTGCGCACGGGCGACACCGTTCAGGGGCAAATCCGTCCTCCCAAGGACAACGAAAGGTACTTCGCGCTCCTGAAGGTCGAGGCCGTCAACTTCGAGCCGCCCGACCTCACAGGGGAGAAGATCCTCTTCGACAACCTTACAACCATCCATCCCGACAATCGTTTCAAAATGGAATACGACCCCGAAGTCGTTTCCACGCGCGTCATCGATTTGCTCTCGCCCATCGGTATGGGCCAGCGTGCGCTCATCGTGGCGCCCCCACGCACGGGAAAGACCGTGCTGCTGCAGAACATCGCCAATGCCATTGCCGTAAACCATCCCGACGCCGTGCTCATCGTGCTCCTCATCGACGAGCGCCCCGAGGAGGTCACCGAAATGGAGCGCAGCGTGCGAGGCGAGGTGGTGAGTTCTACCTTCGACGAGCCTGCGACCCGTCATGTCCAGGTGGCCGAAATGGTCATCGAGAAGGCCAAGCGCCTCGTGGAGCACCGCAAGAACGTCGTCATTCTGCTCGACTCCATTACGCGCTTGGCGCGCGCCTACAACTCCGTCGTGCCTCCTTCGGGCAAGATCCTCACCGGCGGTGTGGATGCCAACGCCCTGCACAAGCCCAAAAGGTTCTTTGGCGCGGCGCGCAACGTGGAAGAAGGCGGTTCGCTGACAATCATCGCCACGGCGCTCGTGGAAACCGGTTCGCGAATGGACGAAGTTATTTTCGAGGAGTTCAAGGGAACGGGCAACATGGAGCTCGTGCTCGATCGACGGCTGGCGGAGCGGCGTATTTACCCGGCCATCGACATCAATAAATCGGGAACGCGACGGGAGGACCTCCTGCTTTCGCGCGACCTGCTAAACCGCCTTTGGGTGCTGCGCAAAGTGATCCATCCCATGAGCCCCATCGAGAGCATGGAGTTCCTGATGCAACGCATGGATAGGGCCAAGAGCAACGACGAGTTCCTCAACAGCATGAACGGTTGATTGGCCGTGATCGAGTGCGTCCAGGCCTCGAAAAGGCATCGAGTGCGCTGGCGTCTCGTCGAGAAGATTGATAGGTGGTCATGGCTGAACTCGTAAGCTGGAGTTGACCCATGGCCCCTCTCTTTCCCAGAGTCGTCTGTGTCGTGAGTGTCCCGGACTTTATGCGCATCCTCGTGTTCAATGCTCTCGGCTGGAGCCTCGTTGGGCCGGCGGCACTCGCCGGCGTGCGTCCCGACATCGAGGCGGACGCCCTCGACTGTGAGCTCTACGTCGATGATTTCGCTCTCGTGACCGGTGGACAGGAAGGAGCGTTGCGTACGTCGCTCGTGGTGAACTTGCGCAACCGCGCGCGGGACGCCGTCGACGCCGTAGGTTTTTTTGCCGTTTACCGCGAGCGCCGGATTGAACGTACGTTTTCTCAGGGGCGGCTTGTGGACCAGGCCATCGTTGAAGCCGGTTTCGCTGAGAGCACCGCGGCGCTCAATACGAGCGAAGATGCCTGGAGGGTCGAGTTTCCATGGCGTTGGGAAGAGTCCGCTTTAGTGCAGGGAGAGCGGCAAATCCAATCGTTCGCATTCCACGTTGACCTTCGCGATGGGGCGGTGCGCAAGCGTCTGTGGCTCAAAGGTCCGGGGCGTGACTTCGCCTCGGAGGACTTCGATCCTGCTCGGTTTCCTTATTCCGGCCCCGTTAAGGTGTCGGAGGGCGCAATGTCTCGTTATCTCTGGCAGGACGGGGGATCCCCTTTGTTCACCTCCCGTCAGCGCTGCGCGGGCTGAGGCTGAGCAGGAGAACCATTCAGTTGGTGCCTGCTCCTATTTGGTGCGGTTTTGATGGCGCGAAGGGGGGGACTAGTCCATGCTCGGCCCCGCGGCCCCGCGGCCTCGCGGCCCCGTGGCCGCATTATCGGTCGTCCCCCTTCGTGGAGAATTCATGAAAAATA
>JBIKVI010000242.1:0-6868 GCA_044356935.1 Silvanigrellaceae bacterium | reverse complement strand
CCGATCCGGAAGGGCTCTCCGAAGGCCACTAACGAAGGGCGACGCGGTAGCTCGTGGAGTCGCGGCTGTCGGCCAGGGGCGTTACGGTGCCATTCGCTCGCGCCTGAGTGAGCATGGCAAAGTCGACTTCGCCGACGACGCATTCGTCGGCGTCCCAGGCACCTTGCGCGACCACGCCATCGGCGGGGAAGGCCACGTCGCAAGGAGAAAGGATAGCGGCGCGCCCCCGTCCTTGCTCGTATGCCGGGACGTCGTCGAGTCCGCCCACCAAGGGGGCGTGCGCCACGACGATCTGATTTTCGATGCAGCGCGCCTGCGCGCAGAGCCGGACCCGGTGGAATCCCGCGAAATCGTCGGTCCACGAGGGCACGAAAAGTGCGACCACGCCCGCGCGCGCGGCGGCGCGCACGAGCTCGGGGAACTCAACGTCGTAACAAACGGCCACGGCGGCGCGTCCGAAAGGCAGGTCGAAGACCTCGATGAGGTCGCTCCCCGATTGCCCCCACACGTTGCGCTCGAACGGAGTGGGATGGAGTTTCGGCTGCGCGACGACCTGTCCTTCAGGAAAGTACACGTGCGAAACATTGCGAGGGGTTCCCTCGGCCTCTTCGACACGCGAACCTCCGACGATGACGAGGCTGTGTTCCCTCGCGAGGCGACTGAACAATGCCCCGAGGTGCGGGTTCCAGCGCTCCCACCCTCCCCCGAGAGCGAGCAGGGAGCTGCCGACGTACTCCGGAAAGAGCACGACACCCGCGCCCGAGTCCGCGGCGAAGCGCACGTGCCGGGCAACGCGGGACTCGAAAGCTGCGGCCTCGTGTGGGGCTTTTTGCCTGAAGGAAACAGCGGCGAGGCGGAATCTCACGTCGAACTCCCATCGGTTCCGGGTGAACGCGGGGGCAACGCGCCCGCCTCGAACGTCCCGTCATCGCGTCTTGCAGCGCGGGGGTTGCGCCACTCCAGCAGGACTGCGCAGTTTCCCGACTCGGCGTCGTTGAGATAATCCTTCACGAGCGACACGGGCGACAGTCCACTGCGCAACTGGGGCGTGAGTACGGGATCATCGCGACGCCCCTTCACGACGTCCTTAAGGTACTCGTCGGGCGACAGGTTCGTCATGACCTCGCGGTAACCGGGCATTCGGCCTGCGGCCTGGAACGCACGCAGTCCCTGTTTCACCACGAACTCTTGCCTCGCTTGGTAGAGGAGCCTGGCCAAACCGAGGCGTCGCCAGGCGGGATGTACGGCCATGTCGATGCCGTAGAGGATGTCGCCGTCGGGACGATGCGTCGTAAGGTAACCGTTGCCGCAAATCTCGGCCCAAGTGTGGCCGCTTAGCAGCGCAGCAGAATCGATGATGAGCGAGGTGCAAGAAGCGACGAGCCTCCCTCCTGCGCTCTCGACGCACAAGGCACCTTGAGGGAACACGCTGGCGTGCGCCGCGACCTGATCGCGCGTCCAGAGTTGTTCCTCCGGATATGGCCAGGGGAAACACGCCTTCTGGAGTTCGAAGAGGCCGTCGAAATCGGCGATCGTGTAAGGACGGACACGGAAAGCCGCCGTCAAGGGGCCTTACTCCGGACGACGACGGCTGCGGCTCCCCCACGCTCGCCGGCGCCGCGAGACTTGCTTCCGACACCACCCTGGCCGGATCCCGCACCATCACCCGTCGCGAACGCGTCACGGTAAGGGGTGGCGCCCACCCCCTCCAGGGCGCGACGCAGGGGCTCACGGTGGCGATTGGCGAGGGGTACGATCCCCGCCACAGTGGGAGCGTCCATGAGCACGTAAGCTTGGAACTCGTCGAGCACGACGCGCGCATTCCCGACGTCATAGGATTCCGCGATGGCCGCCCTGAAGGCGTCTTGGTCGGAGGAGGAGACGGCATCGCGCCAATACCGTTCCACGGCCCCCCGGAACCGCTCGTCGTGGAAGAATTGCGCATGCTGGAACTCATGCCCTAGGAGCACCTCGAGATCGTCATCGGCGGTGGCTGTAATGAGGTAAACCGGCGGCGAGGTGCGCGCGAGCGGCCTGAGAATCGCCTCCTCGAACGTCTCCTCCGTGGTGAAGAAAACCCGCTCGGCCGACTGGATAGATTCAAGGTTGCCATTCACCGGTCGCGTGGCGCGAAACTCGCGGGAGGCCTCGCGCTTGCGCTCGAAGTCGGCGACGAGCGGAGCGGAGACGTTGAACCCAAGCGCATTGGAGTTCTTGACCTCCTCGAGCAACTCGATGTCAGAGAGGACGCGCTTTTCATTCTCGGAGTAGTACGACACCCGCGAGAGCGCCGCGCTCATGAGGAGGCGAATGTTGAACAGGCACAGCGTGGTAAGCGGAATGCCAGGCAAAGAGACGCACTCGTAATGGAGATCGCCTTCGCGCGGGAACCTATCGATTCGCGGTTTGTGCGAGGCCACGCGAGCCGACAGTTCGTTCACCGTCTGACGCAGCGGGGCCCAATAACCCACGATACTCTCGTCGACGTGGCGCACGGGGACGGCGTCGGCTCCTGGTGCGAACCAGAAAGCGAGCCCCAAGAGTCCGACGAAGGCAGCAGAGCCCGCAACGGCGGACACGACAGCGGACTTAGAAAGCGTGCGCATGGCGGGCCTCCTTGAACGGCGCGCGGCCAAAACGGTTCCGGCGCGGTCTCCGTTCAATTCAGGATTACTCCTTGGCGACTCTCCCGTAAAGCCGCAATAGCTCGTCCATGCGCTGCGAGGGGGGGAAACGGGTGCACCTGCCGAAAATCGATCGCCAAACAAACGCCACGGCCGAGCTCGTCTCCGATGGTCATGCGCGGGGCAACCTCTCGCTCGGCGCGACGAGTTTCGACTTCCTCACCGCCGCCAAGCTCGGTGCGCTGCTCGGCAGCGGGGCTCAGGGAACGGCAGGCAACGGGAAACAGGATCCGCGGGTCGTAGACGCCTTCGCACGGACCATCGCCGCGCGCACGAGGCGTCTCTCCGGCGCCTTCGACCTTCGGCCCATCAACGCGGCCGTAGCGGGAGTCATCGCAGGAGGCGATACCCCGGCCGGCGCATCACTCCCTGCGCTCATCGCGCGCGCGGAGGCCCTCGCGGACAAGGAATTCACCTTGGTGCTCGAAGGCGAGCGACTCTCGAGGGCCGATCAGTTGGTCGCGGAGGATATGGACGATCCCGCCCTCGAGAAAGAATTCATCGACGGAATCGTGGCGGCTTCCCTCGTGCGCGCCGTCCATGAGGGCCTCGGATTGGAGGCCGCTCGTCGGGTCGTGGTAGGAGCGGGCGAGGAGTGGCTCTCTTCCCTCGCTGCGGCTTCCATGGAGCCGCGCCCCTTAGCGGAGGTGAAGGCGCTCGCCGCCTCGCGCCTCGCGCGCGGACGCGCTCCGCTGGTGAATTTCGTCGCGCGGCTACGCACCGAAGGCGTCAAGGCTCGCACCGACGCAGCGCGTGTTCTCACGCTCTCGGGCGCGCTCGGCGCTTGGATGCGAGCGGAGCCCGCGGGGATTCGCCGCGCCGCATTGGCGCTCGCATGGGAGGAGAACGGGGGCACGTCGTCCCCCGACGCCGCCACCCTCGCAAAGCTCGATGGGTGCTTGCTCGCCGGCAAGGTCCCCGCGTTCGCCTCGAACGAAGCCCTCGAGGGCCAGGAGGAGGAGGAAGACGAGCAAGACGAAGGGCGCCCAGGGGAGGATGAAGGAATGAGCCAAGGTAACGAACCTGACGACGCACCAGGCCTGACGTCGATCGTTCCCACCTTCTCGTGCGTTCCGATCACCTTCGAGGACTATTGACCGATCGAAGCCGCTGGCATGGCGTGCGCGAACAACTCAGGAAACACCTTGGCCACCTTCGAGAGGAGGTAGTCACCATAGGTGCCTTCAAAAGCGTGCGGATTGGCGGCATCCCAACGCTCCCGCGCGGCAGCGGCCACCTCCTCGTGCGCCGGCGCGAGGCCAGGAAGGGGTTGGACCCGCGCATGGAAATTTGGATCGAAGAACAAAGGGAACGACAACCGACTTCGCGCTGAGTTGTTCTTCACGCGGTGGGGCGTCGAACGGTATTGCCCTCCCGTGAGCCGCTCTAGCATATCGCCGATGTTGCATACGAACGCGTCGCTGCGAGGAGGCACATCGATCCATCCGTTGGGCGCCTTGACTTGCAGCCCTCCCACGTCGCTTTGGAGCAGGAGCGTGAGAAATCCGTAATCGGTGTGCTCGCCCACGCCCCAGCTCTCATGGTCTCGCGACGCGCCTGGGTCTTCACCCGTCGGTGCCGAAGCCGGGTAGTTGAAGATCCGGAAAAGCACGAGCGGATCGCCCGTATAACGTTCCGCGAAAATGCGTTCGGGCAATCCCAAGCTCAAGGCAAGGGCCTCGGAAACGGAGTGCCCAACAGCGGAGACCGCGCTCATCCAGGCGAGCACGGCATCTCGGAGATCGGCGGGCTGAACAGGAAACTGGTTGGGCCCATGGAGAGGGGTTCGCGCCCTTACCACGGGGTGTGATTCCGGCAGCTCCGTACCAAAATACAGCCCCTCCTTGAGGTCCGGCTTGCCCGAGGTGAGTTCTCCACCCACGGGAAAGTACCCTCGCCAAGACGACCCGCCATTGCCCATGCGGATGCGATCCTTCTCCGCTTGCGACAGTGCGAAGAAACGCCGACTCGCATCCTCAAGGCGCACGCGCAGGCAATCGGGTACCCCATGCCCGACGATGGAAAAGAAGCCGTGCGTCCGACAGGCTTCGCCCAGCGCCGCGGCCACGTCAGCGCGCGCGCCATCGTCCCTTCGCGCAGGATCGATGAAAGGGGAGACGTCGATGACGGGCACTCCGGAGGAGCCGTCAGGGCGTGTCATTGAGGCCCCAGTCGTAGTCGCTCCATTTCACCTTCACCTTCACCTTCGTCTTCGGATTCAGATTCGGCTTCTGATTCTGACCCTGATTCTGACTCGGCTTCACATCCGCATCGGCCTTCGCCTTTCCTTCGGACCCGCCTTCACTGGTTGATTCTCCGGACCCTAGGTCGGCGGCAAGTGCTGGAAGGTAACGCGCGGCGAAGGCCGCTACCCCGTCTTCATCGCCCGAGGGCGAGAAGTCGCCCCCGTACCAGTCGAAGATCTTCGACGCGCTCAGGGTCCGCGAGGCCGGATCGTAGGCGTTTCGCGCAGGATCGCCCAAGAAAAGCCGGGTCTGCTCGTCGAGCTGGGCATCGAGGCGCGCTCCCACGTAAGCCTCCGCGCGCAGCGATGGGCAGCCCTTTGACGCGCAATTCACCGCGAAATGGATCCGAGGTTCCTTGAACTCCACACGGATCATGCGGTGCTCGAGGTCGTCGAGTGTGCGTTTAGCCCCTCGCAGGGTGAAAAAATCCATGCGCCAGGCCGCCCCGAAAATCCAACCGATGGAACGGATGGACTTGAGG
The DNA here is from genome assembly GCA_044356935.1 of Silvanigrellaceae bacterium. Lineage (GTDB taxonomy): Bacteria > Bdellovibrionota_B > Oligoflexia > Silvanigrellales > Silvanigrellaceae > JADCJN01. Next base: position 1,457 of record JBIKVI010000242.1, on the reverse strand, counting down.
GGGTAGTGATCGATGATGAGCTTGAGCGTGAAGGCGTTGTAGGCGTTGATAAGGAACGCCAAACGATCGTCGGGAGCGAGAGCTTGGTAGCCCGCCTCGGGCAGTTCCGAATACGCCGCGAGCACGGCATCGAGCTCCGCCGGCGCGCCCTTGAGCAGACTGTAGCGCACCAAGGTGGAGCGACCGCCCTCGGACGCCACGACGACCTCCTTGAGGAGGGCATTCCACGCGCCGTGGGTCGAGTCGAATCCCGCGCCAAACGCGGGCAACACGGTCACAGTGGAAAGCGAGGCCATCGCGATTGCTGACGCGCCTCCGATAACGCTCCTCGCACGGAGCACACGCCACCATCGTAACATGCTCACCGCCTCGTTCTCACCGTGCATCGTTCTTGGGTGGGAAGGAGCCCCATTGCTTGGGGTTCGCGTCGAAGTTACGCGACACCTCGCAAACGTATCCATCCTCGAATTCCATATCGTGCACGAGGAACTTCAGGATCTCAGAGACGCCGGCCTGCGCGCCCATGGCGAAGGTCTCATCGGCCGTGCTCAACAGCTCCATCGTCTCGCCTTCGGGATTCTTCACTTTGACCACGAACATGTCGGCTTCCTTGTTGAGTTAGCGCCTTCGGCGACCGAAGAAACTTTTGCGCGGCCTGGATTCCTTCGGACGACTCGCGGATCCGCTTTCCTGGACCTTCTGGGGTTGCCTGGGTGAGGACGCGGCGAGGTCAGACTTCTTGCGGAAGAACCCCTTGTTCGCCACGCTCGGTGGCGGTGTGCTGTACTTGCTCTGATAGCCGCTCAGGGCTCCTTGATGGGTCGTCGCCGACGCGCCGTATCCGCGCACCTCGGCCATGCCAGGCCGCGGAGGCGGCGGTTGGTAGTACTTCGGCCTGTTGAACATGGCGTTGGCCGCCATGCCGATGGCCGCGGCGCCGGCGGCGCCGGCGAGGAAGGGCATCCAGGAGGATGACTCCTCCTTCACGACCTCGCCATTCTCAACGACCGCATTGATCATTTCGATTTTGAAGTCCTCGGTCAAGTGGATGACCGGATCGACCCCGCCGCTGGGCACTTCGAGTTTCGCCGCGGCTTTCTTGTCGGCGGTCTCGATGCGGGCGAGCTGCACCTTCTCCAACGCGACGGGTTGCCTCACGCAGGAAGGGGCTCCGAGCACGAAGAGCTCGTACTCCCCTCTCCCGTTGTGGAACGTGACATTCTGGAGGTCGTATTTCCCGGCGGGTAGGGGGCAGTCGGACGGAGCCGCTTCGCTCGCCACGGTGGTTCGTTCCGTGCTCCCCAAGGGAGTGCACGACGCGAAAATGAGAGGCAAGAGCAGACTGGAGACAGCGCATTTCACTAACGTCATGGATTTCCTCTTCGTGCTGAAATGCAAGGCTCGATGACCATGGGGCAATTCACCCCTAAAGTCAATCATATACGAGAGTTACCTAT
>JBIKVI010000453.1:0-2509 GCA_044356935.1 Silvanigrellaceae bacterium | reverse complement strand
AGCTTCGGGGAATGGAAGGACTCACCGAACTCGGAGTGGCTGCCCTCTTCTTCAATGTGGGTCTTGCTGCCGACGGCAAGACGCTTGTGGCGCAAAAGTCATCGGTGCTGCGCGTCATGGCGCTGAGCGCGCTTCTCCCCATGTTGTTCGTCGTGCCCCTCTGGCTTTGGTTCGACACCGACTCCCCTGCCGGGCACGCCAAGATCCTTTTCTACGTCGCCGTCCTCATGGCCACGGGCACCGGCGTTACCTTGCGGGCGCTTGAGAACCTGGGGGCATCGCGGTCGAAGGCGGCGCAGGTGCTCGTCGGCGCGTCGGTGCTCGACGACATCCCCGCAGTCATCGTGCTGGCCGTCGCGAAAGCCGCACTCCTTGGCCAAGCGACTTCGTCGCGCACGTTCCTCGTCATCGCCGCCACCTTGGCGTCCGCCGTGACGCTCCTCGCCGTTGCGGGCCCCTTGGCCGCTCGTGTTCGAGCCCGCTTCAATGCGAGCGACCAGCGGTCTCCTCCCTCCTCATTCCTGCTCGTGGCTATCCTTGTGGCGTGCGCATGGACAGGAGAGAGCCTCGGGGTCTCTTCGCTTCTCGGGGCGTTCTTCGCCGGTGCCTTGGTGCGCCGAATTTGGCCCGAGTCTACCTCCGTCGGTCAGGGTCTGCGCGTCCTGAGCGAAATCCTGGTTCCCCTCTATTTCGTAACGGTGGGGATGCGCCTTTCGGCAGACGCCCTCGGCGACGCGCGCAATTGGGGCCTCGCAGTGGTGCTCGTGGCGTCGGCGACGATCGTCAAACTCGCCTGCTACTTCGGAGTCGATGCCCGCGCCCGCGCCGAAGGCGTCGACCCTTGGGTCGTGGCTTTCGGCCTCGTGCCACGTGGGTTGCCGGGTCTCGTGTTCGCCTCGGATGCCCTGTCCACAGGAGCCATCGACTCCAACGATTTCGCTATCCTGACCCTCATGGTTGCACTCACGACGGTCTTGGGCCTGCTTCTCCTCGGAAGACGCCTCAAGGCTCTCGGCTACACCGGGGCACGCGGGGAGCCAGAACCCCTTTCCCCATGACGCGAGGCACCCTTCGAACCTGTTTGTTCCTTTCGCAGGAGATTTCCAGGATCCCTCAAAAACGCGACTCACATTTCATGTGAAGTGCGCCTCGCACGCTGCCGATGCCCCCCTTGGGGGATCCCTAGCAGGACTTCCTCCACGGGAGGGTTCAGCACGCCATGGGAAAGCGTCCGCGCATGCGCAGGGAAGCCCTGCCGTTCTTGCCATCGGTCACGTTGATTTCGGCCATCCTGTTTCCTGCAGCGCTCCTCACCTCCTGCGGCACGGCCGAGGACGCCCGCGAGGCCTGGGACGACGCGCGCGGGCACACCGAAGACACCCCGGCTGATCCGGCCAACACTCAAGCCGAAGCGACAGCTTCCTTCGTGTTTCGGCGCGCTGGCGACCTGACGCACGTAACGGACGGGCGCGGCGCATGGAAAGCGACCTTCACAAAAGACGCTCGCACGGTGACTTTGGCGGGCCCCCGTCGCACTTTCGCGGAGGCGACGGCGCGCGACTCCGTCTCGCACTCGACGTGGGTGAGGCTCCTCCCCGTTGCCCACGAAGGATCTCCAGACTCGCGATGGCTCGTGGCCGCGCTCGCCGCGAACGCTAAAGGAACACGCGATCTTTTGGCTATCGGCATGGAGTACGTGGCGGGCGCCAAGCCCAAGTACGACTCCAGGGGGCGTCGCTACGCTGGAGACGCCTCCTACGGACCACGTGGCGAAGATGGCGTGCGACAACTAGGAAGTGATGTCGACGACTACCTGCGGACCGTATCCGAGGCCCTGAGGGATTCCCGAGAGCGGGCGCGAGCAAGCTCTGAGACCCGACTCGAAGACGAGATTCGCCAGGAGTTCCTCGCACGGCGCCAGTCTCTGGACTGTTCAGGTTACATACGCATGATTTTTGGGTACCGCGACTCGTTCGAAGGCGGAGGATATCGGTTGCCCTTCGCGCTCACGCGCGCGCTCACCGCGAAAGACGCCACCGTCCTGCCACGCACCGCGGAGGACCTGTTCATGGAGGGGCCGGGCGTAGCCCTCATCGAAGACGAAGGAACACAGGTAACGCGTTTCGAAGCGTTGCGCCCAGGCGACGCCGTCTTCTTCCAGGCCGACCCCGAGCGCGAAGCGCGTCTCGACCACGTCGGTGTTTACCTCGGCGCGGACGAAGCCGGACGCCATCGTTTCCTTTCGAGCCGCAAGAGCGCCGACGGCCCCACGCTCGGCGACGTGCGAGGATCCTCGCTCCTCGACGGAACAGGTCTCTACGCCCGTTCGTTCCGGTCGGCGCGGCGATTCTGAGACGCAAATCGTAGCGAAAACTTGCTTCTTCTCGTCAGCGCGCTCGGCGGTGAAATTTCACCGATGAACGCCATCATCAGCGCGCGAAGCTTCCATTAAGTAAACACGCACCGCGCTCCATACTCCGCGTGGCTCCCGATTAGGATTGGCCGACTG
>JBIKVI010000451.1:0-2517 GCA_044356935.1 Silvanigrellaceae bacterium | reverse complement strand
CGATGCATCCCTCCAGGCCGACGTGCTCGCTCTCGTCCCCGACATCGCCGGGTTCGACTCGCACCTCGATTTCCTCGGAGCCTTGCTGGCGGCCGAAAAGGCGGCACGGACTGACTTTTCGCTCGATCGGGTTGCCAAGGCCATGGGTCTCGCGCGCTCGGGACTCTCCATGATCCTATCGGGCGCTCGCCGAATCACCACAACACAGATCCACTCCATCGCTCGGGCTTTGAAATTCGATGCCGAGAAGCACGAGATGTGGGAGTGCCTAGTCCATGCCGGCCAGATGGACGATCCTCTAGACGCAGACGTCTATCTCGCCCGCCTTGGCCGTTTGCGCCAATCACGACACACGGTCTCCGTCAGAACCCCTTCGGCCCACCTTGTGTCCGCATGGTACGTTCCGGCCATCCTCGTCTACCTCATCGATCTCGCCGGCGACGAGGTCGCGATCGATAATCTCGCGCCGATCATCGCGAGGGATCTGGGCCTCGCGAGCTCCCAGGTGAGCGAAGTCATCGACCGACTCACGAACGAGGGCTACCTGCAATACCGAGGCAAGGGAAACGTGCACGTGTCGTTCGACCGCATCGCGGCCTCGATCTCAACGAAACGTTTCCTTAAGGAAGTGTTGAACGAGGCCACCCGCCGGGTCGAAGTCGATTTCGATGACCGCCTCAGTTTTTTCACAAGTCATGCGTTCTCCGTTTCGGAGGCCGACGTAAGTGACATCGTGCGAGAGTACAAAGCGCTCCTCGATCGTTACGTTTCGCAGAAGAGCGTCTCGCGGCACGATGGACCCGGACTGGATGCCGCAGGAGGTGTCGGGGTCGTCGTCACGGCGTTCCAAATGTTTCCCGCGATCTCGAAGAAGAGCAGCGCGAACACGCTTTGACGCCGCTACCCCGCTACCCCGCTCACCGCCGCCGCCCGGGTTGCTCCCTCACTTAGCGCCGAGGTCGATCCAAGGCCCGCTTACCGGATTGGCCAGCTTGAAGCGCACTCCGGCCAGTCCGTTTGAGGCGAACGGGAACTTCACGAGGATGCCGTGCGGGAAGAAGGCGCGGCAATAGTCGGGAATCACGCGCAGAAGCGTTACGGTGGGCGAGTCTGACGCTAGCGAGGGGGTGACATCGAGCTTGAAGCTTTCAGCTGCCGTACAGCCTCCCGAGTAGACCTGGAACGTGACACCTTCGTCGTCGGTGTGGAATCCGTAGACCTCCTCCATGACGGCAGACTGGGCGAGGGCGGTGGACGAGAAGGCTGCGGCCATTGCGACGTTGGCAAGGATGGACTTCATGACATTCTCCTTTTGGGTATGAATTGAGGAACCAGGGGCTACCCGCCCCGTGTTTCCACTTTTAAACCGCCACCCGAGCGCTGTCCCATGAAGACTGTCAATGCCCTCACTCTCCGCGTCACGTATTGTGACACCTGCGCACCTTCGATGCTCGGCCTAACTCGTGAAGGCGGCGAAGGCAGCAAGCCAAGCGAGACCTTGACCGCGCCAACGCGTCAGGATGAAATGGCGCTTTCCGAAATCATCTGCACACTTCCGCCGGTCGTAACCTCTCGGCGGCTTCCACCGAAGGAGAGGCATGAACGACCAATGGGCTACGTTGGCCGCGAGAGCCCAATCGGGCGATCGCATCGCTTATGGAGCGCTGCTATCCGGCATCCTTGGCCACCTGAGGTCATATGTTGGTCGGCGCGTGCGGCAGGCTGATGCGAGGGAGGACGTCGTGCAAGAGATTCTTTTGAGCATCCACAAGGCCCTACCTACCTATCGGCCAAGCGAGCCCTTCGAACCCTGGATGTACGCCATCGCGCGTTACCGGGTGGTCGACTATTTCCGCCGGCGTGGACGGGCGCTGGAAAGGGAAGACCTGCGGGGCAACCTTTCCACCGGATCGGAGTTCGCCGCCGAGGACGCGAACGCGGGGACTCCAGCGGACGCTCCCTTCAGCGAAGAACTCGGCGCAGCGCTCGACGCGATCCCCGAGCGCCAACGCCAAGCCGTACTCCTGCTCAAACAAGACGACCTCTCGGTGCGCGAAGCGGCCGTCCGCATGGGGGTCTCGGAATCTTCGCTCAAGGTTTTGGCGCACCGTGGATACAAGGCTCTCAAGTCGTTCCTCTCGAAAGGATGAATACGCCGTGAAGACCGAAGAACTCGTTGCCGACATCGCCCGTGGAAACCGCGGCGCCCCGGGAGGCGCACGATCGCCTGAGGGTGCCCTCCTCGTCTGGATGGCGGGCTCTGCCGCCTCCATCGCCCTCGCGACCTGGATCCTGGGACCGCGAGCCGACCTCGCCATGAAGTTCGCCACCCCTCGTTTCGTCCTTACCCTGGCCCTGGTTGTCTCAACGACCGTTTCAGCCGGCTCTATGGCCGTGCTCCTCGCGTTCCCGGGTCGATTCCGCCCTCGTCTCGTCCTGCCTGCCCTTGCCACTTTCCTGGCCGCATGGTTGGGCGCCCTCGTAGCCTTTGCGATCCTCGAGTCCGGCAGGGGAATC
>JBIKVI010000452.1:0-2517 GCA_044356935.1 Silvanigrellaceae bacterium | reverse complement strand
CGAATTAGGCCGCTAATTAGGCCGCTAATTAGGCCGCTGACGTGGGAAGATGCGAGGGGCCGGCAATAGGGAAGCGACATGGGGAACCTCCGGAGCGGCCATGGACCGGGAGCGCGGCGCGGTGAGCGTCGCCAACGCCGGACCCAACCGATTCACTCCGGCCGGCATAGCCCAGGTCGAACCGGGGTCAAACCCATCGTCCCCCCACGAGCGAGGGAACAGAGGGAACAGAGGGAACAGAGGGAACACGAAGGGAACGCGTCGCGCCGTTCGCGTCACGTTCCGCGCGGAGCGTATTCGTCGCGTGAGCGAGGCCTCGCCACGGCGTGATGCGATGGGGTACCCGCCATGCCACCGACGACTGCCGCAAGCGCTCCCAGGACCATGGAGAAGAACGTCCATAGAGCGACTTGCGAGGTGCGCCGCGCGACGACGTCACCCGTTTCCCGCGCTTGTTGGGCCACCGCTGGCCCTGATTCGGCGATGCGCGACTCCCACCCAGCCACCGTGGACTCGGCCTGCGCCGTCGATTGGCCAGTGCGGGCCGCAACGGCCTCAACGAGCGCGCTGCGTTCCGTGGCGCTCAGCCCTTCTCCGGGCTGGGTGAACATGCGCGCCATGATTGAAGCCAGGTTGGGATCGGCATCCGCGCCAGCGGCCCCCGAGCCGAACAGGAGCTGCATCGCTTCGCGCCTGATTTCCTCGGCGCCCAAACCGCTGGCCTGGAGTTCACTCGCCACGCCGGGAGCCACGGCTTCGCCAACGTTGGAGACGGCGTTGCTCACAGCGCTCGCCGTTCGGCCCACGAGGGCGGACATGGCGGAGCCGATGACCAAGGCCGAAAGGATGGTCGCCAATCCCCACGTCACGAGACCATGGAGGGCGCCATCGCGGTGCCGTGTCGGACCTGCGAGTTTGCCGGCAACCCAGCCGCCCGCGAAAAGGGAAAGGAGCGTCGTGCCAGCGAGCCAGATGCCGGCGCCTGCCCCAAGCCCAGACATGGGGTTGGTCTCGGAGAGCGGGTCGATGGTGCTTGCTCCGATGCCCAGACCCAGGAGGCTCAGCGCCAAGTGCGTGACCACCGCGATGACGACGCCCGCAATAATGGAAGCCCAGGATATGCGCTCGAAGAGCATTCCTTCGTAAGGTGCCGTGGAGGTCGTATCGGTTTCCGTAGCCATGTTCGTCTCCTCCTAGGACGTGCTTTGCTCGGTGCGTCGCGCGTCTCGTGACGAGATGCACCCCACTCCTCGAATAGCGCGAATGCACTGGCGGCGAGCGCACTACTCTGGCGATGCACTCCAGATAGAACCATAGCGAATACGGAACACGGAACGCGTGTTCGCGAAAAGTCCACTTCGCGGGAGGGGCGCCGTTCATAGAACCGCCAGGGAGAGGCGGTCGAGGGGGTGACCCGATTTAGAACACCCTGTCCGCCAGTGCCGGCAGGCGCACGCGCGCGTCTTTGATGGCTGCGGTGTCGATCTCGGCCATGAGCAAACCGACTTCCTCACCCAACCGAGCGACCACACGGCCCCACGGATCGACGACGAGGCTGTTCCCGTAATTGCGCTTGCGCCCTTCGGAGTGGAAGCCCGTCTGGTTGCAGGCGACCACCCAGCATTGATTCTCTATGGCGCGCGCGCGCAGCAGGACCTCCCAGTGATCCTGTCCGGTTTGATGCGTGAACGCCGCCGGCAAAAATACGACGTCGAAAGCCTCGCGCCTCAGGGCCCCGCGCGCGTCGCGGAACGCCTCCGGGAAACGGAGATCGTAACAGATGGCCGTCAGGCAGCGGAGCGTTCCACCGTCCTCCCCTTCGAGCCGGATGTCGTACGCGGAAATGGCGTCGCCTTGCTCGAAGGTCTCCGATTCGCAATAGAGCGGCTTGCCCTCGGAGTCGCGCAGGTTGAAGAGATGGATCTTCCTGTAAACCGAAACCGTATTTCCGTCGGGCGCCAATGTGACAGCGGTGTTGTAGACGCGCCCCGGCGCGGCGGCGGTCTCGGCGTGCGAGCCCGCAACGAGGTGGACACCGGCCGAACGCGCCAGCGCTGACAGGCGCGCGAACACACCCTTCCCCATGGCGTCCGACGTGGCCAAACGGCCCTTCTCGTTGCCCATGTAGCTGAACATCTCGGGCAGCACGACGACGCGGGCCCCTTCACGCGCTGCGCGCGCCACGAGCTCGCCCACTTCGGCGAGATTAGCCTGCATGTCGGCTTGGGGATTGGTCTGGATGCAGGCCACCTTGAACTTCACGATTGGGTCTCCTTGGCTGGACGGGCACCAGGCAATTACCACGCGGAACGGACGCGCAAAAGGCGGAGAGAAAATTCTTGACCAAACAGCCAAAAGTTGATAGCGCACTACATATTGCTCATCAACATCATGAATCCAGGAGGTCGATGCATGTCCACGCGCATCCATGCTTACGTTACCCGTCGTGCGGCCCTCGTAGGGGCCACTCTCGTCGTCGCAGCGGGGCTCGTGTCGGGGATTCCCTCCACGGCGTCA
>JBIKVI010000174.1:0-9232 GCA_044356935.1 Silvanigrellaceae bacterium | reverse complement strand
TTTGCCTCGTCGCGCGGCACGCCGCAAAGCGGCGGGGCCTTTTCCTTATGCCCTCAAATAATTCCGGCAGCCTGCCTGGGGATCTGGATCAGGAAGGGAGACGGTTCACATTCCGTTTGAAGGGCCACTTTAAATATTGCCGATTTCGGCGTTTTCGTCGCTCGCTCGCCTCATGTATTTCCAGATACATTGCGGCTCATCTCGCTCCTCAGGCCTCGAAGTCGGCAATATTTAAAGTGGCCGATGTGTTCAGACAGACGAGAGCAGCCGCGCAACGGTCTCACCGATTTCAAAAGGGGCGCACGTCCACACGTCACCCCGCCATTCACGGGAAGTCGTCGTCAGCCCCACAATGAGAAGCGGCACGGTACCAAGCACTTTGCTTACTTCCCCCTCGAGCTTGGCACGCAGCGGATCCCCCCCGCCAAGTTTCACCTCGATGGCGACCCTCCGCCCCCCGCCATCTTCGACAACAAAATCGACTTCCTCTCCTTCGCGCGTGCGAAGAAACGAGATGCGCCAGTCAAGAAGAAAGTTGTCCCGATAGCGAACGAGTTCCTGATGAACCACGTTCTCGAACAAGGCACCTGCCTGAGGCGACACCATCAAGGGGCCTATCTGCGACCACCCCGAAGCACGAGTCGCAACGGCGACGTCCGCAAAATAGATTTTCGGACTCTTAATGAGGCGCTTCGATAGATTCGAGTGGTAAGGCTCGCACTTCACAACGAATCCCAGACGCGCCAGCCCATCGATCCACGCCCCAGCGGTCACGGGACTGACTCCTGCATCCCGTGCAACTTCGGAAGCGTTCAATAAATTGCCAACGCGGCCAGCCAAAAGGCGAATGATGCGCGAGAACTTCTCGACACTCGAAATGCCTTCGAACAACGAAACATCTTTTTCGATAGCCGTGCGGATATAGTCGTTCAGGTAATCGTATGGCATCGAACCGGGACTCGCGTGCAATTCTGGCCACCCGCCCTTCAAGAACAAGGCCTCGGGAGTCAACGCGATTCCGGCGCCGAAGAGCTCCGACAAAGACAGTGGGTGAAGCGATCGGATCGTAATCCTGCCCGCGAGAGCATCCTGAAGTCCTTTACCAATGAGGGCTTGGTTGGATCCAGAAAGCCAAATCGCGTTTTCCGTGTGCCTGCCTTCGAGCCGCCACTCATCTATTTTCTGCTTTAAGGAGCGAAAAAGAGCAGGAGCCAACTGGCACTCGTCAACAATGAGCGGAAACGCATGCTGCGTAAGAAAAAGGGCAGGGTCGTTCTGGGCGGTATCGCGTTCAGAGGGATCGTCCAGAGTCACATACGATCGGCCCTGCGTCGCGAATCGTCGCAGAAACGTGCTTTTGCCAACCTGCCTCAACCCAATAAGGGCGAGCGCTGGCAACGAAGGGGTCTTTAAGGCAAGTGTTTGTCTTTCAATCCACATGTTTGGCAGATTAACACTAACGCTGTGAATCTGCCAACCCAGGGGGCCTGTCTGGCCTCTCTTCGAAAGCGATCTTTTCGAGAACTGGTCCCGCTCCCTTCACCTGATTCGCCATATCCCTTCGGAATCGTGGTCGAATCCGCCACGCTCCCAGCCCCGCCTGGACTTGCGATAGGAATCTTTGTCTGTGTCATGCCCACGTGCCGGCTCCAGGTGACGCCAACAGGACCAGTTTTTTGTTATTAGGCCAATCGCAGCAGGGTCGGCGTGAAGTCGAGGTGAATAAGGTTCGTGTAGTGCTCGACCTCCTCGCCGGCAAAAGCCACATGCGCGTGGAAGTCGTTGGGCTGGCACCTCGTGATGCGCGCGAGCCGAGTCCTGAAGAAGACCTCGTCGCCAATCTCGCACAAGGGCAACCGGAGCCGCTCGAGTGCTTCGGTAAGGCCGAAAGTCTCGCTCACGTCTTCGTCCTCGAGGAACACGCCGATGGGTTCGAGGAAGACGACTTCACTCTCGCGCCGCTCCACGAAGCGAAGGGCGGGAGTCTCGTAGGAGGCACGTGCTGGCATGAGCACGACGAGCCTGCCGACGGAAAGGTCGTTTTCCTGGGGAACCACGAGCTTCACGGGTGGGGCATCCTCCGAGTTCGAGCAGGGCCGCTGGCAAGGGGCGCGAAAGTGGGTCGGCTGCCGGCGGGAATTTGCCGGCGCGGGAACTCCGACGCGCCGGCCTCAACTGGGATCGCCAGCACGCCGAAGAACTTGAGTCACGCGCGTCGTCGAAAGCGCGGGCGGGATTTGCCCATGCCCACGCGCACGGCCCACGGAAGGTCAGGGCGCGCGGGCGGAAAGGGACGCGAAGCGTGGCCAGTGCCCTCAGCGAAGTCAATGAAGAGTACCTTGACCCGAGCTTCGGTGCGACCGTGCTCGAGCGCCTCCCCATTTTCAAAGGCTTCTCGGCGGATGAGCGCTCGCGCGTTTACGCATTAGGAGAGATCCGGGTGTTCAAACCGGGCTCGAACATCATCATCGAGGGCGAGAGCACGTCGGGATTCTATGTGATTCTCGAGGGCCTCGTGGCCATCTACAAGGCCGGTCGCGCGGGCCTATGCGATCACCGGCTCGCGGCCATGGGGCAGGGCAAGGCCTTCGGCGAAATGAGCCTTATCGATAAAAAACCACGATCTGCCACGGTGGTGGCAGAAGCCAAGGCCGTGCTCTTCCATCTCGACGGCGATACTTGGAGTCGCGTTCTCGAGGATGATTCACGCGCGGCCGCGCGCTTCTTCCAAAACTTCGCCCTCCTGCTGTCGAACCGCCTTCGCGAGCTAGACGAAGAGTTCATCCTGAGCCAAAAGCAGCTTTGGAAGTTCGCACTCCGGAACAAAGCGTCCTGAGAGGGCGGACACCGCAAGCACGAAGGACTTGCCATGCCCGAACTCCCCGAGGTCCAGTCGTTCGCCGACGCCCTCCACGCCACATACGCGGGCGGCATCGTCGCGAGCCTCCTGTTGCGCCGCGACGACCTGCGCTTTCCTTTCCAACGCGTTGCTCTTGAAGAGATATTCGCCCCGGGCGCTCGTCTCGAGCGGGCCGAGCGCGTGGGCAAACAGCTGCGCCTGCGCACCGATCGCGGCTCGGCGCGCGTGAGCCTAGGCATGAGCGGCGCGTTCTTTCCGGCCGACCCCGAGCGCCCGCGCAAACACGAGCACGTCACGCTTCGCTTCGAGGGCGGACTCTGTTTGGGATACGAAGACGCCCGTCGTTTCGGATTCTGGACGGCCGAATCAGCCATCCAAGCGAGTTCGCCTCTCCTGGAAGCTGCCGACGCCACCGATGCCGCGGCGCTCTCACGCGTTTTCCTGGAAGGCAGCGCTGGGCGTTCCCGTAGGAGCATCAAGGATCTTCTCATGGACCAACGGCACGTGGCGGGTGTCGGGAATATTTACGCCCTAGAGGTCCTCTTCCGCACCCGCATCCATCCTGCAACGCTATGCGCGATGCTCCGGAAGGAGCAATGGAAGGCCCTGGCCGAGGCGCTGCCGCCGCTCCTTGCCACGGCCATCGCGCACGGGGGTTCGAGCATCTCCACATACCGACGCCTCCACGGGGATGCGGGCGGGTTTCAGCACCTCCATCTGGTTTACGGGCGCGAGGGAGAACCTTGTCCGCGCGAGGCGTGCCGTGGCAACATCGAGCGCATCGTCCAGGGCGGTCGGAGTTCGTTCCTTTGCCGTCGCTGCCAAAAGCCTCCCCGCATTTAGGAATTCCATGTCGTCCTCCTCCTCCTTCGGCCAGCCATACGATTCGCCGCACGCCCATGACGGGAAAATGGAGGTGGACGATCCCACCGGTGGTCCCGCGACGCGCCTCTGCGTGACGCTCGAGCCAGGCGCCTGGACGTTCCGCGCCATCGACGGCGCGCAGGGCGTTTCGCTCCATGGAGAGTTGCGGTCAAACGAAACGCCAACGGCCGAGCCGGCCTGGCGCGTCCCCCGTGGTGTTCCGTTGCGCTGCGCTCCCCACGTGGTTCCCAAGCCCTGGGGCCGGGAAATTTGGTACACGGGCATCGAGAAGCGCGGCGTGTGCCTCGTAGGAGGGGTGCCCTTCACGTGGCTGCTCGCGGCCGCGCGCCGCGAAATTCTCGGCGATTGGGCGGGCGATCCGGTGCTCCTCAAGGTCCTCGATCCCGTGGGCGTTCCGGTGCTCGGCGATCTCTACACCGAAATCCACGCCCAGAAAAACGAGGTGTACGTCTGCACCCACGTGGACCCGGTACTCTATCCCGATGGCACCGGTTGGTTGCGTTACGGGATTTCCCCCGCCGCTTGGAACGAGGCGGGCGGGGACTCCGCGACTTTCAAGGCGAGTTACCTTTGCGCGGTCAAGGAGTACGAGGGTGTGCGGCGCGGCATCGACGACTGGATCGACGCGAACCGGAGCGTGCTCGAGGGCTCCGCCCTTCTTGACCAGGATGCGCCCGTGGAGGCTGCCTTGCTGGCGCGTTGGCACCAGGCCGCGCCCGCCGCGTTGCGTGAGGCCGAGTCTGTGGCTCGCGCGCGCATGAACGCCTTCACCGCGCTCCATCCCATGCGCGTGGGGAGCGTCGCCCGTGTTCCCGTGGGCGTGCCGCACGCGCTGCAAGCCGGAGTGCGCGTGGTGGAATTCCAAACCGCCACCTACGAGCGCTCCATTGTTTCCTTCGCGCAGAAGGTGCTCACGCAACCGCACTGGGACACCCCGAGCGCCTTGGAGCTGCTCGACGTAGAGGAGTCCCGGAGATGCCCGTTGGTGCCCGAGGACCGCCAGGCTCCAGCCGAGCGCATCGTGGATTTCCCAGGTTTCGAAGCGTGGAGGCTGCGTGTGTCGAGCGTCGGTGGGCCCGTTGAGGTGGGTTCAACCGCGGCCTATGAGCTCATTTACGTCGTGGAAGGGGCGTTGCGCTGGAGTGCGCGCACTCCCTCCCACAATGGCGAAGCCCTCATCGTTACCTTCGATGCGGGGGCCTGGCTTTTGCCTTGCGGTGCCTTGGGAACGCTCGAAGGAGAAGGGCTCGTGCTACGGGCGTTCCCGAGGAAGTCTTGAGTGTCCGCGCTTTCACATCCAAGGAGTCACTGGAACGACGAGGGGCATTCCACTTTATTGAGGTTGATCCCAAGCCCCGTGTGTTGGGTGAGTTGGAAATACTGTCCGAGCTTGGTTTGACCCTCTTTCACTATGGCGTCGAGTTGGGCCATCGACACTTCCGGATGAGCCTCGTCGATTGAGCCTGAGGGTTGTGCGGCCTGGGCAGGAGCCGCGGGTTGACCTGGTTGGGCGGGTTGCGCTGGGGTTTCAGGGGTGCCTTGTTGCGCTTGCTGACTCGTCCCTGGCTGCTCGGCGCGACCAAAAAGGCGCTCAAAAACTCCACCGACCAACGAGGGTTCGAATGCGATTCCGCTTTGCCCCCCCAAACGAATTTCACCATCTCTCGCGAGCAAACCGCCAAGGTCCGTTCCCAAACGATACCAGTCTGGTCGGGCACCGTTCGTGATGGCTGGAAGTGTGGTCGACACGATGTTACCCAACTGTGCCATAAAGGGGCTGTTGGAGTTTTGCGCCAATTGACCTATCCCGACTCCAATGAGCGCGGGCAAAAGGTCGGCTGCATTGAAACTGATTGGCCCCGAGGAATCCTGGGAGACTCCTTCGGAGCGAGGAGGAGAAAAGCCAGCAAGGACCGCGGGAACGATTGCGCCTTGGAGTATATTTGAGAACCCAGGGTTCCCTGTCGCGGGAGCATTTTGCTCCCCCCTGTTCCCAAACAAGGTTCCAATCAGGAAAGTGGCTCCTGCCTCCGCTGCTCGCTCCCAGCTGAATCCATTGAGTGCCATGGTGCCTGCGGCGGGTTGACCACGCATGGCCTGCACAAGGGACTCTTTATCGTACTCCGACTTGCACATGCCTGAATAGTCTTTGTTGTCTGCCAACACGCGCCGTTGCATGTGTGCGGGGAAGTCTTCACACAGGCCCGGGAACCTGGTGATGCGTTCATGCCGCGAGGTGCGATCGAATACCACTGCGTAGGCGTCGGCACCGTCGATTTTTTCCTTGCTCAGCTTTTCCTTGAGCACAGAAATCTGCACATCGGAGCGGTACCAACACGCGAGCACTTTGCCCCGCATACTTTCGCGCACAGATTCGTCGTTGGGCATCTGCATCCCCACGTAGTAGACGAGCGAGGCCTTCTCACCGTCGGCGGCGCGGAATTGCGAACTGCCGCCGCGGTCGGAAGAGCAGCCCACGAGGGTTGCTGCGAGGCAAAGGGCGCCAAGATAACCCGCCGTTGGGGAAGGGCGGTGCGATCCGCCGCTCCGGGAACCATATGCCTTGCCCATTTGAACCTCCGAATCTCGCCCATTAGTTTCACGGCTCTTCGCCGTCTTAAATGACGTATCGGAAGTCGGTTCGAAAAAGTTGAACTCGGACGAAAAACAGCCCCGGAATGTCATGCGTTTCAGAGGGTAAGATTCCACGAAGGCCGACGGTTACTTCACTTCACAAACGTACCGTTCATGAGGAGCAAGGCTTGGCCAGCGGCGGTGTTGCCATTGTACGTCGTGAAGTTCCCGCGGGCATAAAGGTAGTCGGTGCCTGCCTTGTTGGTTTTCAGGAGGAAACGAGCGTCCGTTCCTCCGAAGCCTGTTCCTGCATCGAAGTCCGCGGAAGAAAGCACTTGGCCCGTCGATTTATCTAACGCCACTACATGCCCTGAGACCGGGCTGCCCCTGTAGGATTGCAGCCAACCTAACCCGTAGAGGGTGGTTCCCGATAGCAACAGTCCTTTGAAGTCCGCCAGGTACTCTTCAGAGTGGCCAAAGGCAGCGTAGCGCGTGCCGTCGGTGTCCACCTTCATGAGACCCGCACTCCAGCTTCCGGCGTAATTGTCGAAGTGGCCACCCACGTACATACGTCCATCGTCGGGGTCGATAATGACCGACTTGGGAGTGTAGTCGAAGCTCCCTGCGGCGTATCCACCGGCGAAGTTCCCGGTCGAGTCGAGGGCCATGTTGCGGGTCAAGGAGGTATCGCGGAATCCCATGAAGCTGCCCGCCGCATGGAGTCGACCCGTGTTCGTGTCGTAGGCCAGCGCAATGCCGGGTTGGGATGCGAGGTCCCAGAACCCGAACCAAAGGTAGCCGCCCTCCCAGCCATACGACGTGCCCCAGCCATTCCCAGCGTCGAAGCCCGTGTCCAAGGTTCCGTCGTTGTTGAAGCGGCGAATCGTGAAACGCGCGTTGGAAGCGTTGGTCGGTAGCCAGCCAGCCACGTAAAGGTCGTTGACCACGTTGCCGTCGGTAGGGTGCGAAGGAGCGAGAGCCAAGCCGAAGACATCGAATTGGTCGTATGTGGATGCGGGTGCGAACGCTGTATCGAGGGCGCCCGTCAGTGTGGTTCGAGCGAGCCCATTGTAGCTCCCATTGCCGGCGAACGAGTTGAACTGCCCTCCGAAGTAGATGCGGGAGTTGGCGGTGTCCACCAGAATCGTGGACACGTTTTCCTCAGCGAATGCGCCGTTCATGAAGCTCGTATCGATGACGCCTGTCGCTGGGTTGAATTTGGCGATTGTGCGCGCCTGCTGCCCACCGCGGTAGTTGCGCAGCGAACCCGCCACTATCATGCGGCCATCGGGCAGTTCCTCGATCGCGTAGGCTGAGCCTTGCTCGATTCCGGTGCCCACGTCGAACGTCCCATCCACCG
Organism: Silvanigrellaceae bacterium; assembly: GCA_044356935.1. Taxonomy (GTDB): domain Bacteria; phylum Bdellovibrionota_B; class Oligoflexia; order Silvanigrellales; family Silvanigrellaceae; genus JADCJN01. Next base: position 1,553 of record JBIKVI010000174.1, on the reverse strand, counting down.
CGCCATTTGTTCCAATGCGCACGAGTCCGCTCAAGCCCGCGGTGGAGTTCCAGTTGGAAAGCCAGCCCGTGACAACATATCGCCCGGAACTATCCACCAAGCCATGTCTTGCATCGAAGGAGTGGTGTGTGTTCGTGGGAGAAGTGGAGTCGCGCGTGCCATCGGAATTGAGCCGTACGATCCCCCTAAAGTTCCCATTCCCACCCTGGCTATCGAAGTTCCCAAAGACCAACACGTCGCCATCGGCGAGCACCCTCACGTTGGTCGTGTTGTTCAACGCGCCCTTGTTGGTTTGGTGAGTCGTGTCCAGGGTGTTGGTATCGGATACGAACAACACTTCAGCATTGTCCACATTGGTACTTGCGAACCAGCCCACATTGCCTGCAACAATAAGCCTGCCGATGCCAGCATGCCATGCGATGTTCGCAGGTGAATTGGACGGACCATCGCCTTTGGTGAATCGCTGGTCGATGTAGCCCCTATTGTCGAACCGAATGAGGCGCCGCGCTGGAATGGTCGTTTGCCCATTGTACTGTGTGAAGTTTCCACTGAGGTAAACGGACTCGCTCGACTGGTCGAGAACCATGCTTTCCGGGTCGAAGTAAACGTCTCTCCCTGTTGCCCATGCCGTGTCGACTCCCCCTGACGAGATCACGCCCGCGCCGACTTTGAACCCCGTGTAGCGCGTTCCGTCGTCATTGAGTGCGACCAAACCCGCGATGTCGCTCACGCCGTTCCAGGAATCCCAGCAACCTGCCACGTAAATGCGTCCTGAGGCCTCATGCACGTCGACGGCGGTATTGACGCAGCCCGCGGCGCTCCCAAGGTTCGCGTTGAAGGTGGTATCCAAACTGCCATCGGCATTCAATCGAGCGAGGTTAGGTACGGCCGTCGTGCCATATCTTGAGAATTCTCCGGCCAGGAGGACTCGGCCGTCGGGATAGACATAAACATCCCTGACCGCATCGCCAGCAAGGGCTTTGTATCGGAAATCGCGGTCCCCGTTGGCCTCGACGACCATGAAACCACCAACAGCCTCACCACCCACGTAACTGAACGAGCCGCCAAGAAGGATGTCGCCATCGGGATGCACGGCAACGGCGTGCACATCGCCTCCCACTTCGGGAAGAGCACCCGGGGTGTAGCTAAGGGAAACGCTCGCACTCGTGCTGCCCGTTCCGTCGCTCACGCTCACCCCGAGGGTACAGCGGCCATCGGGCATGTTCCCCGAAAGGACTCCGGTCGAGGAGTTGATGCTCAGCGCGCCTCGGCACCCGGTCGTGCTCCAGACTTGCGAGTCGCCCGCGTCGGCGTCCGTGGCCGAGCAGGCCATTTGACTCGCGATTGCCGTTCCTGTTGCGAGAGTGCGGGTGGTACCCAGTGCCGCGCCTCCCCAGGTGCATGAGATGGCAGGCGGGTCGTTCTGCACGGTCACATCGGCGCTCGCCACTGCGGTTGTCGAAAGGCTTCCGTCGCTCAGCACGATCTCACAGCTCACTCCCGAGCCCTTCACGACGCTTATATGGGAACCCGAAAGTGTGCCCGTCGTTTGG
>JBIKVI010000321.1:0-5021 GCA_044356935.1 Silvanigrellaceae bacterium | reverse complement strand
CTGGCGTTGCCCAGTCCACCATTCAGCGAATTGAGGACGGAGACGAAAACATAGGGCTGGGGCTGCTGCTCAGGGTGGCTGGCGTCCTCAACGTGCGCCTAGGCATGAACGACTACCAGGCTCAAATGGAGGTCCTGAAACAGAAGTCGTTCGTCGGTGTTGATCTGAATTTCTGAGGAAGACCATGTCAAGCCCAAAGCGAGCTCTGCATCCCGCCATTTACGTCTTCATGGACCGTGGAGATGGGCGGTTTGTTCCGGCGGGGTCTTTGGCGTGCCACTACAACGCAGATGGCAGTCTGAGAACGTCGTTTTTCTCCTATGGCGCGAAGTACGCTCATTCTCCAGGCAGCGTCGCTGTCGACCCTGTCGCCCTTCCTCTTGGCTCCGATGGCGTCACCGCAGCACCAAACGAGCTCGCCCTCATCGGAGGCTTCACGGATGCGCTCCCGGACTCTTGGGGGCGTGCAGTCTTGTCTCGCATGGCAAGCGACGACGGACTTAACGAGATTGAGCTTCTTCTTGCGACCAGCGACGCGCGGGTTGGCGCGTTAGCGTTCGGTCTTTCGCCGACAAAACCAGAGCGCATAGTTCCGTGGGACCCCTGTCTAGAAGAGCCTCATCCAACGTTAGAGCAGCTCGTTGAGTCCAAGAACCTCATTGACGCCGACAAGGCGACACGCGTCGCCCTCGCGCGATTCCTTCAGGGGTCGGCCCTTGGCGGCGCAAGGCCGAAATCCTCGTTAATACTGGATGGGGAGCACTGGCTTGCAAAGTTTCGTCGCTCGCAGGACATATCGAACATGCCGCGACTGGAACACGCAGTCATGCGAATGTCCGCAGCCGCCGGTATCGAGACGCCAGATACGAGAGTCGTCCAGGTGGGCGGCCAAGACGTCTATCTCGTAAAGCGTTTTGATCGGGAAACGGTGGGTGGTGTTCTTGTGCGCAGGCACTTTGTGTCCGCGCTTTCGATGCTCAAGATGCATGAATCCGACATGGGCAGAACCAATGACGGGTACCCAGACATCGCAGCCCTTTTAGCTACGGCTAAAGAGAAGGAGGAGCTCTATCGTCGCATGTGCTTCAATGCCTGCGTGAGAAACGAAGACGACCACCTGCGTAATCATGGGATCCTTTATAAAGGCGACCGATGGGTCTTGTCGCCTGCGTACGACCTCGTTCCGAGCCTGTGCTCGACGGGCGCGTCGGGACGCTTAGCCATCCGAATCGCCGGTACCTCGAGAGAGGCATCGCTCGAGAATCTTGAGGCCGCGGCTGACGAGTTTGGGATTTCCTCCGTCGTGGCCGCACGCATTCTCCAGGATGTCACCCTCACGGTGCGCGACTGGAGGTCGTTCTTCGCGGACGCCAAAGTGCCCGAAGCTGACGTAGAACTCTACGCGCCATCGATTGATTTTGCGCTGTCGTCATCCAGCGATGATGTGTTGGATTTGACCGTTCAGGCCCATCAGGATGGGGAGTCGCGTTTCGAGGCGGCGCCTCCTGGCGGATTTTTCTGTTCTCGTGGCGCTTCTTGCGAGAATCCGGATCAGGCAAACCGTCCGACGCGCCTACGCGGCAGGAAATCCCTGTGTTCCTACTGCGCCAAAGGTTGAGCGCCTGCTAACGCATCACGGATGATATGCAACCCATCAAAAAGTAAGCCCGTCGGCTGACCCCTGTGACACAGTCGCGTCCTGAGTTCATGGTGACGACTCCAACGGAGGGCACCCATGAATTCACAGCAAGAAAAGATTCAGTTGAAGAGCGAACTCGAGGTTGTTGGCGCCGAGATTCAAAAGCTGAGGCAACCCGGACGGCTTCTGCTTTTGCCTGACGATCTCAAAGTCAGAATTTCTCGACTGCGGCATGCGGGCGTCTCATTCAGTGACATTCGCCGTGTGACTGGCGTGCAAGCGAATTCCATAAAGGCGTGGGCGAAAAAGCTCCCGCGGCATCCCCGTGGAGGCCTTCGAGGCGGACTGGAGCATGGGCAAGCGGGCCGGCCCCGAGCGCAACGGCCGGATGGTTGAGAGCGCAAGCGGGCGTTACGGCCTGGTCGTTCTGGGTATCTTTCCGGGAGGCAGCGGCACCGCCGACATCCAGCGGCAGGCGAGCTACGACGGCAGCGTCCGAACGCTCAGGGTCTTCGACTATCTCGAGAGATAATACAGCGGACCGAGTCAGCACCCCCTTGTGGATGCCTATATCCGTAGGGCCTATCTGCTAGGACGCCTGTCTGGCCGCGCGGGGAAAAACGGCGAGCCGGCGTTCTCTCCAGGCGGCGACGGCACCACACACGTGAACGTCTACTCCGGCGGCGCCACGCGCCTTGGGCGGGACCTCTCGAACTTCGCCCCCATCCCGGGCGGCGTGGAACCCCCCTGGGGGCGTTTCTCGTCCATTGAGGGGCTCTGGCACTTCCTCCTCGTGCGCGAGGGCGCCCCGGGGGTAGAGGAGCTCAGGAAGGCCTGCGGGATGGCTTCTAGGGACATCGGCAAGAGGCTCAGGGACGCCCACCCTCGGAGCTACGCTGAGCGCCTCCCCCCGCTCGAATTCCGGGCCGCCATCCAGACAGCCATCCTGGAGAAGCTAGGCCGGATGCCCGGCGTTTGCGAAGCCCTGGCGGCCCTCCCTGAGGAGGTTCCGCTCGTGCACTACTACGTCTTCGGCCGGGGGGAAGAGTCCAAGATGGTTCCTGGGAGCGGGCCATGGCTCATCGACTTCCTCGAGCACGTCCGAGCGGAGCTCCGGGCGGGGTAGCTGCGGGGCTCACCCCTCTTGGAGCTCGATTTTCCACCCTCCCTGCGCAGGGTGCCCCGACCTCAGACACGCGCAAGCGGGTTAGGGCGGGGTGAGTGAATTCAGATGCCGCAAGAGACTTAAGTTCAGGCTTACATTTTCCGATAAGAGTCTATACCATGACTGTTAGGTCGCTTTCTGTGTTTTAGGAGTTATCCGGATGACGGTTCTTGAGGCGGACTCACCGCAGGAGAAACAACTGGCCATCGCTGCCCGAATGCGGGCTCGGCGCCTCGCGCTTAACTTGCGACTTGGAACACTCTCCGAGCGGTCTGCGGTGCCTGTGTCCACCATTCGCCGGTTCGAGCGCACCGGAGAGGTTTCTCTTGCGGCCCTTTGCCGCCTTGCGCTCGCCCTGGGCAGCTACGAGGATCTCGATGGGATCTTCTCTGAGAAGGCCATTCTGAGCATCGCCGACCTCGACGCGCACGAGGAAGCCAAGAAGCATCAACGCCGGAGGGGCAGACGATGAACGCCAAGCAGCCTGCGCGCTACAAGCGTCTTCGTGTACATCTTCGTCGCCGAGCCCGAGACGAGCAGGAGTTCGTTGGCGTGTTGGCCCTCCACGATGGACGCTGTCTTTTCGAATACGATGCTGCCTTTCGAGTGACCGGGACGCCCGTCTCGCCGCGACTGTCCTTCGAGAATCCAACGGCAGTCGCTTCTCGCAATGACGTCACGGCGCCGTTCTTCGGACTCCACGGAGTCTTCGCCGACTCTCTACCCGACGGTTGGGGGTTGCGCGTCATGGGACACGCTTTTCGCACGCGCGGGCTCCTCGAGCGAGATCTCACTCCCATCGACCGGCTTGCCTTCCTGGGCGACCGAACCATGGGCGCGCTCGTCTACGAGCCTGAGTACGATGTTGGCAGTCAGGAGCGCTCGGCCGTCGACCTTGCCGCTCTCTACGAGGAGGTTCAGGTCGTCCTCCATGGCGAGGCATCTTCAGTCCTGCAGCGTCTCATCGACGTCGGCGTCTCGCCCGGCGGCGCTCGCCCGAAGGTTCTCGTTGGCGTGCCCACCGAGGCTGCCGCTGAGGGCACCACATCGTCCTTTGCTCCTTTCAAAGGAGAGGTCATCAGCGGCACCTCCGAGCTGCCCGATGGTTACGAGCATTGGATCGTGAAGTTTCGGGCCGAGGGCGACAAGGAGTACGAAACAGAACTCGAGCATCTCTACGCATTAGCGGCCAAGAGAGCCGGCATCGAGATGGAGCCCACTCGCCTCTTTCGCGATGCGTCTGGTGGCGTCTGGTTCGGGACGCGCCGATTCGATCGGAAGGCGGATGGCGAAAGAGTTCACCAGGTGTCGCTCGCGGGGCTGACGGATACCAACTTCCGTATTCCGCAGCTCGACTATGAGAAGGTGATTCGCATCACGCGAGGTCTGACGAAGAGCGATCTTCAGGTGCGCAAGATGTTCGCACTAGCGGTGTTCAACGCTGTCTTTCATAACCGCGACGACCATGGGAAGAACTTCACGTTCCAGCAGAACGCGCGCGCGGAGTGGTCCCTGTCGCCAGCCTACGACTTGACCTACACGCATGGCCCAGGCGGCTGGCATACGACGACATACCTCAACGAGGGCGTGCGCGTGGACGTGGAGCTCCTCATGCGCATCGCCATGCATGTGTCGGTTGACCAAAGTTTCGCCAAACAGACGATCGAATCTCTGTTCGAGGCGCGCGAATGGATGGTCAGGGAGGCCAGAACCTTCGTTCCGAAGGCGGAACTCGCGCAGATGCAACAGGCTTTCACAAAGTGGTCCCGGCCGGAGCTGTCGCTGCGTGCACCTGGAACACAGCCTGACTCCGAGTCCACCGCGGCCGCCACGCGCAAGTGCGCTTATCCGGGTTGCGCCAGTCCGATCGCAAAGGGGCGCAAACGCTACTGCAAGGACCACGGCGCCATGAGCGATCGAGGCGAGCTTGCCAGGCGTTGAGGTCATCCCCCACCTAGCTAGCCGCCGAAGGCGACTGGATTGAGGTAGTGGCTTTACGCTTGGGGTTGGTCGAACAAGCCGCGAAGCAAGAGACAGCTCATGCCAGTGAGGCCTGCCCGCCCTTCCGCGTGGGCTCAGGCTAGCCCGCTGCAAATCAAGCGATTGAAAGGAAAGGGTTTCCCGCAGTTTTCTGTACCCCTCGTTTCCGTTGTGGCCGCACCAATCGCAGGATAGTTCGCTTCGTGCGAAGAGTTGTTCCGATTTCACGATGCTTCC
>JBIKVI010000172.1:0-9409 GCA_044356935.1 Silvanigrellaceae bacterium | reverse complement strand
GACGATGGCGTCCACCATGCCGTGATTGAGGAGGAACTCGGCCGTCTGGAAGTCGTCGGGCAACTTCTGCCGGATCGTGTTTTCGATAACGCGGCGCCCCGCGAAGCCAATGGTCGCCTTCGGTTCCGCGAAGTTGAGATCTCCGAGCATGGCGTAACTCGCGGCCACGCCTCCGGTGGTGGGATCGCACAGTATGGATACGAATGGCAATGATGCCTCGCGATGCTTGGCCACGGCAGCGCAGGTTTTGGCCATCTGCATGAGCGAGAGCAGGCCCTCGTGCATGCGGGCGCCGCCCGAACCGCTCACGAGAATGACAGGCATGCGCTGCTCGCGAGCGCGGGCGAAGAGGCGTGCGATGCGTTCGCCCACCACGGTTCCCATGGAGCCGCCCATCCAAAAGAAGTCGAGGACCCCTAGCCCCACGGGACGCCCGTGCAGGTATCCTGCTCCGGTGATGATCGCATCGTATCGTCCCGTTTTCTTCCAGAGCCCCTTGAGGCGCTCCGCGTAGCTCCGGCCGTCGTTGAATCGGAGGGGATCGCGGCTAGCCACGTCGTGATCCCATTCGAAGAACGTGTCGCGATCGATAAGGAGTTCGACACGTTCCTCGCCCGGAAGGCGGTTGTGGAATCCGCATTGAGGACAGACCCGGAGGTTTTCCTTCAGTTCCGAGGCGAGCACGACTTCGGCGCACTCGGGGCATTTGCCCCATACGCCGCTGGGCATGGACTTCTTCTCGGACGCTTCTTGCAGCCTGGCGGGTTCCCGCGTGAGCCAGCCCATAGATCCTCCAATGACGTCGCGTAGCGGAGGCAATGATCTATCAGAGCCCAAGGGATGAGGTCAAAACACCGGCCCCGATCAACACGGCCCCCTATTCCCAGTGATAGGATGGAACCCGGCGGGACTGCCCCGTGGTACGGCAAATGAGCCGGAAAGGAGACGCGCGTGGGATTCGAGAAAGCGCTCAAGAGCATCGAAGTCAACCCGCGAGACGAAGAGAAGATCACAGCCTTCCTCCTTCTCGTTGGGCAAGAGCGCGACACGGATGCGAGGGCCGAGGCTTACGCGGGTTTGGCCGTGGTCTTGGCCGGACACGATCCCGTAGGGGCCCTGACCCACGTCGAATCCGCCTTTAAGATCGCACCGCGCAACTCCGTCGTCCTACGCACCCTCGTTGGGCTTTTCGAGCGCCGTGGGCGTCGGGACGCCGCCGACGCCGTTCGCATGTACATCCGCCAGGAAGCTCCGCCGCCTCCTGTCGCCCTGCAGGTCTCGAACGGCAAGGGTGAGGTTCCGCGTTCACGCTCGCCCCTCGCACGCAGGGCCGCAGCTCCCCGGCCCGAAGTCCGGGAGACCGACTTGTGCCGCGCTCTCTTGCTCGAATGCGACGCGTCCGACGAACTCCTCCTTGTGGCGTCCGAGTTCACCCATTCGAGCCACTCCGTTGTGGGTCTGGTCCATTTCTGCCACTACCTGCTGTATTCCGGTCGCGTGGGCGACGCGCGCAGGGCCGTGGCTTGGGTAAAGGAACGGGTCGAGCGCACAGGCGCGAAGAGCAGGGCGCGTGAGCGTTTCCGCGAGCTCCTCGAGCCCTTCGCGACGCGCGAGGCGCACGCGGTCTGAAAGGAGCGTTCCTTTTGCTCGAGGTAGGCTGGAAAATAACGAAACGCCTCGTGTTCCTCGTCGTGGCGGCATTCGTCTGCCTGAACGCGGTCGCGTGGGTCGTCCTCAACAGCCCCCCCGTGCAGCGCGCGGTCGTGGCTTGGGTGAACGCCGAAGTCCTCTCCGCGCGAGGGCTCGAGCTCGCCCTCGGATCGCTATCGTTGAGCTTTCTCACCTCCGAAATCGCCGTCAACGATGTGCGAGTCCGGGTCGCCGACGCCGCGCAGCGCGTGGATCCCGAGACTGGGGAGCTTCAGGACCTCGAACTGGGCGCGGCCGAGTTCCGTGTGCGCGTCGATCCCCTCACGTCGTGGATCCGGAAGGAACTCACCATCGTCTCGGCGTCGGTCGACGGCCTGTTCCTCGACGTGGCCTACGACGCCCAGGGGAGGCTCGTGCTGCCCTTTGAAAGCTCGACCTCACCGGAACGCAAGGTGGAGGAGATCCTACGCGAAGTGCGCGAAATCCTGCCCTCCGAGGTCACTTTTACCGACGCGACCATCGCCTTGGGAGACGCTGGCGGTAGCCGCTACCAACGAGTGGATGTCGATCGCCTCGTCGTCATCAACCGCAAACGCGATGCGGACATCGTCCCCTTCGATGTCGAACTGGCGCTTGGTGGCGCCGTGGCGCGCGCGCCCGAGCTGCCCCAGGAAATCACGCTCGACTCACTCGCGGCTTTCGCGCGCGTCACCAATAGACTTGCCGTTTCGATCGACTCCTTCAAGGCAACGACCAGCTTGGGCGATGCCCAGGCGAGCGGCAGCGTTATCATTCCAGTGGACGGCGCGCCGCTCGGCTATCGATTGGCTATCGAGGCTGACACGGCCTTCGGGCCGGTCATGGCCCTCCTAGGCCTCGACGGAGTTGGCTCGGTGCGAGTCGAGGGCGCGCTTTACAAGGATCCCAAGGATGCCATCGTCCCCGCGTTCGAGGGTGTGGTCTCTTGGAGCGCTGCTCGCTTGGAAGGCTTCGCCCTTTACGACGGCGCAGCGAAGGTCGCATTACGCTCGCGCGCCATAGATTACCGCGATGCGGTGATACGCACGCCGCGTGGGGGTTTGATTCGCGGGGAAGGGCGCTTCGAGCTTTACGATCGCTTCCTTTTTGCGAACAACGCACGTGTCGAGAAGTTCCGTTTCCGCGAGCTTTTGGCGGGGTTCGGGGTCGAGACAGACGCGTTCGATTTCGATCTTGGGAGCGAGGATCTCTCGTTGGACGGGCACATCCGTGGCAAAAATGGCGACCTCGCCTTTGAACTCGACGCCTACGGTCAAGCCACCGCCGCTGGCTTAGGTGTTCCCGCCCTCGACGGGCCCAAGCGCGCGCGCTTGCCCGACTGCAGGCTCCAAGTGAAGTTGCGTACCGATGATTCGCGGCTCGACCTGCGCGGGACCACAATCTCTTGCGCGGCCGACGGCGCCGACCAAGCGCGCGTTGACGAAGGGTCGGTGCGTTACTCCGACGGGCGGACGGATTTCCGTTTCGACTGGCTGGGAGCCGACCTTGCGCACGCGACCTATTTCACCGGATTCCCGACCGAGGGCCGTGCCGACATCAAGGGGACCGTGACCGCCTCAAACGGTCAGCCCGTGGTCTTTCGCTCGCGGACGACCGCTCGCGATGTCCTCCTCTACGGCGTGCGTTACGCCACAGTGGAAGGCGTCTGGGGAGTCGACGAAAAGGGGGTGTTCGGTGAGGACCTCGTGGGAGCCATTGCCGCCAAGAGCGAGGAAGGGGATGGCGCTCGCGTCGAGCTCGACGCCTTTCGTGTCGACTTCGATGCCCAAACCACGAGTTCCTTTCGGGGTCGGATAGAGGGCGATCTTGGGGCGGGTTTTGCCGCGACGAGTGCGCTCTTGCCCGCCTCATTCCCGAGGATGGAAGGCGCGCTCGCGTCAACGGAGGTGCGGCTCGAGGGGCCACTCTTGAAGCCTACCCGATGGACATTGGCCGTGGACGGCGGCGCGCAGAATCTCTCGTTACTTGGTTTTCGCGCGGCGCGCGCGAGCGTCGCGGTGGCTTGCCAGAAGGGGACCTGCCGCAATGGCCGCCTTTTCGCCGATGGCATCGCGGAGTTCGATCCCGTCATGGGCGTCGCCGTTGCGGGAGGATCCCAGTCCTCCCTGCCGAAGTCCAAGCCCGCGGGAGGAAGTTACTTTCTCGCGGATGTTCGCGAGCTCTCGGAGGATTTCGTCAACGTGCGCGCCGTGGTGCGTTCGGTGCCTTTCCGCGTGGAGTTCGGAGAGCGATTTCCCTTGCGGGGCGTGCTCGACGCCCGAGTCGATTTGGCCGGTCCATGGAAAGCTTGGGAAGGCTCGTTGCAAGTGGCGGCCGACGCTTTGCGGCTCGGGGAGCAAGACCTCGGATCGGTGTCCATCACCGGGTTCAGCGCTGACGGCAAAGACATCAACGTCGTGGGGCATGCGCGCTACCAGCAACTCTCCTTGCGCTTGCGCATGCCGCACTCACTCCAAGGTCCGTCGACCTTGTATTTGCGGACGCGCGGTCTTGACGTTGGTTTCCTTCTGCCTCAATCCACCATCGCTAAGCACAACCTCTACACCCAAATCGATGGCGAGGTGCTTCTCCAGGGGCCTGCTCCCCTCACCCGCGGCTCCGATTCGGATGCTCCTTGGTACCGCCAATGGCAGGCGCAAGGGGCTCTCTCCCGAGCTTCATTCCAGTACCGTCAGCTTCGTTTCGCGCTCGATGCCAAGACGGACTTCACTCTCCTTGACGCCCGCCTCGAGGTACCCCGCATGCGCCTCACGGCTCCCTCGGGTCATGTCGAGCTCGCGGGCTCCTACGACTTCGAGTCGGCGGAGGTCGATGCGCGGCTCGGCGCTCGCGTGCGCCTGGGCGTCCTCGAAGACCTCTTCGGAAAAGTAGGAACATCCGAAGGCGAGCTCGTAGCTGACGTGCGCATGGAAGGTGTTGCTCCCGAGGTGTCGCTGACGGGGGAGGCAGGCGTGGAGGGAGGAACGGTCGCGTTTCGCGATTATCCACCGCCCTTCACCGACATCCGGGGATCGTTCCTCTTCGACGACGATAAGCTCGAAGTGCGCTCGCTGCGGGCGCGCAAGGGCGAGGGCGAGGTCGAGGTCGCAGGGAGCGTCAACTGGGCGGCCTGGCTCGAGGACGCTTCGCGGACTCCCGTAGTCGCTATGCGCATCGTCGCGCGTGACGCCCAAGTGCGCATTCCCGTTCCTTTCGTGGAGGCGTTCGATACGACGCTTGATGGGACTCTCGAGCTTTCCGGGGACGAACTCCCCTACACGCTCTCGGGCGACATCCGCGTCAAGCGCGCTGCCACCTTCCGCGACAAGACCTGCCAAGATCTCCTCGCCGAGGCCAATACGCAGAGTGCGGAAGAGCTGCGTCTGGGAAGTCGCGCGGCCGTGCGCCTCAACCTGCAGGTGCTCTCGGAGAAGGGCATCATCATACAAACAGCTTGCGTAACAACGCGCCTCTCGGCCAATGTGAAGGTCACCGGGACGTCGGAGGCCCCCGTGCTCGCCGGCGTCGTCGACTCCGAGGGAAGCGGCCAGGTGAGTTTCCTAAAGTCGAATTTCTCCATCCAGCGCGCCGAGTTCGTTTTCGATAATCCCGTGCGGCTCGATCCACGGCTCGACATTCAGCTCCTCTCGCGCATCGACGTCTATAACGTGTACGTTCAGGTCGACGGTACGCTCTCACGAAGGCGCACGAACCTTTGGGTGGATCCTCCTTCGACGCCTGAAGGGGTGACGCTCACACGGTCGGACATCTTCCGGATGCTCTCCACCGGCCAGCCTCCCAATCGGGCGGGCACCCAAGGACAGGCACTCGTGAGCCAGGTGGCCGGTTACGTTTACGGGGCCACGTCCCTCGACGACTCGCTCACCCAAGCGGCGCAGCGCATCACGGGAGGATTCGTCGACAGTGTCCAGCTCCAACCCATTATCGAGAACGGCCAGACGAAGTGGAAAGCGCGAGTGAGCCGCTCCTTGGGCGAGAGGCTCAGTCTCGGGCTTGACATCGAACAAGGCCAAGCGGTGAACAACCAGTCCCTCAATGGTACGGTATTCATCAACGACAGCGTCAACGTGCTTGGGGGCTTCGATCGCCGATCGGAACAAACCGAGCAGTACTACGAACTCTCCGGCGGCCTGAGGTTCCAGTTTGGAAGCAGCCGATAGGCGCTCACTTCCCCTTGCACGACGGCGCGCGATCGTCGCAGTTACGATCGCGGCATGGTCGTGGGCGTGGGCTTGGTCGTCGATGCGCTCTCAGGCATGGGCGCAAGGACTCGATTCCCAGGCGCCGGGAGGGGCACCCGTGTCCCGTGGCGAAGGCGCCGTGCGGCCGTTGCCCCCTGGACTCGCGAGTCCATCAGACCGTCGGCCGCGCGCACCTTTGGCTCCCGAAACGCAAAGGAGCGGCTCGGGGGCGGGAGCCTCAACGGGCGCCGTCTCTGTCGAGACTCCCGCTTCGGGGGACTTGGCGGTGGAGCTCGTGTTCCGTCTCGGCGGCAAAGACACCCCCGTTCCCAGCGACGTCGCTGCGCGCCTTGCCGGGGTCGACGCCGTCCAGTTGCCCAACGAGATTCCTCTCGCGTTCGCGGGCACGGGACGCTTTCGCGATGTGATGCTATTGGCATTGGCGCCTGCTGCTGCCACGACCTCGGGCAAGCCGCGCTATTTGGTGGAGGCTGTTCAACAGCGACGGCTCAGCGACGTCGCCATCTCCGGCCTCGGATTCCTCGAGGATGCCCAGTACAAACGAGTCCTCAAGTCCAAAGTGGGTTCACCCTTCATCGAAGAGGATCTTACCGAGGACGTGTCACGCCTTGAGCGGCGACTCGGCGACCGCGGCTACCTCAATGCGCGCGTCAGCCCTCCGGTCGTCGAGACGAGCTCGACAGGGGACGTTCGCGTCACGTTCGACGTCAATCGGGGGCGTCCTTGTCGAGTCGCCGAGATTTTCGTGGAACCCGACGCGAGCGTCTTCGACTTCATCACCTTGCCCGTCGAGCCCGGATCCATCTGTGACGTCATCACCATCGAGGACGCGCTCGAACGCGAGAAAAATAAGCTTCGAGGCGAAGGTCTTCTCGATGCGGATCTCAGGTTCCTTAGCATACGCTATACCGAGGACAAGGAGCGCGCCGTGGTGCGCCTGCGTGTCGATCGTGGACGTCGGACGCGAATAGAAGTCGTCAACCTCTCCACCGGGGCCGTGAGCGACGAACTCCTCCAAGGGCGTGGAGGTTTGTCTGCCGCGGAGCTCGTCTACCTATCGGAGGATGAACTGCGCTCCGAGATCCAATCGGGCTACCAGAAGCGGGGTTACGCCTCGGCCGTCGTCACCGGTCCCAACAAATACTCGAGCCAGGGCGGCGACAGCGTGTTTCGTTACTTCGTCCAACCGGGCGTGCAGGTGTTCGTGGGCCGCGTTGAGTTCCGCGGCGAACTTCCCCTGCCCCGCTCGGAGGTCATCGAGAGGATGGATCTCGCGCCGGGTTTCTTCTCCTCGCGCGTCGCGTTCGTAGAGGCGGATCTCCCACGCTCGCGCGATAAACTCCTCTCGGTCTACTATGACGAGGGCTATGCGGATGCCAAGGTCGAAGGGCCCTCGGTCGTCATCTCGTCCGACAGCAGGCAGGCCGATCTCGTCTACCGCATCTCGCCCGGGTCCCGATATGTGGTACGCGACCTCACCGTGCTCGGAAAGCCCGTCGAGTTCACCGCCGATAAAGACGTCTTCTACCGCACGCTAGGGCCGGGAGCCCCTGTGAGCAAGCGCCGCCTGCGCGAGTTGGAAGACGAAACGCGCATCGAGCTCCTCAAGCTTGGTTACGCTTACGCAGACGTGCGCGCCGAGCCCAACGTCCTGCCCGGTGACGAGCGCGGCCGCCCCGTGCAGATCCTCCTGACCATCGATGCGGGACCGGTCGTGACCGTGGGGCGCGTCTTCGCGGAGGGCGAACTTTACGGCAAAGGCGACCGCGTCATATCGGAGACGGGTCTCGAGCCTGGCGACATCTTCTCGCCCGACAACCTTGAAACGGCGCGCATGCGCGTCCTGAAGCACGATCTCTACGGAAACGTGCAGGTCGAGCCCCTCGATCCGGCCGCCCTCGCGGAACGCAAGCGAGTCATAGACATCGTTGTGCGCACGCAGGGCCGGGCGGGCTACTCTTTGGGCCTCGGCCCGGGCTACGGGACGCGTAACGGCTATCGATTCACCGTCGATTTCGCGCGCAACAATCTGACACGCGACGGTCTGCGTCTCACCTCCTCGGCCTCGCTTTCGCAGGAGAAGCAGCAGCGTCCCTTCAACGACACGCGGCAGTTGCTCGGACGCAAGATTTCCGTGGGAGTCGTCGAGCCCCTTTTCCGCCTGGGGAACTGGGTGTCGCCCTTCGATGTGAGCGCCGTGAGCGGGCTCGAGGTCGCCTCGCAGCCGCTTTCGAACCGATTCTTCGAGACGTTCGAGACGGGCTTCTCCTACAAACCCTATTTCCTCGACGTCTCTTGGAACTTCTACACGAAGTTCGCCCACGAGTGGTCGAAGGTTATTGGTTCGGGACTCGAGCCCATCGAGGCCCTCGATCGTCCCGCCCTGCGCATCCACGAACTCGTGTTCGGCGTGGGCATCGACACCCGTAACAACGTCGAATGGCCCACGTCGGGGGCGCTCGTCGATGTGTTCTCGAGCCATGCGCGCTTCGGACTTTTCTCCGAGGTTCAATACGATCGCGTGGGTTTGGACATCTCACAGTACTTCCCCCTGTACCGTCGATTTTCGGGCGCCGTGGGAGGCGGTATTTCGCGCATCACCAACGTCGTCAATGGGCGCCGGGAAACGGTGACCGCACCGGGTTCGCGTCGTGGGTCCCTCGCCGGACGTTCGCAGGTCCGCGGATTTCCCGACGGAGGCGGCGGGCTCGGTCCGCTCATTTGGCTCGACCTCCGCTCGCCGCGCGCGAACCCCGACCTCCCTTGCTCGCCCATCCTGCGTGCCATTGGCGCGACCAACGTCATCTACGTGAAGGGAGAGACGCGCTACCGCTCTCCCTGGTTCAGCGAGATGCTCGGGTTCGCTTGGTTCGTCGATTCCGGTACGTCCTACTTCACCGAGCAAGAGGAGCGCGCCATTTCCGCGCGCCTTGACGCCTTCAACGCCAGCGCGGCCGCGCAAGACGACGGGCAGAACTCGAACAGCTGCGTCATCCGCGGCGCGAAGCTCGTGGGCAACGACGCGGTGACTATCCAGGACGCTTCAGTGTTCCAGCAGTACATTAACCGCAGCTACATCTCATCGGGCGTGGGTGCGCGCATCATCATCGCGAACCTCGCGTCCATAAATATCGACTGGGGCTTTCCGCTCTATGACCCCGCTGAGAAGCGCTCCAGCTGCTCGACCCCCGCCGAAGCGACCACGACGGGGAGTAGCGCTCCTTCGTGCGTGAAGCGGCGCGAGGACGACAAACTCCTCGGTTTCGTCACGATTCCTGGAGCCTTCTTCGTGGGCATTGGCGCGAGCTTCTGAGCCCTCGCAGGGAGTATCTGCGTCCATAATCCCGTAAATGCTCAGAATATCAGCGAAGATGGCGCGAAGCTTGTCATGACGGCTTCGTGCGTGGGAAAGAAGCCTGGATCGATTCCACGAGATGGCCCAAAGTCCGATCCAAATGGCCGCGCGTTCGGTATCGAAGGGTCGTCTGTTTCGTCCGGACCATTGTCCGGGGGAGCCA
>JBIKVI010000450.1:0-2579 GCA_044356935.1 Silvanigrellaceae bacterium | reverse complement strand
AGATTACTGCAAACACGGAAGAGTTGCCTCTTCGCTTCGAAGCCTTGAAGTTATCCGCATGGAAGCCTCTCCCTCTTGTCATGCAAATGTCCGGCGCCCGAGCTGAGGGAAAGGCACTCTTCTTTCGCGATGGAATCTCCGGGCAAGCCATCATCTCACCGTGTGAGAGTGAACCCACAGCGGTCGAGCCGGACGATGAAGGTCGCTTGGTATTGAACGTTCCTCTCGTCGATCCCCCTTCTCTCCTGCGCCTTTCGAAGCAAGACAACGACTTCGACTTCCTTCCCGAACTGGTCAAAGTCGCCAGCGGCACCCGGCCATTGCCACATCGTGTTGACCTCGCACTCCGGTCGGTGGTGCCTGTCGCGGACACATTCGACTTCTTTGGGGAAGACTGGAGCGTTCGGCGAAAGCTGGAACAAGGATTCTCGTTGCTTCGGCCCGTTCCGAGCCTCGCCTTCACACCCGACGTGCGACCCATCGGCATCGTACGGTTGAAATTGGACAACCGCGCCCCCTTCGCGCGTTACCTTTGCAGCTCCGAGGCCTCGATGCAGGAGTCCGTGGATTGCCTGGAGCGCTTCCAAGTCCTCCTATCTCCGACCCAGTCAGCCTCGCAGCGGCTACCGGTTTTCGTCCGGGTTGAAGATGCGGAGGGCCTTGTCAGCAAAACACAGGCTCTCGTCCTGCCCCTTCCCCCGCTGCCCGGGAAGCCTCAAAACGTGAAGCGCTCGGGCACTGGAGACGAAGCGAACCTGACCTGGGAACCCGTCGATGGCGCGTTGTTCTACGAGGCTTTTCTCAACGTCGATTCCAAACCGCTCACAACAGACGCCCCCAACCTGAAGCTGGGCGGCTCGGGGATGCCGATCACCACAGCCGTCGAGGTGAGGGTGCGAGCAGTCAATGCGTTGGGGCGTGGTGACTTCGAGATCCTGCGCAATGCCGCGCCTCGCGCGCCTGTTGTGAGCCTCGGACGCTCGAACGCGGGCAACGCCTCCACTCTCACATGCGCGGCCTCGGGATCCACGGATGCCGAAGGCGACCCTGTTACCTATGCATACTCTTGGTTCAGAAACGGATCGGTCGTGGCGGGTCAAACAGTTGCCACGCTCGCAGGACCATTCGTCCAGGGTGACTCTTTCATATGTAAGGCCTCCGCAGGCGACGGAACAGCAAACTCGGAGCTTGTCGCGAGCGCCTCGGTCACAATCGAGAACATCGCGCCGACCGCTCCCTCGCTCGTGAGCCTCACCCCACCGACCGCGGGCAGCTCTTCCATGCTCACCTGCGCGGCGTCGGGATCCACCGATGCCGATGGCGACGCAACGACCTACATCACATACTGGTACAAGGGCGTTGCGCTCATGAACGGGCAGACAGCCTCCACGCTCGCGGGTCAGTTCGTGAAGGGCGACAGCATCACGTGCAAGGTGCAGGCGAGCGACGGCACTCTTTCCTCGGGCATTGTGGAGAGCAACACCCTCACGATCCAAAACAGCGCCCCTTCGGCTCCGGCAACTGCCACCATAACGGCGTCTGCGCCCACACGCGCAAGCACGTTCAACTGTGGCTACGGAGGCGGCTCCGACCACGACAACGATGCGCTCACGCCCATCTACGTTTGGTACGTCAACGGTGCGGCGGTGAACGGCCAAACCTCGTCGACGCTTTCAGGCCTAAACCCAGCTGTGGTGGTGGGCGGCATTGTTGTCTGCTCGGTTGCCCTTAACGATGGCACAACCACCAGCGCTGCCACAGCCAGCGCGGGATTGGCGGTGCAGAACACCCCACCCACGCTCTCAGCCATCGAAAACATGATGATACCTCTGGGCGAAATCGGCCCTACCATCGCCTTCACGATCGAAGACATCGACTCGACCTTGGCGTGTTCGGCCTCTTCGCTCAGCGTCACCTCAAACTCCAACACGACGCTGATTCCCCCGTCCAACATAAGCTTTGCGGGCATTGCGCCGAACTGCACCACCACCCTCTCGCCTGCCGCAAACCAAACAGGCACGAGTTCTCTTACCCTGCAAGTGAGCGACGGCACGCTCACGGCCCAGAGAACGTTCACGTTCTCTGTGGATAGGCGCGCGCCGCTCCGCGCATTCGATAAGCATGGTGCCCCGCGGCGGCGACGACCTCTTCCTGATCGTGCAGCGCGAGGCGGTGGAAGGGTTCGCGTTTACGGGCGGGACCTGGAGCGCGCAAATGGCCGGTGGAGTGCAAGACTGGTTCACCCTGCCGGGCACAGGCGGGTTCAATGGCATGGTGAAGGCCGCGGTCTTCGCGCGAGGCACACTTTACGTGGGTGGGGAGTTCACCGCCGCCGGGGGCGTGAGTGCGAACCACATTGCCCGCTGGAATGGAACGTCCTGGCAGCCTTTGGGTTCCGGGATGAACGATTCGGTCGGTGCGTTAGGCACAGACACCCAAGGAAACATTTACGCGGGCGGGTATTTCACCAACGCTGGAGGCGTGAGTGCTGACCACATCGCACGCTGGAACGGAACTTCTTGGGCAGCCCTGAGCTCTGGGATGGATGGTCCTGTCTTTGCCCTGGCCTCAGACTCCTC
>JBIKVI010000171.1:0-9441 GCA_044356935.1 Silvanigrellaceae bacterium | reverse complement strand
ATTGCGCGGCGTTTCCATTTCTCGCGTCCGGCGATGATGCGTGCTACCTTCATGGCGGCTGGAGTTCCTTTGGAGTGTTGAAGTCCCAAAGAACTCTGGCTTTTTCGTGTCCGGAGTCAAGTTGCACTACGGGAGAGCATCGTTACGCTACGCAAAAAGTAACGGACCGGATCCTGAACGGCTCCCGCACCCCTTGGCCTGCCGATTTCGGCAGGCCACGGAATGACTATGGCTGCCTCGCCCGCCTATGCGCAAAAGAAGTCGTGCACCATCCAGGCCGCCTCCACGCTAGGCGCCTCCGTCTTCGACAGCGAACTTAATTACCTTGGGAATTCGACCAACGGGAAAGCGGTTACCGCCGACTTCTCCCAAGCTTTCTCGGGCACCATCGGCGACGACCCGACGTGGTACACGTTTATCCGCGTGTTGGACTATGATGGCGGCTACACCGCCCAGGGCAACCTCGTCTGCCTGTAAGCCTGAGGCTCTTTCCTTGACTCACGCAGACGTGTGTCTAGGGCCCAAAAGGGCTTTAGTGACACTTCGCGTCGGGCACAACGAAACGCTCGACCAAGGAGCGCAAGAAGGCGAGCGCTTCCGTCGCGCTTTGATAGCACTCTTCATCGAGCGGAGCGGCGTTTGGATCCGACGTGATCGATACGTAAAGTTCCAATGTTGCCAGGGCCATGTAAACGTCGTGGTGAGTAAATGGCTTCGCCGTACTCATGCGGTCGGACTCCAGGGGGACGCGTGGTCTCTAAGGGAAAGTTCATGACCGAGAAAACAAGATGGCGATGCGGTCAAGGTAGGCCGTAATGTCGTCGTTTGAGGTTCAAGGTGCTCCGCGGCATGCGCAAGGCAGCGCAAACATGTGACATGTTCATGCCATGCCTTCGAATCGCCTCCGAGAGGATTTCCTTCTCCACGAAGGCGAGCACATCGTAAATCGGAACATCGCGAGCGAGCGCGTCGGAAAGGAGATGGAGTGCGGAGTGTGCCGCGGTCTTCGCCTGCGCCGCGCCCACGGGTCGAGGGTCGCTCGCATTCGCCGCGGACGAGGAAGGCGCTGCCTGCGACACGACTTCCCGCCAAGTACCTCCGTGCACCGTCGCGGCGGCCTTCTCATCACTCAGCTCCGCGCTGGCAACGGCCGCTCGGGTCGACGTTCTCGCGTCGATCGCGGTCTCGCCCGCCTCCGGCGGGGGGAACATCGAAGCGACGGTAGGCATGCACGAAAAATCGAGCCTCGAAAGCGCGTCGTCGTGGAGGAGAGTCACCAGTTCCAGGTACGAGAACAGCTCCCGGATATTCCCTTGCCAATAGTAGCGCTTGCAGAAATCCGCCAACTCGCCCACGACCTGCTCGCTTGGCGTCTGCCCTCTCCGGGCGAAGAATATCTTGATGATGGGTTTAATTTCGAACGACCTCATCCTCAACGGGAGAAGCCTGATCTCGACTCCCATGAGGCGGCCACGCAGAGCGGGGCAAACCCCCCCGTCGCCCATGACCTTATCCAATGGAGCGGGGAGAGAGGCTACGAGCTGGAAGTTGGAGACCATGGCTTTGCCATCTCCACGCCGGTCGTAGGAGCCGTCCGCTAGAACACGAGCGAACTCCTCCTGGAACTCGACCGGCATGCGATCGAGATTGTCGAGGTAGAGGATTCCACCCTGGGCGATGGACAAGGCGCCGAACGTCGCGTTGTTGTCCGTGCCCACCCGCGAGGGAACGAAACCGAACAAGCGTCGACCGAGGGCTTCCGCGCTGGCATGGGCGCAGTCCACCTTGACGAAGGGGACGGATGGCGCGCCGGATCGCAGCCGGAGACGGTGAAGAAGCTTGGCGATTTCATCGCGACCCGACCCTCCCTCGCCGCACACGACGAGCGGGACCGACGGCTGAGAGGCGACCTTCGCGACGAGAGACAACGTCGCTGAATCGAGAACGAGACCCTCTGGAAACTCGCGCTGCAGCGATTGCGGAAAGGTCTCGGCGTTGAACGCGTTCACACCCGACTCCGCGAACCAGCGCTTCTGGGAAACCGTCTCGATGGCCACGGCGAGCTCTTCGCTCGAGAGAATGGGCTTTCGCAAACACAAATCCGCACCCGCGCGCTGCGCCTCGTGCCAAGTGGAAGGACGCGGATCCGCGCTCACGGCGATGACGGCCATCTTCGGGGCGCACTGCCGCATATCGGTAATCAGCGCCAATCCCGTTCGCTCGTCGAGGTTCCTGTCGAGATAAAGATCGACCAGGGCGAAGTCGAACCCAAGTCCCGATTCCAACCGAGCGCGGGCTTCATCGGCATCGCCGCACGTCTCGACGCGCAGGCCCATCCCCTCGGCAAATCGCCGGGTGGCCTCACGTTCTAGTGGCCGATCCTCTACGATAAGAACGCTTTCCTGTTCCATGATCTCGCAGACCTACCGCTACTGTTAGCCTATCAATGTCGCAATCACAGCCCTACTGGTAGCTCCGGGTACCGGCTTCGACAAGGTGAAATCTGACAGAATTTGACCAGACTCCGGAAAGCTTTATAAAAAACAATCAGGTACATCGCGCATGAACAGGCTAGAAACGGGTGAGAATCCTCACCCTGAGTCAATTATTACCCTAGGTTGGTTTCTCGCAAGACGAGAGGGATGCGTTGCTGAGAAAATTGTTTCGAACGACCACAACCCCGAAGGCGGTCTTGGGTAACACGAGCTCAACCGCCTGGTGGCTTTCTTGGACGCCAGCAGGAAGAGACGTCGACAGCAGGCGACGGACGGTGGGCATCGTGGCCATCAATCGCTCGAGAATGGTGAGACCACTCAGTTTCGAGGACGTGCCGAAATCGAGGTCAGCGACCACGACGTCGGACTTGTCCACCTCATCTCGGTCGACGGCGTCCAAGAAACACTCGGGAGACTTGTAGACGACGCAATACTCGCCCAAGCTCCTCGTCCACATGAGGCGGACGAGGGGGTTATCGTCGACGACGTGGACTCGAACCGTGCGCGCGGCGACACGAGGCGGGGCAGCCAGGGTTGGACCGCTCCCTACGAGCACACCCGCCACCTCCTGTGCGAAATTTCCTCGCTCGTCCCTGGCCGGCTCCTCAATCGTTCCTAGGGCCCCTTGCGCGTCCACGATGGGGATTTCAATGAGGAAAGCGACACCATTCCCGACGTTCTGGCACGTCAGCGTCCCACCTTGGGCTTCCACGAAGGTCCGAGACAAAGCGAGGCCGGTGCCGCGACCCACTGAACTCTTCGTCGAATATCCTTCGGTGAATATCAGTTCGTTCACTTCGTGATCGAGTCTCGAGCCGGAGTTCCACACTTCAAGGGTCTGCAGATGCCCGCGTCTGCCCGAGGTCACACGGAGTTGGAAGGGGCCATCGACTGCTTCGTACGCGTTCCGAAAGAGGTTGCCGACGACCCGCCTCATGAGATCGGGATCGCAGTCGATTTCAGGGCGTTCGGCGATATCGAACTCCCTCTGGATACGCTCATGCTCCGGAGCACTGAACACGCCGTTCCAAACTTCCATCAGGAAAATGCCGAGGTCGACGCGATTGCGAGAGACGATGCCCGCCCAAGACTGGTTGTAGATCTGGCGAAGGCTCGTGTCGACCATGGTGAGTTGGGCGCGCACGCGCGTGGCGTACTCCCGGAGCTCGTCGCGGGTCGGAGGGTCCTCCGACGCGGCCAAGGTTTCGAGCAACGCCCCGAAGCATTCAAGGGGCTGACGGATGTCGTGCGAGAGGCCTCGCAAGGTTTTGACGACGGTATCTGCCCTCACGCGCCCGCGTTCGAGGAGGTGTTGAGCCTCCATGGACTCCTCCAGCTCTCGGAACAAAGTTTCAGCCTGCTCGGCGAGCCTCGCAAGCTCGCGAGAGCGGGGAGGGGGCAACAAACCCCGGCTTCCTTTGGAGAATGCGCGTAAAATGCCATCTATGGGCCGGAGGATTTCCTTTCGGACCAGGCGGGCAAAATAGGCGATGAGGACAACCCACGAGAGGGCGAGAACCATTGCCGGGGCCACGAAGACTCCGAACCAATCGCGACCTTCCCGGTGAGCAGTGCGTCCGAGACGAAGCCACGAGGGCTCGCGCAAAAGAGGAATCTCAACGACCACACAAACGTCCGATCGCGACGAAAACATCCCCAGTGGGCTTTGCTCAGGGCACGGCGTCTCACGTCGGTCTATTTCGACGAATGCGAGCTTCTCTCTGCTCTCTACTTCCGCGAGGGCGGCCTCCAAAGAGGACGGATCACCAATAGCAAGCTCGCGAGATGCGACTTCCGCCGTCGCGCGAGCAACGTCGGCGAGCGACACGAGCGCGCTCGACCTCCATGTGGAGTATGCGAACCAAAGATTCACGCACATGGTGATGGCGAGGATGAGGAGGGTACATACCAAAAGCGCCGATGCCGGGACGAGGAAGACCGCGCCGAGGGAAGAAAGACGCGCGCTATGACTCTTTCGGGAACCGAGCATCAGCCACCCATCCACATGTAATCGCCCAGAGTGCTACTCAGGGGAACGTGAACCGGCGAGAACCCATTCCTCGTCAGGAGGAAAAAACCAGGCTGCACCCCTTTCGCGAAACGATGACGGTTCCAGCGCTTCGACTGCGTCCAAAACGCCCTGCGGTTCGCGGGTCGCTCGAGGCACAGGGCGGAAGCGACCTCCTCGAAAAACCTGAGGATCACGAAATCGTAGCTGGAAACAAATCTCGGATCGAACTCCGTGGACACCTTGTTGGGCAGGAGCGCCTGCAGGCGCGCGACGGTCGCGTCCGTCGCCCAGTCGCGGCGTTGAAGACCCTCGAAGGCGGCAGGAAGAGGCCTTCGCTCGAAGTCACTCCGGAACACGCCTCCCCAATCCCCATCGCCCACCAATCGCAGCATTCGGGGCGAATCCTTGAAGGCAGCCAAGGTCGGCAACAGAGTCCGCATGCTTCCTGGAACCACGAGAAAATCGAATTTCTGCTGGGCCAATGCGCGCGCGATTTCTTCTGGCTCGGGAGCCTTGTCAGCAAGAGTCACTTCTCCGACCATGCGATACCCTCGACGCTCGGCATGACGGGAGAACGCCCGCGCGAACTTCAGGCACGAATGGCAATGGACTCCTTGGACAATCGAGAACGACTTTCCGAACTGGCGCTCATCCATGAGATCGAGCAACGATTCCATCCCGACTTCCGGGTCGATTCCCGCACCAAAAGCATTTTCACCGAAAGACTCCACATTCCTATTCGAAGTCAACGGCGCGACGAAAGGCATAGGCCCCGATACCGTGGCAGCGAAGAGGCTGTGCGTCGTGTGGGAACCTCCCATGGCGATCCAAGCGCCCTGATCAACGAGTCCCCGTGCGGCTTCGGCAGGAGCGAGGGCATTGGAACCATCGTAGTCCTGCCTCAAGACGCGCAATCCATAGCCACAGTCAGCGGCCATCGCCGCCGCACGGCGCCACGCCATCGTGACGACCGTGTGGTAGGTCGTCACGCGAGCTCGAGGCACTCCAACATCTGCCCCTAGGAGAGCTTCGCTGAGACCAATGGGGACATCGATGAGTGGCCGAAGGAGAACATCGGGGCGCGTAGCCACACCCTTCTTGTCGGCCCACGCTTGGGACACGGCAAGAAGCAGAGTCAGTATAGTCAGTGCGTTAAGCAATACCACGGCAGCCTCGCTCCACGAACGCTCGTGTGGGGATGCCCTGCTCTTGCCATTAGCAGCCGGAAAGGTAAAGCCTCCGGCTCGCTCGCCCTCAGTAGTAGTTCATAACGCGCAAGGTCTCTTCGAGTGCACCGTCGATGGAATTGCGTCCCGCACCGACCGACGTCACGCCATCCCCCAAAAAGGCGAATACGATCTGCCACCCGGAGTGCGTGTCACCGTATCCCGCGAGAGCCACCGCAGGGTCTGTCGTCAGTGTGCCGGTTTTGGCAGCCACGTTACCGTGTCTTGAAAAATCACGTCCCATCAACGTCCCGTCGCGTCCGGCCACGGGAAGCGTCGCACGGAAGGCCCGCAGGTAAGGCTGATAACGAACATCCACAAACACATCGACGAGCTGGCGCGCGGCGACGCGATTGGAATAGCTCAGACCTGAACCGTCGACCGCGCGGAAACCCTTGGGAATGGGGAGCTGCTTCTGGCGGAACGTCTCTCCGATCGCCTTCACCCCTCCAGCCCAACCCAACACCCTCTCGGCGGCGGCGTTGTTGCTCGATTTCATCATTCTGCGGACCACGCCAAATTGGGCAGAGTTCACGTCGCGGACAGCGTTGTCGCGCTCGAAGATGGCCCAAGTGGTGAGGACCTTTTGAGTCGACGCGGGGCGCACGGGAGTGTCGGCGTTCCAACGGAACAGGAGAAGCCTCTCTCCGCAAGGACCGAAGGCGCGGACATCGGCGCTCCATCGAGTCCTTTTGCTCGTAGACGTCCCGAGTTCAGTGGCAAGATTGCGCTGCAGGAACTCGAAGTCGTCGCCCTTGGCCGGCTTCCAATTCTTGCTTGGAACGATGCCCGTGCAATCGCGCGCCAAGGCCTCAACTGGCGAGAAGCCAAGGTGCGCGCACGTGGCCACGAGAACCAGGAGCCAAGAGGAACGCGAAAAAAGACTCGAACGGTTGCCCGACGGAACACGAAACGTCATGGACTGACCTCATCAAAGGAGAGCGGAATGTGAAATCCAGCCTTTGGTTTGCGTCACGCCGAGATAGTCTTTGCAGATTCCCGCGGGGACGCGAACTTCGACTCGGGGACCGCCGCCATCGGACACGATCGTCACCACCGTACCGCGATTCAGAGACTGGCAGTAAGCTTCGGCGCCGCTTGCGTCGACGTGCAACTTCACGTTGTAGTTGGTGATCGTGTATTCCGACCAAGGCGCGAGGATGGGACGCAGTGAGCTCGCGGCGCCTCCCAGTTCGGCTTTCCACCGACGCACGGACGCCCGAAGGATTTGATCGCGGCTTCCCGAGGTTCCGGCAGCACGTTCGCGGTCCACAAGGATGTCCTCGTAGAAGCCGTACATGCGTGACCACGCATCGGAACTCCATCCGGGTTGGATGGCCTGCACGTAGGCGGCACGTCCACGGTTGACCATGCTCCGAGTCCAGCGCACGCCCGGCGTGACGCAAGGGTTCGCTCCCGATGGCGAGAGCGCAGCGCATTTTTGACCGCCCGCAGCCACGGTCCACCAATACTGCGCAGCGCAAAAGTCGGGACCGCCACGAACCTCGGAGAGTCCAAGCCCGCCCTGGCCCTCATTGCGGGTTGCGCAAATGCGTCGGAACGACCAGGGATGCTGCCCGTAGGTTTCAAGCTTCACGTCGACTTGGAACAGTCCGTAGCATTCACCGGAGTAACAATTCCGCGTCGTGAATGCGGGATGCCATCGTGACGAGCCATTGCCGTCGCGATAGTTTCCGGCCCAACTGAGGGAAACGGCCGACTCGAAATCCTTGACCGTAGCGAAGAACGCGACCGGATGGATGAAGGACTCGCCGGTCGTTGCTCCGGCGGTCATGTTTTCAAGCATCACGCGTGTCCGCGCGGCTACCAAGGCGGACGTGGCGGAAAGGTTGCCCTCAGCCTCCGCCATCCGGATGCGTCTGAAGTTGGCGGCCGCCGTGCCCCACATGTCGTTGGCGATTGTGGTGCGCGCCGCACGCCCCGTGTTGGGATTGGGCGACGTCGCAAGCGGGAGGCTATCGGGAGACTCTTGCGGGGCAACGACTTCCTCGGGACGGCCGCACGACGCCAGTGCCAGGCTGGCAAGAACGGTGATGGCAGCGGCAACAGCAGCTTTGCGGCTCGGCTTCTGGGTCGGGACATAAATTGCGCGATGACTGGTCATGTTAAACTCTTCGATCTTATGCATAACTCTTTTTCCCTCTTGTCGATTCGCGAAGCAATGCATCGGTCGTCACTTCAGGAGCGGGGATGAGGATTCCGCGCAAACAGTGCTTGCGGCGACCCGTGCAACGGCTCCTCAAAACTCTTTGATTTGCGCTGGCGCCCAAACCTGTGTCGAGAACGCAAAGATGAACAGGTCAGGAATTGGACAAGCCTTCCACGAATTGGAAGGCGCACCCCCAGCACTCTCCACCCTCAACCTCCTGAAGCGAGACGAGGAGGAGGCGCCACGAAACAGGGGAGGAAAGCGGAATTCACTCGTATGAAACCCTCCGCGACGGCAGGACGGATCGCGTCGTCGCCGTAGACCTCCAGCACTCGCCAATAGAAGCGTTCCTGGAGGGAGAGGAAAATCCGCGAACGTCGCTCCACCTGCCGAGCGAGCAAGTCGACCCCGCATTTAAGATTAGTCTCAGCAACGAGAAGATCTTCGCCCGATCGCAGAGCTGGGCACAATGTTAGCTTGTGCCGAGCCGTAATGGCGGGAGACATTTGCATGAGACCCCAGGATCCCCCGCCTGGATCGCCGTCGTTGATGGCGCCCGGATCGAAATCCGACTCCCAACGCGCGATGTTCGCGAGAATCCCCACCCAATACTCGATCCGCTGCGATGTGCCGAGCGACGCGTACCGTGGGCAGTAAGCCGGCGCGGTCGGATCCAAAGCGTCGGCATCGTGTTCGAGCAACACCCTCCCGCGTGACGTGGCGAGGGCGCTCACCAACGCGCGGCGCCATTCGGGTCGAAGGCGAGGAAGAAGAATCGCACCTTCGGGCCTGGCG
The DNA here is from genome assembly GCA_044356935.1 of Silvanigrellaceae bacterium. Classification (GTDB taxonomy): domain Bacteria; phylum Bdellovibrionota_B; class Oligoflexia; order Silvanigrellales; family Silvanigrellaceae; genus JADCJN01. The sequence goes on along the minus strand of JBIKVI010000171.1, from coordinate 744 downwards.
CGCGAAGCGGCTTCGCTGAGGCACAGCTTCTGACTGCCTCCCTTGAGGCATGCGGCCAGGGACTTTCTGTAGAGAGCGCGCGGGATTTGGGTTTTGTAGCAGACAACGGGATCCTCTGAACCGCGTGCGACACCAAGGCATGCATTTTGGAGGGCGGTGGGAAACCTCTCGAGGTCGACGCTGCAAACGAGGTCGCCGCCTTCACCGCACGGCTGTCCGAGACAGAGCTCGAGCCCATGAAGTGGCGCGCACGTCGCCAGTGATGTGTGATAGGCGCCCAGTGAATAGGAATCGGAATCGCACGCGTCGCCTCCTCCCATTGCCTTGCAGGAGCGACGGAGTTCAGCGGTAAATCCGCCCGCGGGGGCGCAGACGCGGCCTGCCGCGCATCCTGGACCCTCTCCACTCGGCAGCTCGACGGGTTGGAACGCAACAGCCCCCTGAGACCACGCGAGGAAGGCACAGAAAGACGAGGTCAGCCCGATCAAGCGAACAACCCCGAGAGAACCCAAGGAACGAAGAGAAACGACGGAACGTGCCATGGCGCGAAACCTCCTTCACGTCTCCAAGGACCGGCGCCTATTGGTGCGCATCGCTCGGATCGAGAGTCGCGATTCCTCACGCATCCAGTCGCCCGTGTAAACGGCCGCGCCTGCCAAGAGCTGGCAGGTCGCCCGGAGGTCACCGGCCGGTCCCGGGCAGGAAGACGGGAAAAGATCGACGACCCCGCGCGGAAATCATCCA
>JBIKVI010000449.1:0-2584 GCA_044356935.1 Silvanigrellaceae bacterium | reverse complement strand
CGGCGCGCGAGATGTCGTTCAAGTCGAAGGTGGTGCACCTGCATGTACTCGACTGCACACTGAACACACCGCAGTTGCGGGCGCCATTCCCGGGGTCGATATGTGCACCATAGGCGGAAGTGGGCTTCCAGAGCGGCTCCAACTCGATGGTGCCTTCGGGGCGTCCCGTGCACCGCGCCACGGGATGCAAGCGCAGCGAAGGGTTGTTGTCTTTAATCGGCTCGCCATTCAACTTCCACACGTCGTCCCACGCGTCGCCATTGGTGCCTGTCTCCGGAATCGTCGTGTAATCCACGGGCCTGCGAAGCGCCATAATTTCACGTGATGGGGGAGGTGCCTCGGCGCGCATGGGGGCGGCGTTGGTAGAGGCAGGGTTCGCGGCCGCAGGTTTGCCCGCAACGGGACGATTCGTAATGTTGACGGCGGTTTCACTACCGCCCGCCTTCTTGTCGGCCTCTAGCAGTGCGAACAGGGCCATGTCGGCGCGCCACCGGTTCACGCGGCACTGCGTAAGGACGCTGTGCAAGATGGCTTCTTTGAAGTTCGGCCAGTTCTCTTTTGTAAACGAGCCTCTGCGCAATGCCGTCTTTATCCGATTCGCGGTGTCTCTAATTTGCTTGCGTTTGGCGGCAAGTGCCTCGGGCCAAACCAGCGAGTTGTCGCCCTTGCGAAGCTCCTCATCCATGCGCCACTCCACCCAATGGAACAGGGCGAGGTCGAGCCACTCGTCGGGAAGGAGGCGCTTGTCTCGACTCACGGCAGGATTGTCGAACGCGGCCGAAAGCGCGGTGGCATGGATCTTGGCTGTCACCTCGCATGCAGGGAACATGGGTTGGGCAAACGGGCCGTAGGCGCATTGTTCGTTGTCGCCGCCCTCCTTCTCAGCCACGCACGGGCCGAGGCAGAGCCCCGAAAAGGGGTCGACGGAGGAGCCAAGATTACAGTAACCTTGGTTATACTGAACTTGCGAAGTTTGATTGTCTTGTACGACGAAGTCGCGGCTCGCCACCGCGAAGCGGTGCTCTACGAGACCACTGCGGCACTTGACCGCGGATGCGGTGAACTCCTCTATCGTAACTTCCTTTTGGATGCTTGTATTCGACTTCCACACGCTGCGGTGGAGGAGGCTACAATTCTCCGCCATCTCGGGAGGGAACGGCCCAAGCGCCACGAACTCCGATGGCTTGCTCGACAAGTCGTCGAAGTGCATGGGCGTGGAACTCGACCTCTTCGCAGGAGCCGTGATAACCGGAAGACCTTTCGAAGAAATGCGCAGCACTCCTTCCTTGCCGGCCTTGCCGAGGGGTCGAGCGTAGGACGTCCCTCGGGCGCTATTCTTGATGACGCCCGACTTTCCCGCGCTGCTCGCAAGCACTTCGGGAACCAGTCCGACTTGCACGATGCACATGTGCGTTACGGGATCATAGAGGTACTCTTCCGGACAGCCCCACGGGATCTGAACCCCGGAGTTCGTGGCGGAGGACGCGCGAGGACGAGGTCTATTGGTCTTATCGTATAGCGGGCGGAGGAATCTTAATTGCCCCTGCTTGAGGGCGCTCTTGCTCCCCCTTGCCGCCTTCGAGACAAGCTTCCAAGAACCCATGATCTTCTCTGTTGTCTTACATCGGGCGTTGAGGTCCTTGTCCTTCAATGCAGAACAGTTCCTGCGAAAGAACTCCACATCAGCGCCCTGTTCCGACTCGGAGTTGAAGACCCGCGACTTGCAGCCGGCCAACGCCAGCATCACAAGGACGAACACACCACCAACCGCACTGCGTGACTTCATCTCTTCGTTCTCCACATCTTCAGCGTCAGGCGTCCAGTCCAAGAATCCAGGGTCGCGTCGCCCTATGTGTTTCTTTCAACGAACCACTTGCAACGTCGCCGACCTGCCGCCACCAGCGACCACAGCTTCGAATACGATGAGCGACGTGTCGCTCGGGAGGCAAGCCTTATGGTCGATTTGCGATCCGACCTTGGTTACAAAGTTTCCGGCGAGGATGTTCACGGGTTGGCCGCTCAGATTGTCCCACGGATTGTTCTTTTTGCCTTCTAAGCCTTTATGCTGTTGGAACTGATCGACCACGTAGAAGGCGTCACCGGTGCCGCGCTTATAATAGATCTTCATTTTCTTGATGCAGGCGGGGCCGAAGTTCCCCCATTTGCAACTGTTGTTCTTCGACGTCGACAGAAGGAAGCCCTCGGTGAGCGACTGGCCCTTGAACAGGTTTCCAAAGAAACCCGCGGCAGCGGACCTATTTTTTTCTAACGCAGTGGCAACGACACTGAATTTTCGTCTGGTGTCGTCTTGCTCGTGCCAGTTGAACTCAACGGAGAGCCCGAGGTTGCCTTTGGCGTCGGGTAACCCGTCCACCCATTTCCTATTGGAAACCCGTCCTTTGCTAGGGCCCTTCGACTCTACCCAATTATTTGTCTCGCAGAACGTGGAGGACGACCCAGGACGCACAATCTGCGATTGAGCGGGGCGCTGAGCCGCAGGGGGCGCCTGATCGGGCGGGGGCAGGGGCCGCCTCGTGGGCTCACTGCCCTGCCGACCTTCAACCGCCTCAACGACCCGAGCCGC
>JBIKVI010000170.1:0-9448 GCA_044356935.1 Silvanigrellaceae bacterium | reverse complement strand
GACGAGCGCCACGGCGGCGCTCTTGACCTCGCCGAGCGCGTCCTTCATGTCGCCGCGCAGCTTCTCGAGCTCGCCCTTGAACTCGGAACGCACCCCGGCCAATTCGGTCTTGAGGCCTTCGATGGCGTCCTTGTTGGCATGCGCAATCTGCAGCGCCTGGTCGGCGATCTTGGCCACGCGCTCGACCTCGGCCACCAGGGCATCGAGGGTCTCCTGCATCTTGGTGCGCGCGTTCTGTTCCTTCGTGATGGCGTTGATGAGATCCTCGGTCGCCGCCGCGCGGGCCTTCTTCACGTCCTCGTCGAGCTGCGCGTCCTTCTGCTGGAGTTCGATGATCTTTTTGTTGAGGTCCGCGCGCACGTTCTGCGAGGCGAGCTCGGCCTCCGCCACGCGATCGGTGAGTTTCTCGACCGTGGCCGCGAGCGCTTGAGAGGACGCATCGCTGCGGGCTTCGGACTGGGCGATGAGCGTGCGAACGGTGCGCGCTTCGGCCTCGGCTTTGGCGGTAAGGGATGTGACCATCTCCGAATAGTTGGAGATGTGCTTGCGCAGACGGACGTTCACGTCGTCGACGTTGGCCTGCACCGAGGCGATACCCGAACGGTACTCCGCCTGCATGTCGAGGATCTCCCTCGAGACGCGCTTGTTGATGAGATCCTGGTCGTCCATGCGGGAGCTAAGGATCTTTGCCGCGTTCACCAGCCCGTTGACCACGTTCTTGACAATCGCGAGCTCTGCCTTGGTCGCGAAGTTGCCCTCGGCGTAAACGCGGAACGCTTGGAGCTCCGCGTTGGCCTTGTTGAACTTGGCGTTGAACTCGCCCTGCAGCTCAAGGCGTACGATGTTGTCCTGGCGTTCCATGCGCTCGACGAGTTCATTCTTCAATCCCAATGTGGCGCTCTGCAGATCCTTGGTGAGCTTCCACTTGGTGGCAGCGATGGAAACGCGGAGATCGGTGATCTTGACGTTGATTTCCTGCGACAGGACGCCCTTGAGCTCCGCGTCGGCCATGGACAAGCGCAATTCAACCTTGGCGAGTTCGGCGCGAAGTTCCTTGGCCGTGACCTCGTTGGACTCGGCGATGCGTTCAAGCATGGCGTCGCGTTGAGCCACCATGTCGGCACGGACGCCCTTGATGTCGGTTTCGAGGCGCGAGAGCAGCTCCGCCTTGAGTTCGTCGTCCTTTTTCGACAGGCGCGCCTCGGCCGCGGACACCCGCCGCTGCAGCTCACCGTCGATGGCGAGCTTCATCTCGGACATGGCGCGACCGAGCGAAAGGGCGAGGCGGTCGGCCGCGGCGCCGATTTCCAATCGGTAGTTGTTCACGTTCACGTTCACGATGCTCAGCATGACCGATCTCAAGCCGGAGTCGCTTTGCGCGAGCCTCCCTTCGAGCGCGGCGATCTTTGCCGGAATGCTGTCTTTCTGTCCTGCCACGCTCGCGAGGATCTGCGCGCGAGCCTGCGCCATGGAGAGCTTGAGGAGCTCGTCGATGGCGGCGACCTGGTTCTGCAGGGCCTGCCTCACCAGGGGATTGGACGCGTCGGCGGCATCGTTTGTCAGATCGTCGCGCCGTTTCGTGAGAAGCGCCCTGAGGAGGGCGTCGTCATCGCCCGTTGCCTTGACCTCGGATTCAAGGCGTAGGACCACGAGGAATTCCGTTTTAAGGTTCGAGAGATCCTTGGCGAGCTCGGCGCGGAGCAGGGGCATGGACTCGCTTACGATTTTCTCGAGGGCGGCCTTGAGGTCGCCATCGGGGAGTTTTCGGCGATCGTCGAGTGTCTGCAGGTCGCTCGAGGCGTTCTGTTGGAGCTTCGCGACCTCGGAAGCAAGGGCGTTGCCCAAGTCTTGACGGGCTTTCGCTATCTCAGCGGATTGCGCATCGAACTTCGAGCTCATGACGTCGGTCAAGGCCGCGAGTTTGCCGTCGACGCTCTCGCTCAGGCCGTCGATGCTCGTCTTGAGCTCGAGATCCTTGGCGTCGAGGCGTTTGATATTCTCGTCCATCTTGTTCTCGAGGCCGTCGACGCGCGTCTCGAGAGCGCCGACGCGCTTGACGATCTCCTCGTCGGCGGCAATGCGCTTGGCAGCCTCCTTCTGGACCTCCGCATCGGTGTAACGATTGGCGTCGATGACAGCGTTTGCGATCATGTCTTGAAGGAGCTTGTCTTGTTCCTTCTTGGAGAGCTGTGCGCTATCGAGATCGACGCGACCCGGGGGTAGGCCGGGAACCGCGTTGGCGTTGCCACCGCCCCGTTTGTTCGCGTCGCTCTCAATGGCCGATTTCTGTTGGGCCGAGACTGTCTTGCCTCCCGAGCCCATCTTCGTTTCCTTCGAGCAAGCGACGCAAAACGCGAGCAGGGAGGAAAAGGCGATGGTGCCGCCGCGCATGGCGACGACACGGGACGTGCGGGCAGGACGAAACGACAGACGTACCATGTGTGGATGCCCCCGATAGGAGTCGCGTAAGTGACCAAGGATACGAAGTCGTCGCCGACGGGCGGCACACAGACTAGCTATCCTCATCGGACTCGGGGAGGCGGGACTTGAACCCCTTAAGGCGCGGGGAGAGAGGAGGGGTTGTCGAAAAGCGAATTTTGGTTGAGGCCGTTCCCGAAGGACTGGACGCCAGCGTCAAGCGCACGCGACAAGAATTGGGCGGTTCCAGGAGTAACTAAAGTTCCAGAGGGGCGTGCCGACGCAACCCATCCTCCCCGTTCGGCCTGTGTGAAAACAGAGTGACGACCGTCGGGGGTGCGGCGGGTCCACCAGGCAGGGGTCACGAGGTTGTAGGTTCCCCCGGCATGGAGGATGGCCCGCCCCCCGAATCCAGGATCGAGCAGGCTCCGACAGAACGGCGTGGTGGGCGCGCCGCTGGCACCCACGAGTTCGTAAATGGTGCAGCTGATGTCGGTGTGCTGGGCAACGCGCGCCGACAAGCCCGGGTGGAAACGAAGTGCGGGTGCGTAAAGAAGGATAGGGACGCGGTTGAAGCCCAGATCGTTCTGGTAACTCTCGTGTTCCGAAGTCGACGTGTGATCTCCCGTAATGACGAACAGGGTTCTCTCGTACCAAGGCTCCCGTGCGGAGCGCTCGAAGAAGGCGCCGAGGGCGTCGTCAGCGTAACGGATGACCTTGTGGATGGGCTGGGTCGTTCCCGCCGCGTAGCGCGCCTCGGTGCCGACTGGAAGCGTGTAGGGGTTGTGCGAGGAGAGGGTGAACACCCCCGCGGCGAAGGGTTCTCGGGTCGCCGCGAGCACGTCGGCCACGTGCCCGAGGAAGGGACCGTCGAAGAGGCCCCACGTGCCGTCGTAAGCGGTCTCACGCAGCGAAGAGGGAGCCTCATCCATGCCAACGTAACGTTCGAACCCCGCCATGCGGGCGAAGATATCGAAGAACATCGTGCCGTTCTTGCCGCCGTGGAAGTAGGCGGTGGAGTAGCCCAGCGGACGTAACACGTGTGACATCGCCACCAGGCGATTGTCCTTGTAGGCGCTCGAAACGTAAGGTTCGTCCATGAGCGAGGGGATGCCGGCAAAAACGCTCCACGGAGCTTCGATGCTCCTACGGCCGTTGGCGAAACCGTGGTCGAAAAGGAGCCCCTCGCGCGCGAGGCCGTCGAGGAACGGTGTGTAACCCGGCCAAGGATTTCCCGAGGCCATGTACTCTCGTCCGAGACTCTCGACGATGACCACCACCACGTTGAATCGCCCGCCGGGCGGAAGCAACTTTCCAGGCCGGAGATCCCAGGCGCGCTCGCCTTCGGGTACGAGCCTGACGGAGGTCCCGTCGATGGGCGAGCCCTCGCTCCACGCTTGGCGCGCTGCCTCGAGGGTCGGGAAGTACGCCACGGAAGGAACGCCCTTGTGACGGCCCGCGTGCAGCACGGTGAGCGTCGTGTTGAGCGTCAGGACGTTAAGAACATTGGCTTCGAAGACGTAGGCGTGCGTCGTGGTGAGGGGCTTGCGTTGGAAGCCCCCGCGCAGGCCCATGGCCGCGGCCGCGCCCCCCGCGAGGAAGAGAGCGGCCTCTTGCCTCCAGCGCACCCCCCGCCACCACGGACGCAAAGACACTGCGCGAGAGGCGTTGGCTTCGAAGGATGGACTCAGAAGACGCTCGACGGCCAGCGCGACTCCCCCCACAGCGACCGCTCCCGCCAAGGACGCGAGCACGAGGTACCAATACTGACCCGCCAACTGAAGCGATTGTTCGGAGGCGTCCCCGAGGAATGCCAGGACATCGGAGCCCGAACGTTTCCCGGTGAACTTGAAATACTCCGCGTCGAGGACCCCAAGCCAAAGGAACGGGACGTTGAGCGCGAGGATCAGGCCGAAGCGCAAGCGCGCGAGCGCTCGCCACGCCGGCAAAGGGAACAGAAGGAGAGCGAGCACCGGTGCGTTCAGGAACACGATCGCCGTAACGTCGAAGCGTGGCCCCAGAGCGAAGGCGCGCGCGATTTCGGTTGCCGGCTGCCGCGTCGCAAGAGGCAGGTTGAGGATCAGGAAGAGCACGCGCACAAGCGCGTAGAGGACGAGGAGCCCTCCCGTGAGCGCGGCGAGCGCGCGCGCGCGGCGCGCCGGCGGAGCGGGCGGGGGCGGGGGCGGGGACGCCAACGAGGTCCCGAACATCAGCGACGTGCCCCCTGAGCCAGGAGGGCCGCACCCCACCTGAGAATCACCAGACCGCCCAGGACGCCCACCACCGGATCAGCGTAAGGGAACACGGTGAAGGCGCCGACGCACAGCGCCAAAATGGCCAAGCAGCTCATCAGCGCGTCGGAGACGATATGGAGGTACATTCCACGCTCGGCTACGCTGTTTCGATCGTGCGAGCCGTGCAAAAGAGCCCCGCCCGCGACGTTAACGAGCAGTCCCCAAGAGGCCACGCTGAGGGCGATCACTGGATTCTCCACCTCGGGATGCAGGAAAGAAGCGATGCCGTCGTAGACGGTGTAGGCGCCCACGATGACCAAGAGACCTGCGTTGGCCAGGCCCGCGTTCCTTTCGAGGCGGGCCAAGCGCGCGCCGCGCCCGAGCACGGGATCGCGCGCGAGGGCGTCCGCCAAAGGAACACCGCTGGCTTCGGTGCGCAAGCGAACGAGGGTTCGCATCACGAAGTAGGTGAGTCCGAGGGCCACCGTATGTCCGGCCATGTGCCAGCCATCGGCGCTGAGGGCCACCGAGCCTGTGACTTTGCCAGTGACGATTTCCGCAACCATGGTGACCATGTTGATCGCGAGGACCCAGCCCAGAACGCGAAGGTTGCGGCGCGCGCGCGTGGCGTCGGACGCGCTCGCCAACTCGCGCGCATCGACGTGACTGCATCCGACATCGTGAGCGTGAAGACCGGCAGGGGTTTCCCCTAACCCTACGACGCGATCTCTGGGCGTGGTTTCCACTCGCTCGGGAAACACCGGGGCTCCCGTGCGCTCTGCCTTGAGTCGTTTCTTCATGGAATGCCGACGCGCGGAGTATTGCTCATCGGCCCCATACTACTGCCCGCACCGGGACACGGGCAAGCACGCGAGGTGGCGATCACGCAGTAGGGTCCGCACCCTCTCCGCTCGTTTCCTTCGCATCGGCGTCGATCCCAGCATCGACCTCGAGAAGTCCGTGCGCTTCTCCCGAGACGCCGTCGGCTTCGCCGGTCCAGGCGTCGGAAGACGTTTCCGATTGCGCGCCTCTGCGCTTCTTTTCAGCCGCCTTGGGGGCGCGCGCTTTAGGGGCAGCGCCCGTTCCGGGCGCGAATACCGAGGCAGGCGAAAGAGCAGACGAGCCCATTCCGAGGATTCCACGGATGCGATCGGCCTCCGCCTGCAAGCGCACGATTTCGTCGTCGAGGCCGGCGAGACGCTCCTCGAGCTTCGGACAAACATCGGTTTTTAGAAACGAGACGGCCTCTGGCTTTTCCTCGAATCGGCCGGTGCCGAGCAGACGCACCGAAGCCTCCTCGAAGGAAATCTCCCCTTGGGTGAATTTGGCGACGACCTTGTTCACCAGGATTTCGATAGCGTCTGCGGGCAAGAGGGGGTCGGTCATTGCGGAACTCCTCACGGTGCGTCGGGTGGCGGGAGTGGCCGATAATCAACGAAAACACGGCGCAGCACCAGACGGATGTACAGCGTGAGGATTCCGGTTTTTGAGTCGATGCGCAAGCCCACGCACTCAAACAATAGTACAAACGGACACGCGATTGACTTGTCAGCCTTGGAGGCTAAACTGCGGCATGATGCAGCTAGAGGAGAAACCCATGCATCGCCTCAATTCGCTCTCGCAAGCAGGCGCCTCCCCCTTTTCGTGCAGGCTTGTCACATGCGTAGCTCTCGCCAGCGCAGCCGCACTTGTCGGCTGTTCCGATGGGTCAGGTCGAGCTCTCGTTGACGCTTCAGGAAGCCCCACGCCTGGAGGCAGTCCGAGTAACGCAGGCGCGGTTCCCTCGCCCGCCGAGGTTTTCGGCGCCCTCGACGCCGCGAGCCTGCGCCTCCCCGCCGACGGGACTGAACTCGACGGAGTCGCACGAACGCCTCACGCGCAACGTGTCAACTCAGCGGCGAACTCCCTGTCCGAGTTTCGCAGTTTGGAGCAAAACCCCTGGTTCTGTCCACGCCCTAGGGGGGCCGTCACGCTGGAACTCACGCCTGGCGTTTACACGCCCCGCAACGGTTACTGGTTCGCCTGGCTCGCGTTGCAGGGGTACGGCAGCCGAGACACCCTGCAGAAACTCGCACGCGTGGGCGTCGTCGAAACCGCACTCTTCAACGACCGCGCGACGAGCCTCAGGGGCTTCGTCGCCTCATCGCGCGACTTCACGGTCCTCTCGTTCGCCGGCTCGGGCGATGTGAAGGATTGGATCAATAACCTCACCTTCGGACAGGTCCGCGACGATGCTCATGGAGTGCCAGGTCGCGTCCACCAGGGCTTCCACCAAGCGCTCTCGGGATCGTGGAATGGAATCGCCAACGAGGTTGTGCGCCAGTCTCGCAGAGGCACGCGTCCTGTTTACGTTACCGGGCATTCGCTCGGCGGCGCTATGGCTGTCCTGTCCGCGGCACGCCTCGCTGCGGCCGGAGTGCCCATAGCCGGCGTTTACCTCTACGCAACTCCTCGCGTGGGCGATGAAACGTTCGCCCAGCATTTCGACGCCCGTCTGGGGAGCCGCACCTGGCGCTTCAACAACAACGAGGATGTCATTCCGCACCTCGCGCCCGCGGCGGCAACGGCTGGCAACTTCGCCGCCCTGTTTCCCGAGCCCCTTGGGAAGTTCTTTCTGCAGGGGTTCACCGAGGCACGTTACGAGCACGTGGGAGCTCTGTTCCGATTCGACGCCCGTGGCAGGCTCACAGGCCCCCATACCGAGGATCTGCAACTGGAAGATGCCTTTTGGAAATCCATCCATGCTCGTTCCGACGGAAAGAATGTCCTCCACAAGGCGCTCCTGAACTGGCGCGCCATCGGCGATCACGTGCCCGCCTCGAGCTTTTGTTACCTCGGGGGCTGAGGGCCGCCAAAGCTCCACCCCAACAGCGGTCGTGAACGGTGCAGCCGTGGCCGGAAGTACGGTCGTGAGCGGTGCGGCCGTGTCCGGAACTACGGTCGTGCGAGAAATTCCCTTCGATCAGGGGCGCAGGGCCACATAGGCGCCGAGGATGACGCCGAGCGACGCGGTGAGCACCACGTTGCCAAAGCGCGTGACTGCGAGGATCCTCTGGAAGCGGGGGTCGTCGTCTGCGAACCAGATGCCGTCGTCGCCGGTCGTCATGCCCTGCACGGCCCCGTAGAAGGCCGCGGCGTAGTAGATTTCGAAGCACAACGAAACGAAAATCCACGCGCAGAACGATGCGAGCACGGCATCCTGGCCCACGAGTCCCGCCAAGGCATCGCGGTACCACCACGCCTGCGCAAGGAGCACGACTTGGCAAAACAGGTCGTGCCCGATTCCCATGGGCGGACGCCAGAGTTTCCACTTGTAGAGAAGGAGCATCTCGAGGATGCCCCTAATCCACATGCTCGCCGCGAAGGTCAGCAGCATGGTTTCTACGGCGGGATGGTGGCGCGAGGGAAGGGCCAGGCACAGGGGCAGGAAGAACCACGCGAAAACCGCGAACGCGAGCCAATAGCTCTTGGCAGGCGTGATGGGACCGCCCATGGCGTGCGCGTGGTTCTGCCGGCGTTGGTAACGGAACACCATTCCTCCCACGAGGGCAAGGCTCGCGGCGGTGCTCACTTCGAAGACGGGGAGAGTGGAGGAGTCCATGTGTTCCCTCGGGGACGGGAGCGGCGGTTCAGAGGCGTCGTTCCAGTGAACCATGCGGACGCGGAAGATGACAACCGCCGACGTCGCTCCCCGAGGATTTCAGTTCGCCTCCTCGCACATCACCAACGATCGGCCCAGGGATTCCCCATCGAATGACCAACTCTGTCGTCCGTCCTTATCGACGAACTCAACGGGAACCGACTCCCCGCGGTCTAAAGCGTTGGCATCGTAGCGTGCGAGTGCATCGCCGAGCCCCTGGGCGAGGACGACCTCTCCTTCGGCGCGGCCAAGCGTACTCACGGACTGTCCCCACATCGCGATAGGGAAACGGAATCCTCCACTGGACGGGTCCAAACGTGCCGAACGCTTCAAGCACCGAGGCAAAGCCACGAAGGCTCCCACATACATCCCGTTCCACTTCTCGACGAGATCCCATTGGGCCGCAGAGGCTTGTTCGCTTAAATGCCAGGCCCTGAACAAGGCCTCAACCTTCGCCTTCGTCGCGTCGGAAACCAAAGACGCTCGCGGCGTTTCCAAATTCCAATCGGCCCCGCACTTCGCATCGAGTTTCTCGGCCCACCTCCCTGGTGCGGGAATACACTGCGTGTTCGTTGCTACGCCTCGAAAGGCGAACTCGCCGGTCGACAGCCCCGCGCCGCGATAGAAAAGGGACCGGAACTTGAGCGCCTGCGGCGAGTACTGGCCCTGGACAACTCCCAAGAGATGGCCGTCGACGTCTAAGAGCGGGGAGCCGCTGTGTCCGCCTTCGACGGGGCAGTCTCCGAGTGCGAGGAGGGGATCGGACCCGTTGTCGAAGCCCGGCGAGAAAATAGTCCTCATGGTGACTTCGCACGGGATGCGCGTGAAGGTGAAGGTGTACTGTTCTGCCACTGCGCGAGAAAAAAAGTGGACCTTGTCTCCGTCCGCAGGCTGACGTTTGCTCCAGGAGAACGGAATTCGCTTGGAAGGCACGATAAGTTCGAGCAAGGCGAAGTCGGGTGACATGGGAATCCCGCGGGCCTCGGGCATTTCGGGCGAAACTCCAATGACCCGCGAAACCGGTATCGCGTCCCTCGGCAGGCCATCGACCTCAGCGAAGGTAACGATCATCTTGCTGTCCACGCGTGCGCCGGACCTGTGCAGTCGCTCGGGAACACAGTGCTTGTTCGTGAGTACGATGCGCGGCGTTACGAGC
>JBIKVI010000448.1:0-2586 GCA_044356935.1 Silvanigrellaceae bacterium | reverse complement strand
CTCTCAAGAATTAGACGAGAGCAAGGCGGAGTCCCCCCGCCGACCGAGCGGAGTGTACGTGGGTACATGAGCGAGGCGGCGGGGGGCGACAACGACGCTATCGTCTAATTCTTGAAGCAGCCCTGTAATCTGTTTACTTTAAGGATGTCTAAATATCATTCGCATCCATACAGGACGCGAACTTCGTTCCCGTACGACTCCCTCTGCGTTATGACGACGTGCCGCGCGGCGATCGCCGCCGGGTACGTCGAGTTCCGAAACCTCGAAGGAGGAAACGTCATGCCGAAGAATCCACGCCTCGCTTTCGTCGCGACTACGTCGCTCATCGCGCTGCTAGGCGCACAGTCCCAAGCCCTCGCCCAATCGCCCGCCGAGTCACGCCAGGCAACCGCTTCGAGCGTGGACGATTAGTTCCCCGCCATCGCCCTCGAGGGAAAAGAGGCGCTTTGGGGCCTCGACCTCGCACCGATAAGGAAACACCAGGCGCGACGCGCGGCCTCCGACTACCCACGGGCGTTCGCCAAGCTTGACTGGCAGCGCGTCAAGGCGGACATGAAGGTCGTCATGAAGGAGTCGAAGGACTTCTGGCCGGCGGATTGCGGGCATTACGGCCCGCTGTTCATCCGCTTGGCCTGGCATAGCGCCGGCACCTACCGCGCGCCCGACGGCCGGGGCGGATCCGACGGCGGTCAAATGCGCTTCCACCCCCTCGCTAACTGGCCCGACAACGCCAACCTCGACAAAGCGCGCAAACTCATCCAGCCCGTCGTCGATAAGTACTACCCGAACCTCTCGTGGGCCGACGCCATGGTTTTGGCCGGCGACGTCGCCATGGAAGACATGGGCTTCGACACGCTCGGGGTCGCAGGAGGGCGCGTCGACGACGCTGGGCCTGACATGGTGTACTGGGGGCCGGAGGATGAATTCCTAAAGAGCCAGAGGTTCGACAAGAAAGGAAACTTGATGCTGCCCCTGGCCGCATCAGTGATGGGCCTCATCTACGTGAATCCCGAGGGGCCCGACGGGAAACCCGATCCCCTCCGCGCCGCGGAAAGGATTCGCATCACCTTCGGCCGCATGGGCATGAACGACGAGGAAACGGTGGCGCTCATTGCCGGAGGCCATACCTTCGGCAAGATGCACGGCGCGCCCAGGCCGGCGCAATGCAAAGGCAACGACGCCCCCTGTCCGGAAGCCAAGGGCGCCAACGCGAACACCAGCGGCCTCGAAGGCCCATGGACGCGCAATCCCATCGCGTGGACGCACGACTTCCTTACCAACCTCTACAAGTACGAATGGGGCCTCGCCAAGGGCCCCGGTGGCAAGTTCCAATGGTTCCCAAAAGGTCTCGATGACGCCGACCGCGCTCCCGACGCGCACGATCCCAAGAAGTCGGTGACCATCACGATGCTCACCACCGACCTCGCCCTGCGCTACGATCCCCTGTACGCCCGCATTTCGCGGCGCTTTCTCGAGGATCCCAAGTCCTTCGGCGACGCCTTCGCGCGCGCGTGGTTCAAGCTCATCCACCGCGACCTCGGACCGAAGTCGCGTTACCTTGGGAGCGACTTCCCGCGCGAGGACTTCGTGTGGCAGGATCCCGTTCCGGCGGTTGGCCACCCGCTCGTGGACGCCACCGATGTCCGTGCGCTCAAGAAGCGCATCGAATCCTCGGGGCTCGGCGTGTCTGATGGCGTGAAGACCGCCTGGGCGGCGGCGGCCTCGTTCCGCTGCACCGACATGCGCGGTGGCGTCAATGGCGCACGCCTGCGCCTCGAACCCCAGAGGAATTGGAAGGTGAACGAGCCCGAACTCCTCGCGCGGAACCTGGCCATCCTCGAAGGCATCAAGGATGCCTTCAATGGCGCGCAGGCGAAGGCCGGCAAGGCCAAGAGGATTTCGCTTGCCGACCTCATCGTGATCGCGGGAGACGCGAGCGTCGAGAGGGCCGCGCGCGGCGCGGGCATCGCCGTGGAAATTCCCTTCACCCCTGGGCGCACGGATGCCTCGCAGGAACGCACCGACGTGGCGTCGTTCGACGTCATGAAGGTCACCTCCGACGGATTCCGCAATTACCACGACGCGAACGAAAGCTACTTGAAGCCATTGAGGGCATTCGTGGACCGCGCCGACGTCCTCAACCTCACGCCCGAGGAGATGGTGGTCCTCACAGGCGGGCTGCGCGTCCTCGGTGCCAACACCGCCGGATCGAATCACGGCGTCTTCACGCGTCGCAAAGAGGTTCTGACCAACGACTTCTTCGTGAACCTGCTAGACACGTCGACGAAGTGGGCACCCTCCACCACGGTCGGGGGCCTCTTCGTGGGTCGCGATGCCAAGACCGGCGCGCCGCGCTGGACGGCGACTCCGCAGGATCTCCTGTTGGGAATCCACCCGGAGCTCCGCACGGTGGCCTTCTCCTACGCGTCCGCCACTGCGAAAAAGAAGTTCGTTACTGACTTCGTTTCGGCCTGGACGAAAGTGATGACCTTGGATCGGTTCGACCTGCGCAGCCGTTGAGTCGGTTCAATCAAAGGAGTGCTATTCTTCGTCGTCGCCGAGTAGTACGTTGATGTCGAACTCCAC
>JBIKVI010000447.1:0-2587 GCA_044356935.1 Silvanigrellaceae bacterium | reverse complement strand
ATCAAAACAACCCCGCCGTGTGTTACTTCTTCGCAGCTGCAACATACGCGCAGGGCCCATATCCGTCCCCGATTCCAATAAAAAACTTGGCTGCTCTCAAGAATTAGACGAGAGCAAGGCGGAGTCCTCCCGCCGACCGAGCGGAGTGTACGTGGGTACATGAGCGAGGCGGCGGGGGGCGACAACGACGCTATCGTCTAATTCTTGAAGCAGCCCTTGGGATTGGATTCGGCCCTATGAGCCCGCGCGCGCAGGCGGACGGGCAATGAGACGCGGGCGCGCCGCCGGGCACAGGCAGGAGAGGAATGGATTCAGTTTCCAGCGTTAGGGGAAGGGCCGGCTTGAGCGGCCCCTGACGGCGCCTGTTGAGGCGGTGGGTTTTGCGCGGGAGGTTCGGTGGCGGGAGGCTGGACTTCGGTGGGGTTGCCTTGGCTCGGCGCACGGCGCGCTGGAGCGGTGGAAGAGCCGACTTGCACCTGGAAGTTCACCGGTTCTCCCGGCTCGTTACCGTCGTAGATGGCAACGATGGTCGCTTCGTGCACGCCCTCTGGAGCGCCCGCGAGGGCCACATCGATGATTGCGGAATTGTAATTGGGCGGCGAGTTGACGGGCGGAATCGTGTCGCCCAGGGTTGAAAATACGACCTGCCTCGCCGTGCGCTTGTTTGGATGCTGGATACTCAGGTTCACACGGAGGTTGAGGCCCACGCTTACAACGTAACGCTCCTTGACGCCTTGGATCTCGCCGCCTTCGCGGCTTCCGAGCGTGGCGGGGGCCGCCGATGCGCGGGGCTGGGGAACGAAGGTTCCTCCGTTGTCGGGTTTGCGCGTTTGGGACTCGCCCTGGCCGCAGGAAAGCGTCGCGGCCATGACCATCGCCATGGCCGAGGCCACGATCGGCCTCACGAGGAGAGGGAGACGTCGGCTTGGGCTCTTCACGTTGGCATCCTCCTGCACCGATCGTATCGGCGCGAGCGAGGTCCAACTGTAATCGTCCCGTTCATGGAACGAAGGTCAGATTCTCCCGGAAGGAGGAACGCCTCGAGAGTTCCACGAGATCGCCCAACTTGTGGAAATAGAATTGGAACTCCGGCCGGGCCTGCCGCCAGATGAAGTCGGGGAATTTCTCGACGAGCCACTCGCCTCCGATGATGTTCCCGTACATGTCTATTTCCAGAGCGTACTTGTACTTGGCCGTCTCGAAGGAGTCGGGTAAGCGCGAGCCCTCGCCGGTCCAAGCGGGCACGCCCCGTGCGAGGTAACGGACTTCGGTCTCCACGATCCTCTCGCGCACGGTTCCCGGCGCAGCGGTGGCTTGGGGAAGCCGCTCGCCCACCTCCCTGGTGGAGTAAGACACGATGGCATGGTTCCACACCTCATTGTCGCTATCCACGTCCATCACGAACGATTCTTGCTGGAGTCCAACCAAGTTCGAGAGGACGAGGTGGAAAGAGCCCGCGTTGACGTCCTCGCACTCCGCGAGCGATTCGCGGCCAAAGCCTGCCCCCAAGGTTTCGGGAGCCGGGCCGGTAACGCCAGGGAGCAGCTTCGGTGGCGTGCGGGAGCATTTCATGCCGACGTGGTACTGCTCCGTGGGTGCGTGATTCCCCACCTTCTGCATGTAGAGAGCGAGGAGCCCCTTGATATCCGATGAGCCGAACGGCACCTCTATGCCTTGGGGGTTGCGCACGACGACCGGCTTGGGCTCCTCCCAAAGGAGGGAGGCGATGGCCACGCCCGCGCAAAGTCCATACCAGTCGGGCTCCCCCGGATGGGTGCGGGCTTTCTCCGATATGGTCAGCGGGTAGGAATAGTTCCCCATGAAAGCATCGTACTTCTCCGCGGGCGAAAGCGTGGCCCGCTCGCGCAGCGTCATGCGCCGAAGGTCATCGACGCCCGGCTGCGCGGACGCGAATCCGAAGGGGTTCATGCTGTTCCAGCGGGCGGCCAGGCCGCCCACCTTGCCGGGCCAGAACGTGTCTATCCAGATCGTCTGGCTGCCCTTCACGTCGCCGCCCTTTGGCAACGTGAAGTAACGGCGCTCGAGCTTTCGGTTGCCGCGCAGGATGACGGGGTCGTTTGCGGCGTTCCACGCGCGCTCGGTGCCCGCGCTCCCTTCCGTGCGCGGTTTGCATGCGCCCGCGGCGAGGGCGAGGCCCGCGAGGGCCGCCGATAGGACGACACGATGGGCGCGGGAGGAGTTACGAGGAGCGAGTCGGCGCATGGGGCTCTCCTTGGCGAGGTCTCTCCCCGGGTGATTCGACGTTCCCCGCAGTTTCCTTGAGCGCGGCGTCGTCAGCCCGCCGCCTTGGGCAGTCCCTGCCGAGTTCACATCGATCCACGCGAAGGGAACGCGATGTTTAATCGTCGCTTCCGCGCTTGTTCGGCAATGCCCCCTAAGTTAGCGTCCTTGCGTCCAAGGAGGATGTCGCCATGTACCGCAAGCCCAATCCGTTCGCCCCGCTTTCCCTGCTTTCCAAGCTCCGCCGGGTTCCTCGTTCGCTGCTCGTGGTGTTGTCCATCGGAGTCGCTGTTTTTGGTTTTGTCGTCGTAGGAGTCCTCGCATTCGCGGTGTGGTTCGGTATCCA
>JBIKVI010000446.1:0-2589 GCA_044356935.1 Silvanigrellaceae bacterium | reverse complement strand
GAAACGACGGCATGGAAGCAGGGGGCGCGCGCGCGCACGC
Organism: Silvanigrellaceae bacterium; assembly: GCA_044356935.1. Classification (GTDB taxonomy): domain Bacteria; phylum Bdellovibrionota_B; class Oligoflexia; order Silvanigrellales; family Silvanigrellaceae; genus JADCJN01. The sequence goes on along the minus strand of JBIKVI010000446.1, from coordinate 2,549 downwards.
GCCTTGACGCGCGCTCGAGAAACGGCCGACTGGCGAGCCTCTCGGTGCAGGCGACACGTGGGACGTTCACCGGCCGCATCGACTCGACTCCCGTGCTGATCGAGCCCATCGCAGCCAGCCACGAGGACGTCCTCGATAGCTTTACATTGGCGGGCGCACGTCTTCCCGTTTGCGACGAGCAGATTCTCGCGAAAGCACGCGAGGAGCGCATGCCTAGACATTTGGCATTGGCTGCGCAAGCCCCTTGTTTCACCCGCGAGAGCGCAGGAAGCGATCGCTTGAGCTTCGCTTGGCTGGGTGCGCGTGAAAGGGAGAGTCGCACGACCGTCGACTTCACATGGAAAAAATCCACCCCGTCCGCGCGCGCGAAAGAACGCCTCCTCTTGGTGTGCGAAAACGCCCCAACACGCCAAGGCGAGGCCATTTACGCCGTGGGCGAGCACGAGCGCCTCGGAGGGGGAAACATCTCCGGGGCGACGCGTCTCGAGCCGGTGCTGTACCCGCACTGGGCCCGGGTCGTGGAAGGATTCGCTGCTGGCACGAATATCAGTTGGAGATGCGCGAAGGTGCGCAAAGCAGACTTAACCGTCGTGGAATGGCAGTCCACGCCTGCGGTCATCGCGCGTCCCTTGTCGGGCGCACTGGCCACTTCGACACGCTCTCGTTTTCAACGATGATTCCGTAAGCTTCTAGCGATCCCTCACGCCTCTCCAAAACGGGTCCGAAGTGGCTTGTAGGCCGGTTTGGAGGAATAATGGCCATGACCATCACCACGATGGGCGCGCTCAAGGATCTTGGGCCGCTCCTTCCCCTGTTCTGCGTGCTTGCGGGCGTCGCCTTTTGCCTTATCTACCTTCTCCTCTCGAGTTCGGGCGGAGGAGGTAGGCGCATTCGAATGCTCACCCTTGTTTCGGAGTTGGAAGCTACACGTTTGGAGAACGAGAGGCTGCGCAAGGCCATGTACCATGGCGTGAAAGGGCGCCCTCGGGAAGGAGGCGGTGTTCTCCATGGCGCTGTGCCCAGACCCCACACCCCCTTGGCGCAACAGCCCGTCCACACCACGGGCCACTCCAACGACGAGCCCACCGTGGCAACGCGCGAGGCTCCTCGACGCCACGCGGCACATGGCATGCCAATCGCACCAGGCGCACCTGCCGTCGCGGCTAGGATTACACCCATCGCGAAGCTCCCCGAAGCGCTCGCGCGCCAACGATCGGTGGTCGCACAGGCTGCCCAGGAGCGCGCGCGCATGGCCGCCGAGATCCAAAAACCACGCCCGGTCATAAACGCGCCCCTTTCGCATCCAATCATCATCCTGCCTCCGGGAACGGATCTCGACCGGCGGACTTCGCACCCGAAGGCAAGTCGCGGCGTGCGCGACCTCGGGGAGGCACGTGAACTCCGCGACGCTCGCGAGGAAGCGCGACGGCTTCGCGAAACCATCCAACGACTCGAGGCAGACGAGCGCGATCGGGCCGGGGAGCTTGCACACTTGCGAGGGGACCTCGTCCAATTGTCCACGGCGCTCGTGCGGGCGCAAACCGCCCTCTCTGAGCAACTCGGACGCGGGCTCTCATCAGCGGCGACAGTTCACGACTTCGCCCTCCGTCCTGTCTCCGGTCAGTCGAACTCGCATTCGCGCTCGTCGGCCGACGGCGAAACCCCGTCGGCCCCCATGAACCGCATCGCATCTTGACCCACGCACTCCGGAGGACCACCCCATGTCGCTCGCCCTCGCCCTCGTCCATGCCAAATGGATCATTCCCCTCACCCTCCTCGTCGCCCTGGCCTTCGTCGCATGGCGCACCTTGAACGGACGCGCCGAGCGCATGCGCCTGCTGGTCGGTGAACTCGCCAAACTTCACGCCGAGAGGCGAACCCTCGGTCTCGAACTTGTCTCCGCGCGCGCCGAGGTGGCCTCCCTTCGACAAACCCTCCAAAGGGAACAGCTCCAATCGCGCATCGCCATCGAAGCGCTGCTCACCGTATCCGGGCCGAGCGATGGCGTTCTCGCGCGCGTCGACCGCTTCCTGCGAGGAGCGGGTGGGAACGTGCAAACCGCTCGAGGCGCGGAAACCGACGACGAAATGGTCCCGAGCCCGGGAAACAAGAGCCTGGTGGCCTGAGCGATGCTCCAGGCGCGCGGACGGGGTGTTACTTTCTTGCGGACTTGTTGACAAGAGCAGCCACGATGGGAGCTGATGGGGGCTCTTGTGCGTCCGCCTCGAAGAGGCAGGCTCCCTGCGTAAATTAAAAAATACGTCCGGGCGCTTGCTTTGTCTTTTCCGGATTTGGATATTACTTGCAATCGTCGTGGCTCGATTTCCTACGCTCCGTCTCTTGAACCCTCGAGGCGATTTCGATGACTTAAGTTCACTTATAGTCCCACGACCGTGATTGACCTGGCGCGCAACGAAAAACGGGCCTATGTCTTGAGGCCGCCCGCCTCCCCGTTACGCAGCTTGGCGTGAGTGCCGTGGTCGCTTGAGGTCTCCCATTCCATCGAGTGCAGCGCGCGCAACGTCCCGATGCCCTCGCCCGAAGAACCG
>JBIKVI010000008.1:0-30237 GCA_044356935.1 Silvanigrellaceae bacterium | reverse complement strand
TGGAGGCGATGATGGCGTCGAGCTCGAGGTCGCCGACCATTTCCTGTCGCGTCTGGGCGTTCCCTTCGAAGGCGTTCACGCCGAAGGCGAGCCGGGGATCCCAGGCGATGGGGTTCTCGTCGTTCACGGTGCCTTTGAGTGCGCTCAAGGTTATGAGCAGCCTCGACAACGCGCCCGAGGTGACGAGATTTCCATTCGAATAGGTGCCAACAAGTTTTGTGAAGAGGTCATCCTGGAGTTCCTGAACCGATGCGTAGTAGCCCGCGTGTGCGGCTTCGGCGGAGGGCTCGACCACATAGGTGAATGCCGTCTTGGCAGGACTGTCAGGCGCAAGAACGAGGATGCTGGTGAACATGGCCCGCATCGCGGTGAGTGCCGCATTGTGCGAGATGCGCTCCTTCTCGTCGGAAGGAAGCACGACCGGCTTCTCCATGCCAAGCAAATCACGGAGATCCTGCCGTCGCGCGGCGATTTGCCCGCGGGGCCCGGCTTCGAGGAAGATGCCCGAGGCTCTCCACACGACGCTCTTGAGCGCACGCAGCACTTGGAGCTGTGCCACGTAGAGCTTGAGGTCGGGTGGTTGGTCGTTACCTCCGGATACGGCCTTGAAGGTCTTGAAGGCGTTGTCGCCCTCGCGCGTCTCCCAATCGCCAACGTAATCCTTCATAATGACGTCGAGCTCAACCGTGGACGTCCCTTTTGCCGACGGTGCGGAAAGAGCGACCACTCTGTCGACGAGAATCTTGGCTTCCGGGGAGAGGGCCAAGGGGCGCGGCGGCGGAGGCTGTGGAGCCTGTTGTTCCTTTTGCACGGACTCCAAAACCTTTTTGGGAGTGCAAGCTGCCAAGGGAAGGGCAGCCGTGGCGGCAAGGACGGCCGCCGCGACATGCGACATGGGACGGACCATGGGTGGGTCTCCTGTTCGTGTTGTTTCCTGAGGATGAATGGGCTCCCCATGAAGGTAACACACGAGGCGCTGGAGAGAAGCGCCCGAGGCCGTCAGGGCGCGGCAAAGATGTCGGCCCAGTGTGTCCGGGCGTCGAGGACGGCGGGTTTGATGGTCCCCGCGCGGAGTCCCGCCTCCACGAGGCCCCTTTCGAAGGCCTCACGCCCAGCGTTCACGCGGCGCCACTGCAGGCCGTGGAGTTGTCCGAGCTTGCGGCAGTATGCGTAGTGATGCCCGGTGAGGAGGTGCTCCTCTAAGACGCGCGCCACACGCTCGAGGACGCGCTCGGGCTCGTCGCTTTCCACGAAAAGCATGTAACGCCATGGGGAATCAACGGGTGCGAGGAGCGCGAAGCGCCAAGAGGCGCCGGTGCGCGTGCGCGCGATTTCGAGTCCCCGCTCAACTTGCCGCATGTTGATTTTTTCGCCGAACAGGTCGGCGGTGCGATCGGTTTTGCCTATGAAGCGCAACGTGGGCACACCGGCATGGGTCCCCGTGCACGCGAGGGCATCCTTGAGATGGTAACGGGCGAAACCACCTGCAGTGGTGAGTAGCGGCGAGTAATTGCCACCCACGCGCAGTTCGTGGGCTAGCAGGGGTGCGCGCGAGGGGGAATCGAGGTCGAGGAACTCGAAGAAGTGGCTCGTGTAGGCGAGGACGCGCCGCGTGGCGTAGGCTCCTTCGGGCGTGTCGGCTTCGTCGGGGTCGTCCCAGCGCGCGGCATCGAGCGGACCCACGGCCGGGCCGCACAAGGGGAAGGTCACCACGCCTTCGGTGGCTAGAAGCCCCTTGGGCTGGAGATGCACGCCGCGGAAAAACGCGCGCAGCGGCAGCGCGAACTCGCGCGACACGCCGTCGGCCCAGCACGAGACGACGGCGAGGCGTGGCCACAGCGCTCTGCCGCTGAGCCGACCGCCGGCCTCGGATCGCGCGCGAAGGAGGGCGCGCGCGCGCGGGGAGGGGAGGGTGGCGACGAGATCGTCGAACCGCGCCTCCAGGAAATCCAGTAATCCGGAAAGGAAGGTCGGGCTCCAAACGGAGAGGATTCCCAACGCGTCGTCGGCTAGCAACGCCCTGCAGGTAGCGAACCGCCACTCCTCCATGTCGCCTATCCTCGCGACCTCGGCGGGTACGGCGAGCATGCGTCGCCACAGTATGCGGACGATCGGGTGGAAGTACTCCGTGTCGTCCTCGAAGCCGATGGGCAATCCGCCCTCGGTGGCGCGCGGCGCGGGACCCACGGGCGATATGGCGAAGTAACAGGTGGTGCCCAATAGCGAGGGGATCCTCGCATAGAGATCGGCCATCCACACATCGGTGGCCGCCGAGAACTCGTCCTTGAGTCCTTTCGTGTAGGGGATGAGCTTGTTTGTGGACGTGGAGCCACCCGTGCGTTCGAGCATGATCACCGAATCGTCGGTGAGCTCGCGCGCGTGGCCCGACGCGACTCGTCCAACGCGCGTCTCGAGATCATCGTAGTCTACGATGGGCACGCGCGCGCGCCAGCTCTCGAGGGTGGTGATCTCCGCGTAACCGTGATCGCGGCCGTAGCGCGATTGGGCGTTGGAGGCGAGGAACGCGGCGAGCTTTGCACCCTGCACCCGTTCGAGTCCACCGCTGAGGGCGCCCGTGAGGAAGTCACGCCGCTTGCCCGCGAGCGAGGCGGAGAATGCGCGCTGAAGACCAGCGAGGGCACCGCGTCGCGCGAGGCTCCATGCGCCCGCGCCCGCGTACGCGAGCGGACGAGGTCGCACATTGAGTGGGCTTGGGACGGTGCGCGAAGAGGCTTGAATTGTCATGGCGTGGAGTGTGCCACAGAAGTCGGGTCAAGTCATCGCACCGGACAGCCGGCGCGTCCCACGACGACGCGTTCTTCGGTCCCAACCGACGCAACCGCCCCAACCGCCGCGACCTCCTTGGCTTCGGGCGATGGAAACCGGAAACGCGTCTCCACCGAGTTCTCGCGCCGCAACGCCACCAACGACACCCGGAGTGTTCCCTCTGGAGCGGCCGCGCAGGCGCGCTCGGCCAAGGTTGCGCCCAAGTCGGCCCCGAGTCGTGGCCTCTGCGCGTCGCCCCTCTCGCGTGCCGCACGTCCTTCGTAACGCCAGAGGTCGGCCCAAAAGACGTCGCGGTAGACACGCCACGCGTAGCCCTCGTGGCCGATGGCGAACGCGTTACCAGGAGAGAATGCGCGTGGATCGGACAAACTCCCGTCTTCCGAGACGAACTCGTAACGGGTCGAATGGGTTGGGGCGGGTGAGAACATGCTCCAGTAGTGCTTCAGGTGCGCGAGGTAAAGGGTGAGGTGGACTTCCCCGGAGTGCGCCCACCGAGGGGTCCAAAGAAACGCGCAGAGGGAAGCGGCGCTGGCCGAGAGCCAGGCTATCCACGCCGGTCCCGCGAATCCCCACGGCCTCTGGGATGGCGCAGCGGTGAGGCGCGAGTCCCTTAAGGACAAGGGCAACCAAAGGGCCAAGCACACCGCGGGAAACGGACCGATGTCGAGAAGAAGGAGCAAGGCAATGTGGAGGGCCACCAGTGAGGCCGCCGAGGCACGCCCGATTTCTTCGAGGGTCGCCGCGAGGCGCCTCCTGTGAACCGACACCAAGTCTGGTGAAGTTTTAAGTGCTCCTCGCGACATCGGAGAAACAAGCGGCGAGACGGCTGCCGCGAGCACGCACAATGGGGCGAGAGCCTCCAGGGCGAGGGCTCCTGTGGTTGCTGCCGCGAGCATCTCCGGCGAAGCATTGGCCAAGAGCGCGCGCCCAAGGGGCCGCGTGATTTCGGATGCGCCGAGCGTTCGTTCCAGTGCTGAAGCTTCGGGCCACCAGTGGTCTCCGCGCAGTTTGAAGGCTACGGAGCCCACGTAGACGAGCGCTCCGTAGAACGCCAAGCCAATGCGCGCGAGCCGCCCCCCGCCTAGCGCGACGCAGAATGCCGCGGCGATACAGAGTTGCCCCAAGAGCACGTCGCTGGAATTCGACAGGAGTGGGTTGCGCAGGTGGATGACGCTCATGGCGAGCGCGGCGCAAACGAGCCCGATGATGGTGGCCGCACGCGACGAGAGAGCGACTGCCGCGAGGACGGCGGCGCATGCCATGATGCCAACGAGCACGGCTCCAGGCCATGCCAGGAGCTCGGCGACGGCAATGACGCCCGTCGGCAGGGCCACCCCCAGGAAGGCATCGAGAAACCCCGCTAGGTGCCCAGTGTGGAATACCCCCTCGTCACTCAGGAGATCCGCGCCTGCCGCGGCCAATGCGCCGAAGCACCACAGGCCTGAAAGGGCAACGGCCGCGGGGAACGCGGACGCGAGGGGGCGAGCCACCAGGGTCACGGCTTTATCTCGACCTTCGTGATGACCGCGCCCGCATTGCTCAATGTTCCGCTCACCGCTTTCGACTCCGACCTCGTATCAGCCCCGAGGGCGCGAACGACGCTCGTTGGCGTGCCTGTGGCCGGCCACGCGCGAATGGTGATGGGGCGGGAGCCCGAGGGAACAAGAGTGTGGCCGTCGGGAAGGTCGTGCCAGAAACTCACGCTCACCGACTCGCAGCCCGCCGGGGGAATGCCGGCCGCGATGCGCGAGTTGACGTCGTTGAAAAAGCTCGCCGAGCTCCACCAGTCGATTTCGGCGATGGGCTTGCTGAACGAGAATTCGTTGGCGCCGCAACGCACCATGCCTTGGAACGCGAACTCACGCGCCGGTGCGAACTCGCCCGCGAACGCGTCGTTCTCGGTCACGATGTCACCCAAATCGGCCACATTCAGGGCTTGCGCGGCCTGATCGATTTTGTTCACGTCGGCCTTCACGTGGAAGGTAACGCGGGGGTAGAATTTGAGCGTGCCTCCTACGTCCACGATTTCGTGGTTGAGGAAGTCGCCGGCGAACTGCTTGTTGAGGAACGCGGCGCGGTCCTTCTTGGCGACGGTGGAGAGCTTGCTGAAGACCTCCTCGAGATTTGACCTGTTCGAGTTGCTCTTCGAGCCACCGCCAAAGGAGATGAGGAAGAGGAACCCGCCCCCGCCGCCGCTCGCCTTGCGCTCCTCTTCCATCTTGCGCGACTGGAACTCGCTCAATGTCTCGAGGAAGTCCGACGACTGTGCCCACTCGGTGGACGTGTCGGAGACGATGTCGCGATTGAGGACGTTGGAATTGAAATCGCTCAGCTCCTGCGCGAATCGTTCGGGGGAGCCGAACATCGCAACCGCCGCGGCGGCGGATTGCACGTTCCAATCACTGGGGTTGTCCGTGAGCTTGGCGTTGTCGATGATCGTCTCGTAGGTCTTTTTCGAGAAGTCGTAGAGTTCGTCGCCGAGGTTGTCGCGCGCGCCCGAGGAGGTTTGAAGGCTGCGCGTGCAACTCACGCTCGCACGGCGAAGCGTTCGGGCCACCTCGCTGCCCGCAAGGCAGCTCGTGATGGGAACGCTAGCGCGCTGCACCAGTGCCCCTAAATTCTTCCAGTCGGGGCGGCTCGCCTCGAATTGGGCGAGGGAAGTCTCAGACACATCGCTGACCTCCTTCGGGCACGTGGAGTCGATGTACATGTTCTGAGTAAAGCCGCGATCGAAGTCGAAGGCGCAGGCTGTTTCGTTCACTTTCTGCACGTTGTACGCGTAAACGAACTCGAGTGAGTCGATGAAACCGATGAGCGTAGGTTGTCCGGTGGCGGGGTCGACCTTGAGTTGACTGCCGTCGCGCAGGCTCGCCGGGACCTTGGATTTGGGCAGCTCGAAGGTGACCCGGCTGAGGTCGCTCGCCACTTGGGGTTCATATGTGCCCCCCAATGCCTTGAGCGTGGCCTTGACCTTGTTGAACGGGAGCACGCTGACGCTCTCACGCGTTGCTCCGATGGCTTCGAGTGATCCGCGCAGGACGTCCCAAACGCGGGAACGCACGAATTCGACCGTGTAGACGTTGGGAAGGACAATGCGGAACATGCCTTCGTCGGTGAGCATGTAAGTCGCCTTGCCGGCAACGAAGACTGGGGAATAGTAAACCAAGGGCTTTGGAGCCGGCCCTCCGGAACCGCCTTTCTTGCCCTGGAGCGCGCCGAACAGAGCACTGTAGGCGTCCTGGAAAATCGAAACCGTGCGGCCTCCCACATCGGCGAAGCCTATGACGCGAGCCACCGATTTGGTGAGCACCGTTGTGGGGAGCTTCTCCACGTCGCCCACTCTTTGAGGCGGCGGCAATGCCGCCTTGGCAGCGGGAAGCGCCGGGGGGGCCGCCGGGGGGCTTTGGGTCTGCGTGCGCGGCTTCGACCCCGTCCCGCAGCCGGAAAAACCCACGACGACGGCCATGCCGCTCGCAAGGAGCGCCGTTACGACGCGGGTACGATTGCTATCGCGCTGAGACATGGAGGGGACCCCCGATTCTGACAGCCAAGTTTCCTTATGGGCATTATCGGCTCGGGTGAGTCCAGCCTTTAACGGCGTTCTCCAAGGGAGGCCCCGGCTCAATCTTCGGGAGCAGAGCTCCGATAGGGTGGGAAGAGGGCGAGCGTTCATGCATCTTCCAGGCTTCAAGCGGTCTTCGGAATCGGTCCACGCCTTTCTTCGAGTCGGAGGGGCGTTGGCGGCTTTGAGCGCTTTTTGCTTGGGCGCATGTGGGACCGAGCCTCCCGCAACGACACAGCAACGGGGTTCGTCAAACGCATTGCAAGGCGATGCCGCGAGCCTTTTCTGCGCGGCTCGCTCGGTGGATGAGAGCACCGGAGCGGAAGTTCTTTGGACAGTGACTTCCAACGAGCCGGAACTTGCGACGATCGTGCTTTCCGCTTCTCGCGGCGATTCAGCGGGTTCGGCGGGATCGGCGGGTTCGGCGACAGGGGGAGCCGAGCTCCGAAGGGACACTTCCCTCATGGGGGCTTCCACTTCTCCCTCGTGGAGCGGTCAGGTCGAATTGCCGGGCGTCTATAGTGCAACGGGCAAAGTCGAACTCGACGCCCTCGCGCGGAAGATGACCTTTACGCGCTTCGATGGCCGCGTTCTTCCCATACCTTGCACATCGGTGCCAGAGCTCAAGGAACAAGGTGCTACGAATAGCTCACAGGGGTGAGCAGTCGCCGGCCACGCCTTCGTTCTCGCGCGGGGCACGTCCTTGGGAGTTCCCTTCGCTCTTGAGGGCGACCACCAGGCGACCGCGCGCCGTGTCGAGCTTGAAGAAGTAACGGGATTGGGGGGAATCGAGGGAAACGGTTGTCGAACTACCCTGCCGCCGTGCGGGAAGATCCAGGATCTGATGGCCGTAAAAGCTCACTCGCGGCCGGGCCGAGCGGACACCCTCGACCATCACGAGCCGAGGCCGGGGAAGTGCTGTTCCGGCCTGGCCCGGCGCGTATGGCAGCTTGCATAAAACAGAGTCTGCGCCGACCACGGCCTGCGCCGAGGGAACCGTCAAGAGTGAACCGACCAAACTAGTGAAGAAGAAAAGGAACGCCCGTGGCCGCATCTCGCTCGTACTCCGCAACTTCGTAATAAACGCGCTCTAGCGTAAGGCCGTGGGCGGGCGCGCACTGTCCAGTCCGCTCGCGATCGCGGTGAGAAAAGGCGGCCCTGATGTCCGCGAGGCCAAGTTTCCCGGTGGCGCAATCGACGCTGGTGCCTACGAGGTTGCGTATCATGTTCTTGAGGAAGCCTTCACCGAAAAAATCGAGGACCGTGAGTTCGGGGAAGCGAGGATGGCTCCAGGCGCGAATGGCCCGAATCTCACGAACGGTGTTTTTGGCCGTGCAGTCGGAAGCGCGGAAGGCCGCGAAATCGCGCAGCCCCACGAACTCACCCAGGATCTCCCCGAGGCTGCCGGGCGCCGTGCGGCTGCGCACGGCCCAGGATCGGGGCGTGAGCAGGGCGTGCTGCCGGAAGCCGTACCAAACGAGGTAACGGTAATGCTTCCCGTGGGCATCGAACCGCGCGTTGAAGTCCGGTTCCGCGCGCGCAACCTCGTCAACCGACACCGGCAAACCCATTTTCGAATGGAGGATGCCATTGAGGCTCCTCAAGATGGCCTCGTCGCTGCCTAGGCCCTCTTCGCGTGTGAAGAAATTGAGCACGAAGTGGTTGGCGTCCACGCCGGCGTCCAAACGCGAGCAACCGAACAACACAGGATCTTCGCCACGATACGTTTTCCACATGGCGCGGAGGGCATCCTGGACCGTGTTGGCGTGTGGTTGCGATTGGTAGCCCGAGAAGGGCCGGCCCACGTAGGAGAGTTCGAGTCGCAGGTTGATTTCCCCGGGCGCGGGGAGAGGTCGAGGGCCGCGTGGACCCTCCAGAACGGGGCGGGTGTTTGCGTTCATGGGGCGGATCCGCGCGCCTCCGCCAGTGAACCGTCGGTTTCCCTCGCGTTCTTTGTTTCGTAGAGGTTGCGCAGGTGCTCCTTGAGAAGGTTCGCTTTGTCGCGCAGCTCGGCGGCGTGCTCGAAGTCGAGCTTTTGCGAAGCTTTCTGCATCTCCTTTTGGAGCCGCGCGATTTCTTTCTCCACTTTGACGGGATTCTTCAGGAGCTTTTCGTCGCCAATGGATTCGAGCAACGTGAGCATCTTGCCCTCGAGCTCGTCGCCGAAATCGAAGTTGTAGAGTTTGAGCAACTGCTCTGGGATCTTCTTGATGATGGTTTGGGGCGTGATGCCGTTGGCTTCGTTGTAGGCCACCTGGATGGTGCGTCGGCGGTCGGTTTCATCGAGGGTCTGCCGGATGGAGTCGGTGATGCGGTCGGCGTACATGATGACCCGGCCCTCGACGTTGCGCGCCGCGCGTCCCACGGTTTGGATGAGGCTTGTGCGGCTGCGCAGGAAGCCCTCCTTGTCGGCATCGAGAATGGCCACGAGCTTTACTTCGGGCAGATCGAGCCCCTCGCGCAGGAGGTTGATGCCCACGAGGACATCGAACACGCCCATGCGGAGGTCGCGCAGGATCTCAACGCGCTCGATGGAGTCGATATCGGAGTGCAGGTATTTCACCTTGAGCCCCAAGTCGGCGAAGTAGGTGGTCATCTCTTCGGCCATTTTCTTGGTGAGCGTCGTGACCAGTATGCGCCCTTTGCGCAATATGGTGGATCGGATCTCGTCGAGAAGGTCGTCGATTTGGTGGGTGGCCGGACGGATTTCGATGATGGGATCGACCAAACCCGTAGGACGAATGATTTGCTCCACGACCTCACCCTGGGAACGCGCCATTTCGTAGGGGCCCGGAGTGGCCGAAACGTAAATTGTTTGTCCGATGCGGGAAAGGAACTCCTCGAAATTCAGGGGGCGGTTGTCCAGCGCCGAGGGCAGGCGGAATCCGAAGTCGACGAGCGTCTCCTTACGCGCGCGATCGCCGCGGTACATGCCGCCCACCTGTGGCAACGTGACGTGGGATTCGTCGAGGAAGAGGAGGAAATCGCGCGGGAAGTAATCGATGAGCGTGGCGGGTGGGGCGCCTGGCGGGCGGCCGTCCATGTAGCGCGAGTAGTTCTCTATTCCCTGACAGTAGCCCACCTCGCGGAACATATCGAGGTCGTGCAGCACCCGCTGCTCGAGTCGCTGGGCCTCGATGAGCTTGCCCTGCGACTTGAATTCGGCCAGGCGCAGGAGGAGGTCACGATGGATCTCCTGGAGGATATCGTCCATGCGCTCGCGATCGGCCACGTGGTGCGACGTAGGGTAAATGGCGATGCGCTTGGCCTCCTCCACCACCTGGCCACGCAGGGCGTCGACGATGCTGATGCGCTCTATTTTGCGCCCCCAGAACTGCACGCGGATGGCGCGGTCCTTCTCGTGGGAAGGGACGATTTCCACCACGTCGCCGCGCACGCGGAACTTGCCGCGTTCCAGGGAAACATCGTTACGTTGGTATTGGATGTCGAGCAGGCTCCGCAGGAACTCGTCGCGTCCGAGGGTGTCGCCCTTCTCGATCATGACCATGGCCTTGAGGTAGGCCTCTGGGCTGCCGAGGCCGTAGATGCAGCTCACCGACGACACGATAATGACGTCGCGCCGCTCGAGGAGTGTGCGCGTGGCGCTGTGGCGCATTTTGTCGATATCGGAGTTGATGGCCGACACCTTGTCGATGAACGTGTCGGTGGACGGAACGTAGGCTTCCGGCTGGTAGTAGTCATAGTAGGAGATGAAGTACTCCACCGCGTTGTTCGGGAAGAGTTCCTTCATCTCCTGGAAGAGCTGCGCGGCGAGCGTTTTGTTGTGCGCCATGATGAGCGCGGGGCGCCCGGTTTCAGCGATGACGTTGGCCATGGTGAAGGTTTTTCCGGAGCCCGTGACGCCCAGGAGAACCTGCTCGGAGACGCCCGCCTCGACGCCCTCTACCAACTTCGCGATGGCCTGAGGTTGGTCGCCCATGGGGGCGAAGCCCCACGCCTTTTCGAACTTTTCCGCCCTCTCGCGCATGGCTCGCTTCGCCTCCCGGTGACAAGACCTTAATCCTCCCCTATAAACGTGCGTCGCTCCTTTGAAAAGCCAATCAAGACGAGAAGGTTCTCCTATGGCCCTGAAAGACGCCTTCGCAGCCATCGCACACATCCACGCAGGCCAGGTCGCCCCCGGCCCCGTCGAGGTCGCCGGCTGGGTGCGTACCCGCCGTGGATCCAAGAAGTTCAGCTTCATTGATATCAATGACGGGAGCTCGCCCAAGGGCATCCAGGTCATCGTGGATGCCGCTCTGGAAAACTACGAGGCCGACGTGGCACGGCTCACCACGGGGTGCGGCCTGCGCGTGAAGGGGACCCTCGTGGAAAGCCCCGGCCAGGGGCAGAAATGGGAAATCCAAGCCTCCGAAGTCGTGGTCACGGGCTTCGCCGACCCCGAGACCTTCGCGCTTCAGAAAAAGGAAATGAGCTTCGAGTACCTGCGCGAGGTGGCCCACATGCGGCCACGCACGGCGACTTTCTCGAGCATGTTCCGCATACGCAGCGTGGTCAGTCACGCTATCCACAGGTTCTTCGAGGCAGAAGGGTTCAACTACGTCCATTCACCCATCCTCACCACCAATGACGGTGAAGGCGCGGGCGAGACCTTCAAGGTGACCAACCTCGACCTTCGCGCTCTGCCGAAGGGTCCCAAGGGAGAGGTGGATTTGTCGAAGGACTTCTTCGGGCGAGAGGCCATGCTTTGCGTTACCGGCCAGCTCGAGGCCGAGGCCTTAGCCATGGGCCTCGGTAAGGTTTACACTTTCGGCCCGACTTTTCGTGCCGAAAACTCCAACACGAGCCGGCACCTCGCAGAATTCTGGATGATCGAGCCCGAAATGGCATTCTGGGATCTCGACGACACCATGGCGCTCGGTGAACGCATGATTCGCGCCGTTGTTCGTGATGTGTTCGAGCGGGCCGAAGGCGATCTCGAAGTGCTCGCGGCAAAGGCCGACCAGGATCCCCGTCCCTACCTGCGCATGGCTCTCGAGAGCCCCTTCGTGCGCGTCAGCTATTCAGAGGCCGTGGACATCCTGCGCACGGCCATCGGCCAGGGCAAGAGCTTTGAGTACCCCGTGGAGTGGGGCGTCGATCTCAAGAGCGAACACGAACGTTACCTCTGCGAAACTCACTTCAAGGCGCCCACCATCGTCCACGATTATCCCGAGGAGCTCAAGGCGTTCTATATGTACCTCAACGACGATGGGAAGACGGTCCGCGCCATGGACTGCCTCATGCCCGGCATCGGCGAGGTCATCGGCGGCAGCCAGCGTGAGGACAGGACCGAGGTGTTGCTCGAGCGTCTCCGCAAGAAAGGCATCGAAGCCTCCCACCTCGAGTGGTACGTCGATCTGCGCCGTTACGGCAATGTTCCCCACGCAGGCTTCGGACTCGGGCTCGAGCGCCTGCTCATGTGGATTACGGGAATGGGCAACATCCGAGACGTCATTCCCTTCCCGCGCGTTCCCGGTAGCTGCGCCTACTGATCCGACCGATCCGACCGATCCGACCGATCCGACCGATCCGACCGATCCGACCGACGCGACCGATGCGACTTATGTGACTTATGCGACCGACGCGCCGTCAGCGATCTGTCGAACGTCGGGCGGGATCCTGTCATCGGCGCGCACGGAAGAGTAAGCTTACCGGACGCAATTGATTTTTTTGCACGTTCCGCGCAGGAAGAGAAATCCCATGACGCGTACATCGGGCCCCGCCCGCTTCAAGGCAACCGTCCTCGTGGTCGACGATGAGGAGGACGCCCGAGAAATCCTCTCGCACATGCTGAGGCGCGTCGGCCACCGCGTTCACACGGCCTCCGACGGTCGCGCCGCTTTCGAGCTCATCGCAACGAACGGGGACTTCGATGCCATCCTGTGCGATATCTGCATGCCCGTACTCGACGGCGTGTCGCTCTTTCAAAGGTTGCGCGCCATGCTCGGAACCTCGACGCCTTTCGCCTACGTAACGGCCGACGATTCCCGCGTGCTCGGCGACCTCCTCGAACACCGCTCGCAAAAAGTGTTTTGCAAGCCCTTCGAAATAGACGCCATTTTGGGTTGGCTCGACGAAGTCATGGCAGTGCGCCGAGGCGCAGCCCACCCAAAACCACCTGAGACCGACGCAGGGCTCGAGCCTGGAAAAACGGGCGCGGGGGCTCTTCTCGCTCTCGCCTCCGAGGACGCGGCATCTCTGCACGCAGCCCGCCTCGAATCGGTCGCGTTCCCTGAGATGCGCGTGCGTGTGCACATGGATCGTGCGTTTCGCGTGGGAGCCGTGTTCCTCATCGGCGCCAACCGCGACGTTCGCGTGCGGGTCGCCACGGTCTCGCGATCGGCGGGTCCGCATGTGACAGGTGTGCGCGACGACTCCCTCTTTATGACACTCGTTGCCTTGGTCGACGATGCGAAGTCTCGCGACGCGTTCCAGGATGCTACGGTGACCCCCACCACGGCAACCGCGAGTTAAGGGAACGCCTCGGGCGATCGCTCGCCTGAGCGTATCGAGAGGCGAGCGATGCTGGCTTCAGCATCCGTAGGTCGAACTCCCTGTCGCAACCCATGATCCAGAACGGCACTGATCAGTCGTCGTTGTGCAGTCGTCGTTGTGCAGTCGTCGTGGTGCAGTCGTCGTGGTGCAGTTGTCGTTGTGCAGTCGTCGTTGTGCAGTCGTCGTTGTGCAGTTGTCGTCGCCGCTATCGCCACTTTTTCGTCTTGTTCGTCTGGACTTTTTCGAAGGCTCAATTGCACAAGTCGAGGCAGGAAGCTCCACCGCCATTGGCGAGGCACGCGAAATCATCGGAGGGCCACTGCGCGCTTACGCAGTTCAGGACGCGGTTCGTGCAGGTGGCGAACTGGCTCGAGCCCGCATCGCGGGTGCAGCCTTGCACGGCGTTGTAGAGGTCGGTGGAATCCAGGCCGGGAGCGAGTGGCCTTCCGGTTGCTCGGGCGCGCCAGCCGACAAACGAAACGCAGCCCGGCCAGGAACCCTGCATTGCATTGTGGCTCGTGCACCCCATGTCTCGCGCCACACTCACGGGATCAACGGAGGGCGAGGGACCTGGTGACCTCGCTGCGGTCGGCGAGCCCGTGCTTGGCGCTCTTCGCTGCGTCGGCGCACTTGGGCGTATGCAGTTGTAGCCAGAACCCGAGGCGAGGCAGCGAAATCCATCGTTTGGCCATTCGGTCGAGACGTGCGTGAGCACGATGCGTGTGCACGTCGAGAGTTGATTGCGCCCATTCCTTGCGACGCATTCCCTGACCGCCTTCGAGAGATCGTTCGCACTTAAGCCATGGGGTGCAAGGACATTGCGCACATGGGCTCGCCACGCGACGAACGTCGCGCAACCCATCCAAGCTCCTTGAAGGGCGTTGTTGAAATGACAGCCAAGGCGCTGGGCTTCCTGCGCAGGCGAGGGACCCGTTCTTGCAACGCTTCGGCCGGGAGCCGGGTAGGCGGCATGGAGGGTCTCTATGTCACCGGGTGAAAGTCCTAGGATCCTGCTCCAATAGTTCTCTCGGCAATAATTCATGATGCTACTGGGGTCGAAGAAGCCGACCGTGACGTTTCCATAGCCGAAGTCGGAGCTGCCCATCTCCGATGGTGACGCTCCAAATTGCGTTCCATCACAGAATTGGCCCAGTGAGTTGTCGCTGCGTGCGTGTTCGTGCACGAGTCCAGCCGCATGACCAAATTCGTGCACGATGAGATTGTGGAGGCAAACGGCTCGACTTTGGCGGCATTCGACAACCTCATCGTTCCATTCGACGTTGAGCTGCATGGGTGGTCGCGCCAGCGCAGCTCCTGGTCCGTAATGGAGAAGGAGGTTGGCGCCAGTGCCAATGGCTCCCGCGTTGCTTCTGCGAAAGTCGCCAAAGTCGATTCTCAGGTCTCGTTTTTGCTGCGCCGAGCAAATGTCGAACCCGCGGAATCTGAAATTCGTGCGTTTGTTGAACTGCTCCTCGACAATGCGTTTAGTTTCGGACCTCGCGTACGAGTAGCCCTGTCTTGTCGTGTTGAAGCAAACGTAAGCCTCTGCCGTGGGCCAAAGGTGCCTGAGTTGGTAGACGCCCGCTGCGGAGCCGCCGGTTTCTGCGCGTTGGCAACCGTTTGCCGCCAAAGCGGACGCACCCACCAACGCGCAAGCGAGTGTCCTTTTTGGAAGCGCGTGCTTGCTCCGCCCGTAGGACAAAGGTCCGCGAGCAGAAGCGATGTTTTCGACGTTCCTTCGTTCCATGTGACTGTCCTCTCGATGACGTTGCGGTCTCGCGGGTGGATTCCATTACTCCACGGGCGCATCCACGAACTCCACGAACGCGCGGAAGGCTGATGTGGAAGGGCCCGATGCCGATCCGTCGTCGACAACGCCATCGTCAGAGTCGTCGTCATTCGCTCGAGAGTCGGATCCTTCGGAGCCGTCCTCAGGGAGAACCGCGCGCATGGGAATGGAAACGGAACCGTCGGACACCACGAAAGCCGACGCGGCTCCGCGGCAGACGATGTCGTAGTCGTCGGAGGGCGACTTCCCGCATCTGACAGCACCCACGATCTCGACTTCCACGGGAGTTCGCAGCGACAAGACGATGTCGCGCTCCTGCGCGCACTCGGGCGCCACCTCTCCGGTGAGGACGTAACGCATGCTTCCGCTCGGACGCACCTTGACGCCAACAGCGAGGCGTTCGCCGCACGTTCCTTCGCCTTGGCCCTCGGGGGCCTCCTCCCGTGTTTGTGCGTTTGCGTCGCGTCGGAGAAGATCCTCCAAGTCGTCGCGTGGCGACGAGGCCTTGGGTGGAGTTTTCTCCAAGACCCTGTCCTCGCCTTCGCGGGAGCCGCAGGCGCTCAGGACGGCGAGGGCGCAGACACTAGCCATGCTAACGCAGATGCCTAAGGCGCCCGCGCGCCTCAGTGCGCTGCTCGTGACCCTCCTCGTGACCATCCGTTGGGCTTTGAAGCCAGTCATGGGACCTCCTCTCTTCCCGCGCACGTCCACCAGTGGGGCGCGAGAGGTCCTCGCGTTATCGGCACCATCGCGGGACAGGGGGCTGCGTGGTTTGCCCTGCGGAAGTTCCCCGCGGCAGTCAGGTGCCGCTGAAAACCTTGCCGCGCGCGAGCACCTGTCGTTCCCTAGGGAGGTCTCGCTCCAAGGGTTGCTCCCGCACCACTGCGCCATCTACGATGCCCGCGGTTACAAGCGTCTGCAGGGCCCCTGCGCGATGCGTGCGTTCGTAGGCGTCGCTGAGGTCGTTTGATCCCGCTTTGGCCGTTGAGGAGTCGGTGGAGGCCAGATTCAGCAGTCGATACGTGACTTCTTCGCCGTCAAGGCCCATGGAGGACAGCGCCTCGCTCGCGGGAAAGCGCGCGAGGAGACGCGCGTTATCGAGGAAGGGAGCCCCGAACTGTTTTTTCGGGGTCCGTGCGAATGCGCCAAGGCGAGGCGTATAGGCGTGACGGAGAACAGCCTTGTCGGTGAATCCGGCCACCAAGGCGCCGTCGCTCAAGCTCTCCACGAACGCACGGAGCCTCCGAGAAAGGAACGGCGTCCGCCCTTCAAGCGTGTTTGCCATTTCCATGCGGTCGCCCACCCAATTGAGCACCTGCACCGGCAGGTGCGTCTTGCAAAAGTAGTTCTGCCAGAGCAGCAAAGCGTTACGCGCGTCGGTAGGGTCGAGGGCCTCGCCATGGCCGAAGAGGAACCAACTCCTCACCGAGGGGCCCTGCGCAGCGAGCCACGTATGGGCCTGGTCTGGGTTTGGCATCCATGCGCGTGCGATTGCGCGGATCTGCCCGAAGAGGGGATGGGCGACTCCCCAAAGTGCGAGGGAATCGAGGAAGTCGTCGCCGCGTCCTGCCGAGCTCGAGCCGGCGATCCAGGGATCGCGCGCGTCGGCGAGGAACCGGCGCACGTAGGCGTCGTCGCGCCACGAAGAGCCGAGGGGGGCGCCGGAGAGGCGCGCGAGAGCCCCTTTCAATGCCGAGTCAGCGCGCGCCTGTGCGCCGGGGCCTTCGCCCTTGCGTGCGCGAAGCGCGAACTTCCACCACGCGCAATAACGGAAACTCGGATACCCGCAGAGCAGTTCGTCGGCGCCGTCGCCGGTAAGGACCCCGTGCACATGCTCGCGCGTGAAACGCGAGAGCCACCATTTGGCCGCGCCGTTGGTGTAGGGCTGGAGGTTCTCGCTGTGCGCCACGGCGATGGGATAGGCGTAGGCCAGATCGTCGTCGGACACTGCGAGAGAGTGGGGAGTGAACCCCTGCGCGCGCGCGAAGGAGAGGGCCTCGGCTGTTTCGTCGAAGGCCGCACTCTCGAAGCCGATGGTGAAACTCTTGAGGGCAGGGCGCCCGGCTCCAGCGAGGTGCCGCCCGAGTTCGTGGCCCACGGCTTTCGAGTCGACCCCGCCCGAAAGGTAGACTCCCAATTCGACGTCGGACAGGAGGCGATCGGTGACCGAGCCCGCAAACGCGGAGGCGAATTCTTCGGGGAGATCGCGCTCGGCGAAGCGGTAACGTCCCGCCGCACTCGCGCGCACCGGGCGCTCCGAGAGCGTAACGACGATGCGGAACACGCCGCGCGCCTCGTCGAGGCGCGCTTCGAAATTCCCGCCGGCGGGCAGGGCCACGATGCCTTCGAAGGGCGTGCGGAGAGGCTCGAAGAGTCCGCACGCCTGCCGAAGCGCGCCATCGCGGTTCCAGCGACGGGGGCAGGGCAGCGCCTTCACTTCGCTCGCGAAAGCGAAAGTCGGCGTCTCGACGATGTAGGTGGAGCGGGCCTCGGCGAAAACGGCCGTGTCGACGCCGGAAAGCCAAAGGAACAGTGGCTTGACGCCGAACGCATCGCGGCAGCCGCGGATGCGGCGGCCGTCGTCTTCCACGACGACGAAGGCGTATTCCCCATCGAGATCGTCCTGCAAAGCAGGACCTCGCGCGAGAAATCCTTCGAGAAGGGTTTCGGTATCGCTGCGCGTGCGCCAGCCGCTAAACGCGCGCGCCGGGGAACGTGCGACGGCATCGCGCAGCGAGAGGTGGTTGTAGATCTCTCCGTTGAAAACAATCGTGGCATCGCCGGAAACGAAAGGCTGCCTCCCGGCGGAGACGTCTTGAAAGGCGAGGCGATGGTGGGCGAGCCAGGCGTGAGCGAGCGCGGCAGCGCCCTCGTCGTCGCCGCCCCTGTGCGCGAGGCGCGCGGCCGTGGCCAGGAACCGCGCGCGCGGATCGCGTTGGCCAAGCCCCCCGCGGGCTCCGAGGTCGGATAGAGAGAGCAACGCCGCGTCGGCGAAGGCGAGGCCTGAAAATCCGCACATGGGGCATGTGTTCCTTTTGTCGATGATGGGGGCGCTAGACTCGCCAGCGGGCAGAAAACCGTGTTAACACGCCGGACCCTGCCCGCGAAAGAAGAGGTGCGGTTGGCGCGCGCCCTTTCAGAGGCTCTTGAGGCGGCTGTGGAGGCGCCCGAAATGACCGGATGGACGTCGACAAAGCTTTGGCCGTTCCTTTCCCTGTTCTCGCTCGCGTCGCTTCTGGGCGCGTGCAACTCCGTTTTCTTTCAGCCCGATGATGAAGTCTACTCGCGCGCCGATGAGTTCGATCCGCACGCACGCGAGGCGTGGATCTCTTCCGCGGGCGGACATCGTTTGCACGCCTGGGTTCTGCCGTCGGCCCCGGGAGTCGCACGCCGTGGAGTGGTTTTGCACTTCCATGGCAACGCGCAGAATCTCACCTCGCACGTGTTTTTCGTTTCATGGCTCACCCGCGAGGGATTCGACGTCGTGGCCTTCGACTACCGCGGCTATGGGCGTTCGGCGGGCTCTCCGTCGCGTGAGGCGGCCATCGAGGATGGAGTGTCCGCGCTGGAGTTCGCATGGAAACACGCGCAGGGCCGAGAAGCGGGCGTGGCGGGAGGTGCGGGCGTTGCAGGCGTTGCGGAGTCGGCCCTTCCTGTTCCTTTGTTCGTCGTTGCGCAGAGCTTGGGAGGCGCGCTGGGAACGGTTGCCGTAGAGCGTTTCGAGGACCTTTCCGCAGGCCGCGTGCGCGGTTTGGCGCTAGATAGCACCTTCGGCTCGTGGCGAGGGCTCGCGCGCTTGAAGCTCGGGCAATCCGTGCTCACGTGGCCATTGCAGTGGCCGCTCTCATTTCTCGTGTCCGACGCTTCCGACGCCTCGTCGGCTTTGGCGCGTCTGCGCATGCCGGTGTTCCTCACGCATGCCACCGACGACATCGTCGTTCCGTTTGAGGCGGGACTTGCCCTGGCGCGCGCGATGCCGGTCCTGCCGTCGTCGCGTTTCGTCGCGGCGAAGGGCGGGCACACCGCCGCTTTCGCCCCTGGGGAAGGCAATTTGCGCGCCGCCCTGGTGAACTTTTTTCGAGAGGCAGAACGTTCGGTGATCCTTGCACCGGGCGTGCGGTGATGTTAATGTATTTGCCATTCCTAGCGCGTCATTCGAATGGTTTTCCCGCGTCCACGATCTTGTCCCGTTCGTGTTTCTTTTCACGTCATCCCCGGAGGAATCCATGAAGAGAGCCTTTGGCGCCGTCGTCCTTGCGACCACGGTCCTTTCCGCACCCGCGTTCGCCCAGAAATACGGTTCCGCAGGCTGCGGCCTTGGTTCCATCGTCATCGGCCCCGGCGAAGGCTTCAGCCAAGTCTTCGCGGCGACCACCAACGGGACATCATACGCGCAGGCGTTCGGGATCTCGTCGGGAACCTCCAACTGCACGCAGGCTTCCGCGGCGGCCGCCATCGAGCAGCAGGAATCGTTCATGGTGAACAACTACGCCACGCTCTCCAAGGAGATGGCGCAAGGCCAAGGCGAAACGCTCGCCGGCCTCGCCGACGTGCTCGGTTGCGAAACCTCCCTTCAGCCGAGCGTGGCTTCGCACCTGCAAAAGTCTTACGAGCGAATCTTCGCCGCACCTGGCGCCATGGCAGCTCTCGACGCCACTCGTCGTGAACTCTCCGGCGTGCCCACCCTTGCGAGCGGTTGCAGCAAACTTACCATCTGACGTGGAGCGGTCACTTCCCATCCACTTGGAAACCTCCACGCCTTCAAGGAGCCCCCACGTCATGAATAAGACGATCCTCCGTGCCGCCGTCGCTTGTTTCGTTGCCGGCGCCCTGTCCACAACCGCTTTCGCGCAGGCCAAGAAGCCCAAGCGCGCCCCTGCCCGCAAGCCCGCGGCCGCTCCCGCCAAGCCCGCGCCCGCGCCGGCTCCAGCCGCGGAGCCGGCTCCTGCCGAAGCCGATCCTTCCATGGACGCGGCTCCCGCTGCAGCGCCAGCGCCCGCATCTGCGTCTGAGGGTGGTGCCTACCGTCCCGCATACGGCATGGCGGGTTGCGGCCTCGGATCGTTGGTCATCAAGAACCAATCCAAAGGTCCTCAAATCGGCGCCTGGTTCCTTAACGTCATCGGTTACCAGACGTCGGCTATCACCTCTGGCACGTCGAACTGCAAAACCAAGGGTGGCGCCGCGCACGTCGATGAGCAGGAAACCTTCGTATCCGTGAATCTCCCACGGCTCGAGCAGGAAGCTGCGCAAGGGCAGGGCGAGCTGCTCGCCTCTTACGCGGAACTCCTCGGATGCCGCGGCGAGTCGGCCTCGGCTCTCATGAGGCTCTCACAAGAGCGGTTCGACTTCGTGTTCGAAAAGAAAGACGCCGGCAGCGTCCTCTCGCGCACGCACGAGCTTCTCAAGGACTCCGCTGTGGAGTGCGCCCGCGTCTGAACGCAGGCTCTCCTAGTCCCTTTTGGTCCTCGGCAAGCTCCCGCGGCTTGCCGTTTTTTCGTAGGTCCGCAATGAGTCTTGGAACTTGTTTTTCGACCCGTTCCTTCATCTTCCTGCTGACCTGCTTGCTCGGCATTCCCCAGGCATTGGCGTCTCCCCAGGGTGATCCCAATGCGGGGAGCGACTTGCCCGTTGCGCGTCAGCGCGAAACCACGCCGAGCCCTTCGGCAAGGCGCGCCCTCGACGATGCGCTCGCCAGCGCGACTCGCCAATCCCTCCACGAAACTTCACGCTGGCGGCGCCTGCTGTTCATCACGCCCGGTTGGTTCTCCGACACCAAATCGCTGGTGGACAGCGACACCTTCTTCTTCTCGTCACAAGGGCGCACCCAGCCTGCCGCCGAGCTCGCCGCCTCGCTCGAGGCCATGTTTCACGGCGCCGACGACTACGCGGGGCCCGACGTCCACCCTC
Source organism: Silvanigrellaceae bacterium (assembly GCA_044356935.1). GTDB lineage: Bacteria > Bdellovibrionota_B > Oligoflexia > Silvanigrellales > Silvanigrellaceae > JADCJN01. The sequence goes on along the minus strand of JBIKVI010000008.1, from coordinate 9,691 downwards.
AATGCCGCTTCCCAGCGCGGTTGGCTTTCTTCAAGGAGACGCTCGGCATTCCCGAGGATGCTTTGCCAAAGCCGAGGTGCGCCAAATTCGAGGACTGGTTCGGGAACACCCGCGGCGATGGTGTGTCCTTGGTGTTCACAAACTATTTCCTCAACAATCCGAGCTCCATGTTCGGTCACACGTTCCTGCGTGTCCACAAGCCGGGAATAAGTGGCACTTCGCCCAGCGAGACCGCCACAAATACGAAGTCTGCTGAGTCTGCTGAGCCAGCTGAGCCAGCTGAGACCGAGGTGCGCCTTCGGCGCCGCAGTCCGCTCCTCGATTGGAGCGTGAGCTTCGCGGCCTTTCCCACAACCTCGAATCCGCTCCTGTATGCTGTTATGGGCCTCGCGGGAGGCTTCCCAGGGCGCTTCTCCATGATGCCCCATTACGTGAAGGCTCAGGAGTACAACAACCACGAATCGCGCGACCTGTGGGAATACGATCTCGCCGTGAAAGAAGAGGGCGTCACACGCATGCTGCTCTCCTTATGGGAAATCGGCAACGAACACATCGACTACTATTACTTCGACGATAACTGCGCTTACATCTTGCTAGCGCTCATCGAACTTGCCCGCGACGACGTTGAGCTCACGCGCAACTTCTATTTTTGGGTGACGCCCTCGGACACCGTGCGCGTCGTGGCTCGCGTTCCCGGCCTCGTGCGCGATGTGAGCTACCGCCCCTCCAACCTCAGCCGGTTCTTGGAGCGGTGGGATGCCCTCGACGCTCATGAGCGGCGCGAAACCTCGCGCTTCACAGACACTCCCGAATCCTTCGCATTCGATGCGGCGTGGGAGTCGCGCCCTCCCGATTCGCGCGCGAGGATCCTCGACGTCATGCTCGAGTACATCGACTACGAGGAGAAGCTCGCGCTAGGTAAGGACGCGGGGTCGCGCTGGCTTCCCGTGCGTGAGCGCATCCTGCGCGAGAGAGCGCGCACGCGTGTCGTTTCAGCGCCTCTCGTCCGCAGGCCCGATCACGAACGTCCCGACCTGGGCCATTCCACCAATCGCGTGGGGCTTACGGGGGGCGTCCTCGTTTCGCCTCGGCGTGAGGTGGTGCGCGGAGACACCCAGGAGGGATCCCCGTCCGCGGCCTTCGGGCAGTTGGAATGGCGTCCTTCGCTTCATGACATGATGGCGCCCGGCGTGGGGTATCCTCCTGGCATGGAGCTTGATTTTTGGGACATGGCCGTGCGTTGGAGGGAAGACTCCCGTCGTGTCACGCTCCACCGCCTCAATCTCCTCGACATCGTTTCGCCTCAGCCCCTCTCGGGATTGCTCAGGCCGGTGAGCTGGCGCTTCAGGTTGGGTACGGAACAGCGCGAGCGTTGCCATGGTCGCTCGGGCAGTTGTTTCCTTACGGGCCTTTCGGGAGGCGCCGGTCTCGCTTTGGCCGACCATGGGAGGCGGGCCCTGGCGTTCCTTCTTCCAGGGGCCGACGTGGGCTCTTCGCAGGAAAAAGGAGCAAGCCTTTTCGGCGGCCCAAGCGTTACCGCCGGTCTCGTGTTGCGTCCAAGCGATCCCGTGCGACTCGGGCTGCGGGGGCGGTGGGTGCGTCGTTTCGGCCTGGGTGGAGCGGCGCTTTTCGATTGGGAAACGCGCGTCGATGCAGCCTTCGCGCCCTCCACGAACTGGGAGGCGCGCGTGTCCGCGGCCTATGGGAGTCGCGCCTTGGAGCGAGAGGCTCTCGAAGCATCGTTATCGGTCTATCGCTACTACGAGTAGTCAGCGCGCGAACCTAAACCCTAGAAAGTCACGTCGCGCGCAGGTGCGATGAAAACCGCGGGTGAAGCGTTCGGAGCTATTTCCAGACCGGAGAGTTCGGTGCCGCTCCCCCGAAGCGTCAATGCGAAACCGCGGAAAGCGACGCTCATCCCCATGGGCACGTCGATGACTTCGGTCGTTTCGGGGGTCCTTATCTCGAGCTGGCAAACCGCCTGTGGACCCGTGCTCGCTTGGCAGTGTTTCGCGACGAAGCTTGCGTGGGCGTCGGCTCCAGAAGCATAGAGTGCTCCGGCCACCTTGGCGGATCCGTGCGTTCCCCAACTCGTGGGGTCGTCGAACGCGGCCCGGCCCCAGCACATGCGTGCCGCCAGGTTTGAACCGTCCCGCCAAACGATGAATCGTGGATTGACGTCGGTGCAAGCCGGCACCTGCCCGCTGGCGACGTTCACGGGAGAACGCGTGGGAACGGGTACGAACGTACCACCCGTCGGCAGGGCGAAGGGGGCCGAAGGCGACACTTCCGCCGCATCCACGAACCGCGGAACCACCCGAATCTTGCGTTCGCCATGCCGGACCTCGAACGTTCCCAAGGCCGTGCCGCCCAAGAGGGAAACATCGAGGGCCAAGCGTGCAGGGGCGGTAGACTTCGCGGGAGCGCTCAGGAGTGACGGTCGCGCGTCAGCCGCCGGGAGAACATCCCCTGCTCCGACCTTGGTTACGAACTTGGCGAGCGAAATCCATTGTCCGGCTCCTGTTCCCTCCTCATGCGCGTGCGAAGCTTGAACCACAATCTCAACGTCCTCTTGGCCGTCGAACCTGGCGCTGCGGATGACGTCGAACAGGAGATCCGGAACGCCAGGTGCGCCCTGAGTCGCGGAAGACTCGGCAAGTCGAATCCCCGTTACGCTGCGGCGCACGCCGCGTCGGGGCTCAACGTGATGCACGCGGAATGGGATCGAGGTCGCGGAGGTGCAGAACATGAGCGCTTCGCCGAAGTAGGCGGCGCTTTCCTGCGGAGATTTGAAGGAGGCGTCGCAACTGAGCGCCGACGCCATGCGACGGGTTGCGGGAATGGATTTGAAGTCGAAAACGAAACTCGCTGTTGAACCGTCCGTGAGGCTTCCGCCCGGCGTCGGGGTCGCCGTGGGCGAGCCTGTTCGCGCGGACGCAGACACGACTGGACTCCCGCCGGGACCTTCGAATCCCGTAGGAGACGTTTCCTGATCGTTCGCAGCAGTGGAGTCTTTATCCTTCTCTCCCAAAGCTTTTTTCGCGGGTGTGCAAGCGACGCCCAAAGTGGAGATCAGGGCCAGAATTCCAATGGTTCCCCTCATGGCCTTTTCTCCGCTTCGCAATCGGCGATGCGCCAAACACCCGTACTCACAGGTGAGACGTATTCGTTGAGGATTCTCACGACTTCGTCCGTGCTCGGAGCGCGTCCATCCGCGTAGTACGCACCCAACATCGGTGCCACGTTTTGACCGACCTTGAACTTGGGAGAGCTCCAGTCCCCGAAGAACCCAAGCCAGGTGTCGAACCTGACCAAGAAGTCTTGGGTGCCCGCGGGCCTTTCGAACCGAACGCTGCTGATATTGCGACGCGCGCCCGTCGTTACGAGCTCGCAGCGGATGCCCGGTCGGCCAAGGTTGTGGCGGTAAGTATAGGGCGCTGATGCGGTGGGGAAGGGTGCCGCGTTGGGCACGGAAAGCGCAGGACGCACGTTCTGGGGATCGAGCTCGGTGGCCGCAACCACCCTCAGACCTGGTCGTGCAGATGGGCCTTCGATGAGAAGCTCAAGCCTGAGGCCATTGAGAGCCTTGAGAGGCGCGGACTCAAGCACCTGGAGCGTTGTCTGGCCTTCCGGTGCGAGCGATGGCACCTCCCAGTCGACGTTCCGATCGACGACGATCGTGCGCTCGCCGACTTGAACGCGCACGGGCGCTATGGCCGGAGAAACCCCCGTGGGCGACAAACGGAGAATCACTTTCCGCGCAATGCCCTGGGATCCGCCGTATGTCGCCTTGGAGACGTTCTTCACGACGATTTGTTGGGCGGAACCGGTTCCCCTCGCGGAAGGCTGGATTGCGAGCGTCACGGGGTAGCCGAGTTCGAACGCCTGTTTCTTTCCGGTGGGGAGTCGAAGCGATCCTATGCGCACGAAGGTATCGAGCGAGAAAGCATCTTTGGGAGAGTCGACCGCGATGGCGAAGGTCGCTTGGCCCGGCAAGGGCGTAACGTCTTTGCTCTGCCCCGGGGAGAGTGCTTCTTGGAGTTCCAGGCGGCTGACCACCGCCGAAGCGCCCGCGGGCGCCACCGCACCCGCGGTCTCGATTTCAATGGTGACTTTTTTGGAGGGCGTGGCGAACTCACCGCTGTTGGAGACCCGCGCGCGCACGAGCGAGAGGCGTTCACCGGGCTCGTAGACGCCATCGGGAAACTCCTCTTGGAACGAAGCCCCCTCGACACCGAACTCAAAGGAGCGGGCGAAAGACTTGGTACCTCCTTGGCCGTCGACCACGACGATCGCCGCCTTGCCTGGGGTTCCAGCGTTTCCCACATAGCCAGAAGAACCGGGATCCCCGCGATTTCCGAGGCGGCCGTCGGAGCCAGGCGGTAACTGCGTCGGGCCGCATGAGGCGGGAAGTCCACCCTTGCCGCCTGTGCCGCCTGGCCCTCCCACTCCGCCGAGTCCGCCGAATCCAGGGCGACCTCCCGTTATATCGAAGCTCAGGAGCCATAAGAGCTCCGTGGCATCGGCTTTCACGGTTGCTGTTACTTTTCCCCCGTCGCCTCCGCGGCCCCCGTTAGATCCTGGCGCGCCGGGTCCTCCACGGCCGCCGGGAAGTCCATCGCTCGCGCGGGTCGAGGGGCATTGCGCGTCGATGCCGCTGGCTCCGGCCGCCCCCATGACTCCGGGAGCTCCGGGGACGCCCGTGGCACCTTTGCCTCCCGAGGCCTTGAGATGAATCGTTCCGACCATGGACGCATCAACGAGATGCTCGAAGGGCTCGGGGCGGGAGCCTGCTTTGATTTTCTCACCCTGGATGCGAACCTTGCGACGCAGGCCGTCGGCGTACTCAATGCGGAGCTTGATTTCACCGCCCCCTGCGCCTGGGAGCCCATGGCCTTGCGCCCCCGCGGGACGCACCGCGTCGGCTCCCGAAGCATCGATGACCAAGCCCGTGCGCAGGGGTGCCTGCCCCGCGGCCGAGGCGTTCCACGATTGCTCTGTGGCGCCCGCGTTGAAGTCGCGCGATTTGCAACCCACCACAGCCATGCCTAGGGCGAGGGGCAGCACCGCAATCCGTGTGGTCCGAGAGCATGGGTGAGCGCGTGGACGCGGAACGAGCTTCATTGGGGATCTCCTGGCATCGTCAGACGAAACAAGAAAAGGAAGGCGATTTACATCATACCGCCGGAGCCGGGGGGCGCCACGACGTCGGACTGCATGAACTGCTGGGTCCTGTTGCTGTAGCGGGCGAAGTTCTTGAAGAGCTGCGTGGAGAACGTGTCGGAGAGGGGACAACGCAGGCTCATGTCGACATCTTCCGGTGTGAGTCCCGTGACCGCGGGCTGGCCGAGTTGCGCGATAAGGTCCGCGTTCGCCTCGTTCACCGTCTTGACGTATGCCGCGGCGAGAGCGCCCATGGCTTTGTAGCTGCCCAAGGATTGGTAATGCATTAGGTTCGGAGTGAGGCCGGGAGTCACTTCCTGGCTGGCAACGAACATGGAGTCGGAACCCGGATTCTTGAAGACCTTGCTCAACGCCTTGAGAGGACCTATCAAGCTCGCGTTCAAGAGGAGTGCGCTCTTCTCCTCTTGGATGGCCGCCAAACCGTCGAGGAATGTTTTACTATCGGCCACAAGGCGCCCCATGGAATCTGTATTCTCGGCGACGAACTTCGCGAGATCGGCCGTAGACATTTCTCCCGTCGCATCGATGGGACTCGACGCCGTTGTGGCCTTGAAGAAGGCCTCTTCGTCCTGCGTCAAGTTGAGTCCCATGGTTTTGAGAAGAGTACCAAGGTTTCGGTAAATGTTCTTGAGCTGTTCCGTCGAGGTTTTATCGAAATACTCGAGGTTCGCGATGAGCTTCGACAACTCCACGGCCTGGGGCCCTCTGCGGGTCGGAAGGCCGGTCTTGGGATCGGGATATCCCAACCCCACGTAGGGGTTGGTGTTCGTTTCGTACTCGAACACCACCTCACCGCTATTTAAGGTCTTCTTGAATGTCGGCAAATTGAGCCTCATGAAACCCTGCATGGTTTTGCCTGATTTCCTCTGCTGAAGGTAAGGGGAGTAACCTTCGGGGCCGAAAGGGTAACGCTCCTCGAAATGAATGAGCGGCTTCATGGCCTCCATGGCGGCTCTGTTGGCCGTGAGGAAATTACCCACCGACTGAGCCAATCCCCCCAAAAAAGGAATCTTATTGGTCCATTGCTTGTCGTTTTCTGGACTGGACTGCGCCTTTTTGAGTTCATTCACGTCGGTGGATTGGAAGTGGTTCGTGTGGGCGAGCACGCTTGCGAACGTTCCGTTCATAATGATGTCGGTGAACATCTGCTTCTCGTAAACCACATCTCGCAACTTCATGATGACTTTGTTGACTTCGGTATCCGGAGTGAGTGTGGTGAAGAACGAGTCAAAGACGTCGGTTCCTCGTTTCGGAGTGGCGAGGAGGTCGATTTTGTCCTCGATGCCCTTGAGCAAATCTGTGCTTCCTGCTGCGTTCGCACTCACCCAAAAAGCGGCTTCCTGTTTCAAGCGCGCAGCAAAGGCATTCCCCTCTTTCCCTTTGTCTGTGTAACCAATCCCACGGACCCAATCCCGAATGCTGCCAGTGCCTCCGCGTCCGCTCGAGTCCTGGGATCCGGCGAGGTAGACGCAAACAAAGTCTTTAGGGACAAGCGGATTCTTTGGAAGGTTTTCCTCCTTCATGGAAAAGAAGTCGCGCTGAGGCTGCTCCGCGAAGGGATTAGCCTCGACCACGAAGAACCGCATGGCTTCCGATGGGACGTACTGCTCCTGCCGCCTCAGGTTGATCTCCAAAGCGGCCTTGTACTTCAGGAAGAGCTCCATCTTGGAGAGCTTCTTGGAGGCCTGATTGATTTCGTCCTCCGAGGCGTTGGGCCCTCTCGGCACTTCGTGGGCGGCGATGATCGTGATGATCTCGAGCATCTGCTTGAGGAGCTCTTGCTTGTCGTCGAGGGTAACGGCCGCGATCGCCTTGCCCTCGGACTCCGGTCCGTTGAAACTCCGGGATCTGCAAGAAGAGATGAGGCCTAGGCTCGCGAGAAGAGTGGCTGTTACGGTCAACGCACGCATGGGGACTCCTTGAGGCAATAGTGAAAGGCGCGAAGGCGAGGCTGGTTTTGCGAACGTCAACGGTCGAGGTCTTGCAAACCATCGACGAGGGCAGGTGTTGAGGGGTTTCCTTTGGCCGAGAAGTGCTTCGGGGCCGAATCCGGGTCCTTGAGCCAGTTGAGCACCATCCGAGAACCCAGGAAACTATAGTATCCTGTTACTTTACCGCTTTCGCACCCCTCGCGCGATGTGCCCGTGTAAACCCCCGCCACCACCGCGCTAGAATTTGGGCCGTGCACAAGGAGCGGCGCGCCGGAGTCGCCGAGGCAAAGCGCGGCGCCTGTTTTCGAGGGCTCACCCGACGAGTGGGGAATGCGCTTGACCGGCAGGAGGTAGCCGTAGGCCGCGCCGTCATCGATGACTTCGCTTGGTGGAATCTTCACGTCGTTTTCCGACATCGTCCACGAACGAGGCTCGAGCCGCATGAGGCCATAACGAAGCTCCCCCTTTCCGCTATCGGCAGCCTCGCCTTGTCTGCCGACCCCCGCGATGAAGATCATCTGCGACTTCGTGGGCCAGTAAGGCGTGCTGACGAGCACGAGCGGTTCCCATCCTTCCGGGGGCTTCTCGACGCGCATCATGCAAAAGTCGTTACGCAGGATGACGAACTTGCCTTTCTCCCTGACCCCGAACAGGCTGCTCGGAGCAAGGAGGGGTTTCCCTACGGGAACGAGTTCGGCGCGCGTGACAGGACCGACACCTTTTAGAGTCCAGTTTCCCTCGGTCCAGTTCACGCAGCAATGCTGGGCGGTCAGCAGGACGGGCGTGGAACCCGCCCAAACCAACGAGCCCGTGCACTCAGGGCCGGTCTCCTTGTGGCTAATCAAGACGAAGGAACGCGTTACGGCGCGGTGCATGGCGGGCTCACGCCGCTCCAGTGGGCCGAGATCGGCAACACCCCTGTTCACTTCGGTTTGGGCGCCCTGCTGTGCGATGTCGGGCGCGTTGAACGACCGGGCCTGGCACCCCCCCGCTCCCGCCAAAGCCAAACCTACAAATGAAAACGCCAACGCCCATGTCCTAGAACGTTGAGTATGCACCGTTGGGTAAAGGCGGAACGAGAGGTCGAACAAAGACTGCAGCTTCAAGATGAAAGCCTCGGTGTCGCACAGTGGGAACACGAGCCTGGAGGCGTGGCAGTCGCGGCCAAGCCTCGTTGTGTTTCGCTCTCGATTTTCACCCACTCGAAGTAACACGACCAACGGTTGGTCAATCGTTTGACGCCTGATGCTCGCGTGGGCCTCCCATCGCGGCAAGTTTCGGTCGAAACTGTTCAAAACCCCATCTCGGAGGGATGCATGCGTTTCGGATGGCCACGCGCACTCGTTGTGCTTGCTCTCGCCGCGGTGGCGTTCGTATTCTCATCTTGCAAGTTTCCAGGCTCGCAAGAGCCGAGCGAGGGCGCGCAGTCGTCCGCGGTTCTCCAGGTCATCCTGGACGAGGCGAAGCGCAAGGCGGAGATGGACGCTGTGTTCGCGTTCAAGCAGGAAATTGGCGACGACGGCGTCACCAAGAGCGATGAAAACTTCCGGAAGTGGTACGAACTCGTAGTGGCCAAGCGAACGAGCGCCCATAGCGCTGTGTTCCCCGTGGTCCTCAATAACAAGAACGAGTTCTACGGCGAGGCATTCAACGACGAAGCCGGGTCGATTCGCAGGCACATCACGAGCCGGTGGTGCAAGCGACGCGACTCATGCGGAGCGTGCAAGTCGAACCCTCACCAAGGCATGGATATTGCCTCCCAAGGAAGGTCTATAGACGCCTTCGTCGCGATGGACGACATGACCGTGGTCGATTTCGACCAGCTCAATGGCGCTTGCAAATGCTATCTGGATGCGAAGGATTCCTTTGGAGCGGTGTGGCGTTATCTGCATATGTCTTGTGCTCCTGGCCAGCGGACCGTGCAGGTTGGTGATGTCGTGGCGCGTGGAGCTCTTCTTGGCTATGCCGCTACCGAAATCAACGGATGCGGGAGTGGGCCTCACTTGCATTTGGAGATGCACTCCCCGGGAAGCCGCCCGGTTTGGTTCTATGCATGGCCCAAGGCTGGGTCAGCGGGTGCTGAAGACTATGTGGCGAACCACAACGTGGCCGATGATGGCCAGGACCCCAATACGGTGGTCTGGCAGTTCGCCAACGGCGCTGTAGATGTGCCCGAGGGGGAAAAACGTGCGACCGACCCAAACGCCAAACACGTCGTGCTGAAGTCCGATCGCGGCGACGTTTCGGGTTATTCTGGATATTCGCCGTCGGGTGGCCCCAAAGGGACCATGCATTGCAAATTCAATCCAGAGGCGTTCTTTGGCGATAGAGTCAAGAATAGCAAGGACAAGTTCCGTCGCGATGGCGGTAGCGTCATGTACGACCCTCGCCACTCCTACTTTTTTTCCATCGCCAACGACACCATCGCCCAGTTGATTCGAGACAAGATTCAAGTCACGAACGTGGGTACGGTTCAAGTGTCGACTCCGCCCCCTCTGCCACCCGACGTGCCCGCACCGCGCCCCGCCAATCCGCGTCGTGTCATCGAGGGGCCCGCGGGGCCCTCCGCGGCTCGG
>JBIKVI010000169.1:0-9545 GCA_044356935.1 Silvanigrellaceae bacterium | reverse complement strand
CTTGAGGCTCAGCGCCGCAGCGCGATCATCGCCGCGCTCCCGTTGCCCCCCACGCGCACCGCGTTTGGGTTGCGCCGATTCCTCGAGGATTATGTGGATGCGTACCGCTCCTACGTTCCTCTCGCGCGCGAGTACCGCGCGTACTTCGAATTGATGGCAGCGCTCGATGACCCGCAAGCCAACGACCTCGATCCGCTCGCCACGCGCGTGGCCGAGGATCCCGCTCGGGCCCACTGGGCTTTCGTGGCAGGGGTCAACGAGGCGCTGGACTTCCTCGCGGTGCGTTCGCGCGGAATGCTGCACGCCGACAAGGAAAAGAACGTCCTGGTTCGCATGCGCGTGCTCGTGTTCCTCGCCGAGACCCTCGACTCCGTGTCGGGCGGCGGCGAGAAATACCGCGCCTACGCCAGGGCGCTTTACGCCGAAATCATGGAGCGCCACTTCGGCCGCAAGGTCAAACCGAGGAGTGTCCCGCAATGAGCGTCCATTCGCCCACCAACGCCTTGGAATTCAACCCCGACTCGCTCCGCACGTTCGCACTCTTCTCGCGTCTTGCCTCCGACGAACGCTCGCTACTTGCCAAATGCATGCAACGCCGGGGCTTCCGCGCAGGCGAGACGCTCACTCGGCAGGGCGAACCGTGCACGCGACTCTTTTGCATCCTGGCTGGGCGGGTCACCGTTTCGGTGCGCTACCCGGGTGCCGAGAAGTCCGAGGACGTCGCCGTGTTGGGCGAGAACACCACGGTGGGCGACTTCGGCCTGACCGAGATTCCCGAATGCACGGCGACCACCACAGCCGCCTCGGAGACGTTCGTGCTCGAGGGAGACATCAAGTCCCTGCTCGCTCTCTTCGACAGGCAACCCGAGCTCGGAAAGAAGGTTTATCGCGCCTTGTCGAAGCACCTTGTGGCGCGCGTCCAGGAGATGAACAAGAACCTCTTCTATCTCCTGTGACGCGCCCGCGCCTCCCGTCGCGCGTTCACTCCACGGTGGCGCTGAAGTCCACCTTCTCGAACTGGGGAATTCCGGCGTCTTTGAGCCACTTCTCGTTGGCCGAACGGCTGCCGCCCTTGGTGTCGAAGTCAGCACCGAGGCGGATGAAGTCGAGGACCTTTTTGTTGGAGAAGGCGAACGAGAATCCTGCGTTTCCTTTGCAGCCGCCCGCCTTGGAGCACTCCACGGAGGGACCGTCGATGGTGCCGGAGGTGGCTAAGGACGCGAGGGAGCACTGCTGCATCCCGCAAGTAACTTCACCGCCCTTGAATGCGATGCCCGCGTCCTTCGTTCCTTTGGCGGAGGCGACCTTGCCGCTCACGGTCAACTGTCCGTTGGAGTTTTGGACGTAAATCGTGCTGTTGAGAATCTCGAGTGCGTCCACGTCGGTGAAGCGCCCCTTCTCGTCGAGCTCGCCTTTCACCAACGCGCGCACGCGGCGTCCCCAGTAGTTGTCGGTGGTCTCTGCACGCAGCACGCCGCTTTTGAGATCGATCGCGATAACGTCGCCTCGGGAACCGGACGCGTTGGATGCGATGAGTCCATCGGCGCTGCAACTGCTTTCATCCTTGGCGCAGCGTTCGCTCTGCGTCCATTTCTCCACTTTTTTGATGGCGAGAACGTCGCCCTTCACAGTGTAGAAAAGCGTGAAGTCGATAGAGCCGGCCGCCTCGATGTGCATGCTTTTTGCCCAATCACCTTTGCTGTAGCTGCGAGCCGTGAGCTTAGCGACCAAGTCTCTGCCGCTCATTTCCTCGATGGCTTCCGCGTCCCAGCCGCAGCTCGCCTCGATCTTCAGTTTGACGTTCTTATAGACTTTTCCGGCTTCGGTGTACTCCGGCGCTTCGCCGATGCTCTTTTCCACGGAGCACAGCACGGTTTTTGCCTGGGTCAGGGAACCCAGAATGGTTTCCGCAGAATCGGGAACGTTCATTTGGCAGAACAGGGTCCGTTCGGAAAATCCAGCCTCGTTGGCCATCATCCTGCCCGTGCCCGAGGCCTTGTACGCCTCACCGTGCTCGCTGCACTGGGGGAACTTCGGGTGAACGGCGTCGTCCTGAACCATTCCACCCTGGCCTTCTCCGCCTTGGCCTTCTCCGCCCTGGCCTACTCCGCCCTGTCCCTGGCCATCCATGAGGTTCAGCGAGGCCGAGCCCGATGCGCGAGCCTTCACACTTGATCCCAGCGAGTTGAGAGCGAAGCCCATCACCTCGGTGCCCGAAGAGAGCTTCGCTAGGGAAGCGTTTGTCGTTGCAGGGGTCTGTGGGAGTTTGGCCGCCTCTTCAACGCTGTCGGAGCTGTCTCCTCCCCCGCAGGCCACCGAAACCAGTGCAAGAAGCGACACGCTGACGAGCGACTTGGAACGAGCAAAAATCACCTTCATGCTGACCTCCGGTAATGCGATTGAGCATCCGGAGAAGCCCGTGCTACCGGATGTGTCGGTTCCTTCGGCAGAGGGGGGGCTGACTTTAGGTAAGGAATACAATCCTTAAAGATTACGTGCAGTTCGTTGCGATGGTGCCACCAAAGGCAGTTCTCGGTCGGGTTGGTAATCTCCGAGGGGGTTGGGCTCCTCCCAGTGAACCCCCCGAAAGGATTCCACGACGACGTGGTCGCCGGAGCGTCCCACGACGGTATTGGGCGACAAGGCCACCTTCCCATGCGGGGTGTCGAGCACGTACTGGGGAATGGCGAAACCGGTGGTGTGTCCTCTGAGGGAGCGCATCAAATCGAGCCCCTTTTCGATGGGAACCCGCAGGTGCTCGGTTCCTTCCACGATTTGCGCCTGGTAGAGGTAGTAAGGGCGCGCGCGCAAGCGAACCAAACCCTCGAGAAGGCCTTTGAGCCGTTCCGTGCTGTCGTTGACGCCCCTGAGAAGCACGGCCTGGTTACCCACCGGGATGCCCTCACGCAGGAGCGTGTCCACGGCCGCCGCGGCCTCGGGGGTAAGTTCCTCTGCACAGTTAAAATGGGTGTTCACCCAAAGCGGGTGGAACTTGGCGAGCATGGAGGCGAGCTCAGTCGTCACGCGATAGGGGAGCGTCACAGGCACACGGGTGCCGATGCGCAGGATTTCCACGTGGGGTATGGCCCGCAGGCGCGAGAGGAGGTTTTCGAGCGTGGCGTCGGAGGCCACGAGGGGATCGCCGCCCGTGATGAGTACGTCGCGGATGCGCGGGTTGGAGGCGATATAGGCCACGCCCTCGTCGACGATGCGCTTGTTGAAATGGAGACCCACCTCTTCGTCGCGCCGCTTGCGGAAACAATACCGGCAGTAAACGGGGCACAGCTGCGCCACGCAGAAGGCCACGCGGTCGTCATAGACGTGCACGACCTCCTTGACGGGCGAGTTGGAGATTTCTTCCAGGGGATCGGCCACGCCCAGGGCGTCGGCACGCTCTTCCATCACGGGCAGCGCCTGGATGCGCACGGGGCACGCAGCGTCGCCCGCGGCCATAAGCGCCACGTAGTAAGGTGTGATGCCGGCGTGAAAAGTATCCTTCAGCGCGACGAAAGCCTCCCGCTCGCTGTCCGTGAGGGAGAGCTTGCCGGCGAGTTCTTCAGCCGACTGGACCTGATTTTTCATCTGCCAGCGCCAGTCGGTAAAGCGTTCGGGGGAGACACCGAAGAGTGCGGCCCCCATGGCAGTCACGTCATCTTTGCGACTCGCGCTGCGACGGTGGAGTTCGGACGGAGTCGGGAAGGGCATGGGGTAAGCGATTCCTCAAAGTGGGGGCGCCGTGACCGAAGGCATGGGGGGAGGAGGCGTCGGCGTGGCGCGAGCGCGAGCCTGCTCCTGGGCGCGACTCCAGGCTGCCTCACCTCCCGCGCGTACGCGGTTTGCATACTCCTTGGCGACGTCGCGGCACAAGCGTCGCGATGCTTTGCAGTCGTGGGCCTCGTAGGCGTCCTCGCAGCGGGTCTCGAGAGCGGTCTGGAAGGCGCAGAAGCGTGCGACAATGCGCGGGCCATGGTCTTCTCCTAACGAGGGGCGTGGCATAGAGTCATGGCGTGTCCGCATTGGGTGCGGGTCAGTTTTTTCTCTTGGGCTATGCTACCCTAGGCTGCACCACAAGGACGAATCGCGCATGCGCCGTACGATGCACGTTTGGAAGAATGCTCAATTCGCGTGGATCGACATCACCGATCCTACGCCTGGTGAACTTGTTGGCCTGGCCGAAGAGTTTGGCCTCTCCCCCTCGGCCCTGCAGGATTGCCTGCAGCCCGTCCACCTTCCGCAGTTCGTGGTCAACGACGCTTGGTGCGAGCTCCTCTTGCGCGGGTATGATTCTCAGAGCGCACGCAGCGAGACGGTCCAAGACATCACCCGGAAATTCGTGATTTTCTGGGGCGAGGGGTTCCTCTTGACCGTGAAGCGCAAGGAACCCCCCTACTTCATGGAGTTGGCTGAGCGCGTGGCGCGGGAGGTCGGCGTCCTCGACTCCACCCTTCTCGCGCCCGCCGGGGGCGTCGATGCCAAGTTCGCCCGCGACGTCCGTGAGGAGTGCGTGGTGCGGCTCGCGCGAGCGATCGTCGAGTCCTTCGACCCCGCTCTCGAAGCCATCGAAAGGGCTTTGGATGCCTGCGAGAGGCCTGGTGCGGAGCGCGTGCACTCGAGCGTGGATCTGCGCTCCCTCCACACCCTCAAGCGTCGAGCGACCATCCTGCGCCGCACGCTTTGGCGCTCCGTGAGCGTGCTTGAGCAGGTGCGCGCGGAGTTCACCGAGAAGAAACACGCCCGATGGCGCCGGGTCGTGGAAGCCGCGCACCGGACCCACTACTACGCGGAGGAGCTCGAACAGGCCGTAGGCAACATCATGAGCCTGCAGCTCGCCATGTCGAACCTTCACATCTCCGAGGCGAGTCACAAGACCAACGAGGTCATGCGAACCCTGACCCTCTTTTCCGTGGTGTTCCTGCCGCTCTCCTTCATCGCGGGCGTGTACGGGATGAACTTCGAAAACATGCCCGAACTGCGCCACCCCAGCGGCTATCACTACGTCCTGGGCGCCATGGGTTTCATCGCTTTGTCCCTTCTCGTTTGGTTCGTCCGAAAGGGTTACCTGCCAAGCGACTGGTGGCGCAGTTTCATCGTGCGTGAAGGGCAAGACGGTGGATCGCGCGAGGATAACGGCCGTTCAGGCCGCGCAGGACGCGCGAGGAGACACGCATGAGGGCTCTGCTCGCCACCGGCATCGGAGGGTGCGACAAGCTCGTGCACGGAGAGGCCGGTGAACCCGCGTTGGACGAGGGAGACCTGCTCGTGCGTGTGCACGCGGTTGGGCTTTCCATCGCCGACATCGCCCTTCTCGAGGGGCGGGTTCCCTTGCCGTTTGGTGTTTCACCGCCCTACGTGCCCGGGCAAGATCTCGCGGGCGTCGTGGTCCGCACCGGCGCGGGCGTGACGCTATTCCGCCCAGGCGACGCCATCGTCGCGCACGTGGGTGCCCGTGGAGCCGGGACCCTCGCCGAACTGTGCGCCGTGCCGGAGACAGCCGCCGCCGCCTTGCCTCGGGGGTTATCGTTCGAGGAGTCGGCGGGAGTTCCCGCTGCGGCCCTCGCCGCGTTCGGGGTGATGCGAGACGCGTTCGGAATCGGTGACGAGGCGCGCGCCGATGGGGGAACGCGTGATCCGGCGAGGAGTGCGAACACACCGCCACGGCTCCTTCTGCAAGGCCTCGCGCGCGGCGTGGGTGCCGAACTTGGCCCCTGGATCGTGCGCATGGCGCGGGAGGCTGGTGCGCTGGTCACCGTGATGGGCGATGAGGCCGACGCGCGGGCGGCCCTGCGTGAAGGTCTCGAAGGCGAAGACGCGTTTTGGGCGTGTCATGGTGATTTGGCCCGTCGCCTCAACGACACACCCGTGGATGCGGTGCTTGACGTGTCGGGTGGCCAGGCTCTGATGCGTGCCCTTGGCACCGTGCGACGGGGTGGTCGCGTGGCGACGGTGGCCCATGGCCCCGGTCTCGCGCTGCCTGCGGGATCATCGCCCCTCTCCCGTGCGCGGGCTTGGTGGCAGGCAAGACCCGTGCGCGTCGAGGCCCGTAGGCGAGGCGTGACCCTTACCGCCGTGGCTCCGCGTCCCGACGGCGCAACGCTCGCCTCAATCGTCGAGGGACTCGACACCGGGCTCTACACGGCGCGCACCGACAAAGTGTTCGAGTTCAAGGACGCTGCAGCCGCGTTCCGTTATCTCGCTGCGGGCCGCGCGGAGGGCAAGGTGGTGGTGCGCATGCCCGTGCGTTGGCGGGGACGCTGAGCTAGCCTGGGCACCCGACGGTGTGCTTTTTCAGGGAGACTGCAGGGTCGTACGAGCGCACGAACACCCCGATAGTCGGTTTCCACCGGCAGATCTTCTTCTCCAACTCGCCCAGCAGGTGATAGCCAGGAGGAACGATGACGTTTCGGACGTTCGACCAATCGAGGTCGCCCCAAATCTGAGCCTCAACGTAACGCGCAGAGGCGAATGCAGTTGGGTTGTCCGTCAGGGAAAGTGTGGTCGCCTTCAGGTAGTCGACGTCGGAGTTCTCGTCGTTGCCGTGGATCTTATCGAAGAGCGCATTGGCGTCGGCTTTCGACGCGGCCAAGAACGCCGCCAGTCGGGAGGCCCGTACTCCCTTGTCCGGGCCGAACCAGCTCGACTCCAGCATGGTTTCAGGCGTCGACAGGCTCATCGTGAGTTCAGGGTAACCGAGCTCGGGGAGCATCTCCCCAATCTTCCAAGCGACGAAGGCGAGCGCGTCCTCCGCATTGGAAAGGCGCACGGCCTGCCTGGCGCAGCGATTCTGGACGAGGATGGAATCGGAGCGGGTGAGCGTGACGCGCTCGGCAAGCTCGCGCGTGAGCTTGAGTTCGACCACCACATCGCCGTAGCTGCCGAAGCGCGGGCCGAAGGAGTTCCACACTCCCAAGACCCCGTACTTGGCCCTTTGCTCCGCCAAGAGATGATCCTCGTAGCGCGCCACGTCCGGCGTATCTGCGGGAATGGAACGCGTGCCTCCCAGGATCTGGGATTCGACGATGATCCGCGTCCTCGCGTAGGTGGAGAGTTCCTTCCTCTTGAGGATGGCCAAGGGTCCCTTGGCCATCCCCGTGTCCGCGCTCGACGTTTTTGTTTGGAAGAAATTAGGGAATTTATCGAACTTTGACTTGATGGTGGCGTCGTCGAGATAGCGGAACACCGAAAGCCTCTCGCGCGCGACTCCCCCGCCGTTCGCGTTTTGCGCGTTGTGCGCGTCGTCTTCGTCGGAATACGCGGCCTCGAGGAGCCCTTTGAGGGTTGTTTCGAGCCCCCGAACGCGGTGCTGGGTGAGTTCTTTCCGTCCGAGCGCGCGCAACCTGTCGGAAATCCCCGCTTGCAGGAAGGGCGTGACGTGTTGGGACGCCTCGTCGGGCACGAAATAGTTCGTTCGTTTCGGAGCGTCTTTGTCGCTCCAGTTCTGACGGGCTAGGAACGGGACGAGGAGCGCTCGCCCGGCCCTCAGGTACGCTTGTTTCTTCCGCGCACCAGGAGCGGACTGGGGTGCTTCATGGCCCGAAGTGAGATTTGCGATGTCCGGCACGCCACCAAAAGGGTCGAAGGTGGACGACCGAAGGGGCCATTGGCCCTCGGAGGAAAGGAAACGCCCCCACGTCTCCACCCCTTCCGCGCTCGGCTCCTTATTGCACGCCGCGTGCAGCTCGGCCTGGTTCCGCTCGAACTCGGCTAGGCAGGCGGACAAGCCCTCGCACAGTTCTATTTGCGAGTCGTCCGCGATGGTCGATCCTTTGTCCTCGCCGAAGGTGCGTGTTCGGCAGGAGAAGGAGGCGGCTATCAATGCGAAGCCCAAGGCGTTACGCAACGCTAGGTGCGGCAGGCGCGGTGACGTCATTCTGTGGTTCTCCTCCCGCGAGGGAATGCGCGGCTTCGCAGTAACACCGGAGCCGCCGGAGTCGCCTGAGCCGACGCTGAAGCATAGCATGAGGCACTGGCGCTTTGTGCAGTCGCCGACGCGTGTGTATGTTGGTAGCGCCCTGTCGCGGCGCTCTTGCGGCGCCTTCATGCCGAGTCAATGGTTTTGGTGCCGCTCCCTCGGGAGCCGCGTGAAAGGAGCCCCTTGACGCCCACCCCCCCGCAAGCGCCCCCCTCGGCGCCCTTCCGCTTCAAGGGGCGAGCCCTCCGTTTTCTCCTCTTCCGTTACCTCGTGAGTTCGTTCCTCGCGCGCCGTAGCCGATCCCAGGCCACCATCGGCGTCGTGCTGCCGGTTATCGGCGTGGCCATCGGCGTCGCCGCGTTCACGGTCGTGTTGAGCGTCATGACGGGCTTCGTGACGAACATGAAAGGCAGGCTCCTTGGACTCGAGTCCCACGTGGAGGTTGTGCGCGCCGAAGGTTTCGGCCACGTGGAAGCATCCGGGGAACTTCTCGCCGAGCTCGAAGGAATCGATCCGTCGGTGGTCGCCGCGGCGCCATTCCAAAAAGCCGACGCCATCCTGCAGTCGCAATCACGCGCGGCCACCGTGATCCTCGTGGGCATCGATCCCGAGCGCGGCAAGCGCGCGAGCGGATACGAGAGCTACCTCACCATCGACCGCGACCTCGGAGCGTTGTCGTCCGATGCCGCGTCCGTCGACGACGAGGGCGCCCGCTTCCCTCCCGTCATCCTCGGGCGCGACCTCGCCAACATGATGAACGTGACAGTGGGCGATCGCGTTACGTTGGTGAGCACCATACCCGAGGACGGCCCCGGAGGACTCGCGCCCCGGCAAGCTCCCGTCGTGGTGGTCGACATCCTTTCCACGGGGTCGCCCACCCACGACGCCAAGCTCGTCCTCACGAGCGAGGCAACGGCGGCTGCATTTCTCGACCTCGAAGATCAATGGGCGGGAGTTCAGCTCAAGCTCGAGGAACCGCTCGACGCGGAGTCGGTTGTCGCGCGTCTCGACGCAAAGCTTTCCGGTCGTGGCCTGCGCGCCAAGCCTTGGACCGAGGCCAACCGCACCCTCCTGCGGGCGCTCAAGCTCGAGCGTTGGGGCATGAGCTTCGTCCTCTACATGGTCATCGTCGTGGGATGCTTCTCCATCACCATCACGCTCGTGCTCGCCGTGAAGCGCAAGGCCCGCGAGATGGCCATCCTGCGAGCCGTCGGCTTCGAGAAGAAGGACCTAGGCCTGCTCTATCTCCTCGAGGGCCTCGTCATCGGCGCGTTGGGTGTGGTCATCGGGCTCTCCTTCGGGCTCGGCCTCCTCGAGCTCATCCGATCGGCGAAGTTCGCCATCATCAACCAGGCCTATGCCGGGAAGAACGTGCCTGTCATCGTCGACTGGGAAGCCATCGCGCTGGTGAGCGGTGGTTCATTGGTGCTGGCCATGGTTGCCGCGGTGTGGCCCGCCTGGGAGGTCATGAAAATCGATGTGGTCGAGACGCTTTCTGACCGGGCTTAGGCTTATCCAGGGGGCCCGTCCGCTCCAAATGAGGTGGGAGTGGGATGCGCGTCCCACTCCCACCTCTCTCGTTTCATTAATACAAGGCCCCCTTCAAAAATGACCTGATCCCTTCGTCACCGTCGTT
>JBIKVI010000167.1:0-9578 GCA_044356935.1 Silvanigrellaceae bacterium | reverse complement strand
TCCTTCTTGGCCTGATCGGCATTTTCGTCGAAGCCGAAGACCTTGAAGAGGGTAGCGGTGTCCTTGCAGCGTCGAATCTGCTGCGAGGAAAGATCGAGTGCTGTGAGCGAGCCAGAGAGCTTGCCCTGGAGCTCCTCGATGGACCCTTCGGCAACATAGACGTTGTAGCCGACGACGTCCTCCTCGGTGTTCGTGATGATCCACTCGAGCATCATCTTCTCGTCGTCTGTGATGCTCGCGAGGTTGGCGGGCGGATTGAGGTCGCCTTTGGAGATGACCTCGGGGTCGCCGGAAGTCTTGTCACCTCCGCAGGCACCTAGGGCCGCTAGGGCCAAAGCGGGAACGCACAGGAGGGCCAAACGCGAGGCCGAGGGAGCGAGGCGCGCAAAGTGGGACGCAGAGCATTTCATCGTTTGTGTTTCCTCTCAAGGAAGGTCGGTGGCGGTGCGGTTCGTCGCGTGTCGCGTGTCGCGGCCAAAGAGCGCGCGCACCCAAAAAAAGTGCGCGCGTCATTCGCGTGCGCCCTAAAGGCGACGCTCGCCATCGGTGCCCACAACGATGCGATACTTGGTTGGGTCGTCGAGATCCGCGGCTTTGGACGGAGACTCAATGACCGCGTAATTCCACCCCTCGCCGTCTGGTATCGCCACCGCGTAGAGGTTGGCTGGCTGCAGGAGACGCGATTGTCCGCAGCGGCCATAGCCGCCGCCCGCACCGAGATCGTCGTCCTCGGGCGCAGAGGCCGATGGCTTGGCGTCGACGCGCGGGAGGAGGACTTGGCCCTCGTCGCGTTGATCGCTCTCGAGGAGATTCTCTTCGACCACCTTGCCATCGAATCCGATGACCGGCCCGAGGCTCGCCACGCGCGCGCCATTGACGCCGGTGATGTAGGGTTTGCGGAAGTCACCCTGACCGAGGATCTGGAACATGACGTCGACGCTCTTGGCGGAGGCCGTTGTTTCCTTGGCTACGCAAAAGCCAGTGGCCTCCGGGAACGTGGCGGTCGCTTTGGTCACCTTTCCCCCGTCGAGGGAAAGCCCCGCCACGGCCTGCGTGGCGCTCGCGGTGATCTGACCGAAGAAGGTGTCAGAACCCGGCGACACCGCGACATGCGGGCGAACGATGATGACGTTGGAGGTGGGCGAGGCAATTTCCTCTCCGTCGTCGCGCGTGGCCGCGACGAACACGGCGTAGGTTTTCGCGGGTGAGAGGACCCCTTCCTCGAATTCGAACGAGACGACGCCGTTGGCGCGCTTGTCTTCGATGTCGGACTTGGTCTTGACGCTCACGCAAGGGCCTTCCTTGTCGTTGGCTTCAACGTTGCACCGGACGTAGGGGGCGAAGTTCTCGCCGTCGCCCGCCTTGTTGGCCTTAGCGGCTGCGTCCCAATTGAAGAACTTAGAGAGAATGGCGCGCACGTTGGGGATTTCATCGCCCTGCGCGTCACGGAAGACGATGGGAGGAAGCGCGTCGGTGATGGGGTCGCGCGCCGCGTTTCCAAATGCCGTGACCACGTCCGTGGGCGACATCTCAGCCACGTAGACGTTATAGCCGGAGAAGTCGTCTTCGCTGTTGTTTGCGAACCAAGAGAGGCCCACGGTGCCGGTGTATGGAACCGCCGAGAGCGACATGGGCGTCTTGAGCTTCAAGACGGTGACGTCGGCCGGTTTGGTTTCCGTATCTCCGCAGGCCGTGGCGAGCCCACCCAAAAGGGCGAGGGTGCTCAGGGTCGCAAAGATGCTAACTCGTGGTGCGAAAGGGGCATGGACGCGAGGAAGACCAGAGGTGAGCGAGGGACGCGAGAAGCGGGGCGGCGTGTGTCTCATGAGGCGGGACTCCTCCTTCCGGCAGGAATTTCGAACAGGTCGGGTCAGGATCACGAGGTCGGCTTTTACCATGCGGCGGGGAGGGGGCGCAAAGCGACCTTGGCCCGAGCCGGGCGCGAAAGGGTGCGCCTTGCCAGTCGAAAGTGTCCCGTGGTAGTCGCTTGCGGTCGGTTAATTGCATCCCACGAGGAGTCACCCGCACCATGAGCATGTACGAAACGCGCGACTTCCGCCGCGGCCTGAAAATCGAGATGGAAGGCAATCCCTGGATCATCGTCGATTTCCAGCACGTGAATCCCGGCAAGGGCGCAGCCTTCACGCGCACGAAGATGCGAAACCTCCGCACGGGCCAGATCGTGGAGAACAACATACGCAGCGGCGACAAGGTGGCCAAGCCCGACACCGAGGATCTGCGCATGCAGTTCCTTTACCGCGATGCCGACGGTTTCCACTTCATGGACACCTCGAGCTACGAGCAGATCCAGCTGAGCAACGATCAAGTGGGCGACAACAAGTACTACCTGCTCGAGAACACCGTCATCCAAGTTCTGTTCTACCAGGGCAAACCCCTCACGGTGGAAGTCGACACCTTCTGCGAAATGAAGGTCACGGAAACCCAGCCTGGCATTCGTGGCGACACGGCTACGGGCGGTTCCAAGCCGGCCACCATGGAGACGGGACTCGTTGTCACCGTTCCCTTGCACATCAATGAAGGCGACGTGCTGCGCATCGATACGCGCACCAACGAATACGTCGACCGCGTTAACCAGAAGAAGTGATGCGCAGCGCTCCCACCGTGGGGGCTCGGCTCATCGAGTGAAAGGCTCGGCCGCGCGCGCGGTCGGGCTTCTTTGCTTTGGAGGCTTCCCATGAACGCATGTGAGGAGGACGCCCCCAAAGCACCAACGAAGATAAGGCAGCTCCACGAACGACGCCGTGGTTCACGACCCACAAAGCGGCTCGCCCCCGTTTACTTTCCCCTTCCTTCGACTATCTTCTGTCGGCGCGACCCTTGAGTCCCGAAAATGCCCGGAAAACGGAAATAGAGGAAACCCCGCAATGATCGATATCGCGAAGGTCGAGCGCCTCATGGCGCTCATGGCGCAATACGGAGTCGATGTCGTGGACGCGCACGGCGCCGGAGAGCGCATCGCGCTGGCCCGCAACGCGTCCCAACACGCGTTTTTTAGCGCGCCTTTCGGAGGCCAAAGCAATGGCACGTCGCCTGCTTTCGGCGCAGGGAATGGTTCACCCGCAGGTGGCTCCCTCCCTACAACCTCGGACTCTAGCGCAAGTGCAGGCGCGTCTGCGCCTTCCCCCGCACTCAGCGCGAGTGCCGCCGCGGCGAACAAAATCCCCGACGGCACCACCATCACCAGCCCCTTCGTGGGAAGCTTTTATCGCGCCCCGTCTCCCGACGCTCCGACGTTCGTCGAAGTGGGAACGCGCGTGCGCAAAGGCCAGACGCTCTGCATCGTCGAGGCCATGAAGCTCATGAACGAAATCGAATCTGAAGTCGACGGGACGGTGGTCGCCATTCTCATGGAGAATGCCAAGCCTGTCGAATTCGGGACGCCGCTTTTCGTTGTGGCTCCCTGACGTCCCACCGCAGTCAAAGGAAGACGGGTCCGCATGAAGAAGATCCTGATCGCCAACCGCGGCGAGATCGCCATCCGCATCATCCGCGCCTGCCGGGAGCTAGGCTTGCGCACCGTCGCCGTCTATTCCAAGGCCGACGAACATTCGCTGCACGCCAAGCTCGCCGACGAGAGCATCTGCATCGGCCCCGCGGAAAGCCGCAAGAGCTACCTGAACATCCCCGCCATCATGGCCGCTGCCGAGGTTTCGGGTGCCGACGCCATCCATCCGGGATACGGTTTCCTCTCCGAGAATGCCCATTTCGCGGAAGTGTGCCGCAAGTGCGGCATTGAATTTATCGGCCCGAAGCCTGAGCAGATGCGAGAGCTCGGCGAGAAAGTGTCCGCGCGCGCCGTGGCACGTCGCGCAGGACTGCCCTTCTTGCCCGGCTCCAAGGAGGCGTTGCCCGACGTGGCCACCGCCAATGCCATGGCCAAGGACATCGGCTACCCCGTTATTCTCAAGGCCAGCGGCGGCGGTGGCGGCCGTGGAATGAAAATAGTCCACTCCGACGCCGATCTCGAAAAGGCCTACCTCAATTGCCGTAACGAGGCGGCGGCTGCCTTCGGGAACTCCGAAGTCTACATCGAGAAGTACCTCGAGAATCCTCGGCACGTCGAAATCCAGCTGATGGCCGACAAGCACGGCAACATCGTGCACCTCGGGGAGCGCGACTGCTCCGTCCAGCGTCGCCACCAAAAGGTTATTGAAGAAGGGCCGTGCAACCTGCTCTCGGCAAAGGAACGCGAAACCATCGGTGGCTACGCGGTCGCACTCGCGCGCGAAGTCGGTTACCAGGGCGCTGGAACCGTGGAATTCCTCATGGACGACGACAAGAACGTCTACTTCATGGAGATGAACACTCGCATCCAAGTGGAGCATCCCGTTACCGAGCAAATCTCGGGGGTCGATCTCGTGCGAACGCAGATCCTCGTGGCCATGGGCGAGAAGCTCTCCTTCACGCAGAAGGATGTGCGCATCACGGGGCACGCCATCGAGTGCCGCATCAACGCGGAGGATCCCAAGACTTTCGCGCCTTGGCCGGGGCAAATCACGTCCTATAGCGCGCCGGGCGGACTCGGTGTGCGCGTCGACGGCTTTATTTATCACGGCTACACGGTTGTGCCGCATTACGATTCCATGCTCGCCAAGCTCATCGTGTGGGCCGAGACGCGAGAGCGCGCGATCCGCAGGATGGAAGTCGCCTTGGGCGAGTACCTTATTGACGGCATCCGCACGAACATCCCCTTCCATAAGGAGGTGCTCGCCCATCCGGAGTTCCGCGAAGGACGCCACAGCACGCGCTTCCTCGAGCGCGCGGGCTTCGTGAAGGGGAAGTAACAGATCCTCGCGCTGTGCTGCGCGGAGGGTTCGTTCACCGCCTCACGCCAGTTTGCGCGGCGCGCGTGACCTGCCGGCTTCACCGGCGGGAACGAGGGTGCCGACGATGTCCTCGACGTCGTCGCAGCACGATCCGCAGCACGTTCCCGCCAGGGTGAGGTCCTGCACTTCTTTGACAGTGGCGCAGCCTTCTTCTTGGACGGCTCTTTCGATGTCTGCCTTGCGAACGGCATAGCAGCTGCAAACGAACATGATTGGCACTCCGCTCTCTTTGCTTCGATAACAGCCTTATCGGCGGGAATCGTTCTCACCATAAATGATAATGATTCTCATTTGCAATCTTAAATTCGCCCTATAGGTAACTCTAATGATTGCGGTTAGTTAATTCTGGAGGGAGGCGCTAGGCCTGGGTTGCCTTCAACCAGAGTCCGAATGAAGGGTCTCCTTCGAGCTGGGCCTGGTGGCTGGAAATTGACGCTTCGGGGGTCCTGGCTGGCGCAGTGCACCCATTCGAAAATCATGGGGTTTCTCCTCGACGCGACGCGCGCAAGTGCACGTGCACGTGCACGTGCACGAAGGGGCAGCAAGACGTTCTGTACCTCTTTCAGGAGCGAGACATGAATTTAAGAGCGCTACCGGTCATCGCACTTAGCATCACGACCCTTTTGTCGAGCTGCAAGTCGCGCGAGTTCAACGACTCCGCCGCCAAAACTGACGGCGCAGCAGCCGAACGCGGGTCGTTATTCGTCGCGGCCGCCTCAGGTGGAAAGAACTCCAACTGCCTGTACGCAGGACGGACGTCGTCGAGCGACGGCACAATCCAATGGCCGCTCTATCGATTGGTCGACCGCGAGAGTGGCGAGCCGCTCGGACCGGTGAGCCACGACGAGATTCCGGAGAGTCCGGAAGCGGAAGCGTGCCTGACCGGAAATTGCTCCGGCGGGGCTGCGTTAAACCTCTCAGAAGAGAGTTTGAGCTCCTCATTCCGTAGGGGTGTTCGCCAACATGTTGTCACCTTCGCGGGCGGTGCTGGAGCCTTTGCCCTCTTCCTCCTTCTGATAGGCCCATCGGGACCCGATATAAGTAAGAGAGATGCCATTCTTTTAGCGGGTTCATCTGCGGGACTCGCCGGGGCGCTTCAGAAAAAGTTGGAAGAGGTTCTCGACGCCGGGAAGGGGGCATCGAAGAAGCCAGGAGACGCTCCAAGCGGCATGTCCTTGACCGGAGATGCTCAAGAAGGAGAAACCGAGGAACCCAAATTCACCCTGGATCCGGAGGTGTTCAAGAAAATCGGTCCTGTTTCCTGCGAGCCGACGAGCGAAACAGAGACGCGGCCTGCCGAATTTATGGATTCGCTGACGTCGGATGAAGGAACGGCTTACGATGCTGCTGCCGGAAAATGGAAGGAGCTCGGCGCGGAAGTGGGTGCGGCTTCCGCCAGTGAGTGCAAGCCAACCCTCAGCGCGGAAGCTGTCTGCCAAGATTTCTCAGTCCGGAAGTGATGCCGCGGTTTGCGCGGCGTGAAGTGCTTGCGCACCGCGCCGCGCCGCGATTAACCGTGGAGATGCTGGGCGAGGTAGTGCTCTTTGCCGATCTGCCCGATGACTTCTATTTGCGACTCTATCCAGTCGATGTGTTCCTCGGAATCCGTGAGGATGTGCTCGAGGATTTCGCGCGTGCCGTGATCCTTCTTGGTAAGGCACAGCTC
The DNA here is from genome assembly GCA_044356935.1 of Silvanigrellaceae bacterium. GTDB lineage: Bacteria > Bdellovibrionota_B > Oligoflexia > Silvanigrellales > Silvanigrellaceae > JADCJN01. The sequence continues at coordinate 3,065 of JBIKVI010000167.1, read as the reverse complement.
GATGCCGCGCTTGAGGTCGTCGCGACCCTTGACCTCAAGGCCAAGGTCAGCCTGGAACATCTCAGGGACGCTCTCGCCAATTTGCAGCTTGCCCAGCCGTTGAAGGTTGGGCAGGCCGTCGAGGAACAGGATGCGATCCATGAGGGTTTGCGCGTGCTTCATCTCCTCGATGGATTCCTCGTAGACTTTCTTGGCGAGGCGCTCGAAACCCCAATGCCGCGTGATGCGCGCATGGAGGAAGTACTGGTTTATGGCGGTGAGCTCGTTGGTGAGGATCTCATTGAGCATCGAGATGATGTCGGCATCGCCCTTCATACTGTCTCCCTTCTATCGAGTGGATGGTCCACAGGGATCGATACGGGGGGCGGTACCGAAAAGCAAGCGATGAAGGATGGCGCCAAGCGGTGGGTCGTCTAGAGCTGGGCTTCGTAGAACACTCCGACGCCACTGCTTTCGCGCTTGCTTTGCTTGCGTCCTGAGCGCTCGTTAAGGTTGAAGATTTCCAGGGTGTAACGGTATCCGAACCCGAGGCCCCCGAGCACACCTTTGATGCCCAAGAAGGTGCTCGTTACCAGAGTGTCTTCCGGATAAAGAGGCAGCGCGGGGGCGTCGCTCAGGCCTTGGTCGGGAAGGCGGGAGTCGACGGTTGTTTCCTCGATGAGCCCTCCTTCGGTCCGCGCGACGTCGATGATGTAGCGCGCGTCCGCGGTTGCGCGCAGTTTCCAGAACAGATCCGACCCGGCGAGGGCGCGCAGAGAGTCGGTGCGCGTGTCCGCGAACAACGCCGTGCCGTCGGAGTCCTCCGAAGTACGCGTGTAGAATTTGTTGAAGGTGATGGCGGGGCCAATGGCGAGGCGGGCGTTGAGGACGGGTGTGAAGAAGCGCGCCGAAAGCCAGTGGTCATTGGCGACGAGCGCGGGTTGCGCCCATTCCTTGCGGAATAGGCGCAGGTACTCATAGCTGTAGTGCGTCGCGAAGAAAGGCAGGACGAGCAGACCCTCGTCGAAAGTCAGCGCCCCCATGCGACTCTTCGCCACGACGGCACCGTTGATTTGGCCGTACCGGACTCCGAGCGTGGTTTTCGTGAACTTCACGAGGATCGGGGCTTCGACGCCTCCCCAAACCCTGTGGTAGACGCCCGACTCGGATTTTCCTTGGCGGGGTTTCACGGTGGCTGAACCTATCGCGTAGCCTATTTGGGGCTCTAGGCTCGCGCCTGGGTTACCTTCTTTAAGTGGAACTCCCGAGGCCCGCAGGGCAAGACCTCCCTCCATGGTCGTGATGCTGGCTTGGGCGTCGTCGTCGTCCACATACCGAAAGCCGAGCACGGGGTAGCCACCCCAATCGAATCCGGAGGCAGGCCAATCGGGAAAGAGCCAACGCGGCCGCTCGGACGCCACTCCCGAAGGTGCTTGCTCAGAGGGCGCGGCCGTTGCGGCGGGCACGGCTGCGGCCGCTCCCGACGTGCCGGTTTCCATGGAGTCGGAGGCACCCGATGGCGTTACGTCGCTTGCCTTCTCTCGGGTAGGCGATACCGGCGTTTGGCGCCGTGTACGGGTGCGTTGACGAGGACGCGGTGGAGCAGCCGGCCCCGACTGGGCAACGCGTTCGTCAAGGAAAGCCGCGTCGCTTTCATCAACTCTGTCATCAACTCTGTCATCAACTCTGTCATCAACTCTGTCGTCGACAGCGATGTCGGCGGCGAAATCCTCGGCCGGCGTGGCGGACTCCGATTCGTCCGCGGCGAACGCGGGCGCAAAAATGACGGACGTCGTCCCTGCGAGGGCCCAGGTGATCCCGAGCGAGAGGTGAGCCACGAGCTTAGGGACACGGCGCGGGGGCCTGACGATGGGAAGGAACATGCGCAGTCACCTCTCAAAGAAACGAGCATGGGCTCAATGCCCTGCACTTCGGAGAGGGTAACACGGATTGCCGTGACGCCGCTTTAGGGGTCTCGATAGCAAACCCACGCGAGGGCACCATGTGGTTGTGTGGTCGCGTGGTCGCGTCGTCAGGGCATAACGTCGGGACGCGGGAACTCCACGAGGAGCGCTTCTCCTCGCGCGACGCAGTGGACACTGGGGTCGTAGGGAAGCGGCTCGTCGGACGACTCTGACGCTGCGGCCTTCGACTCTGACGCATTTGACGAAGGAGTGATTCGCCCCAAGACGCGCGCGCCCGGTGCGACCACTCGCAGGGCACGGCAAGCAGCTTGGTCATTGCGCACCACGACGCGCACAATGCCGCCGGAGGCGAAAGCCAGGGTCGAAACGCCGGCTTTTCGCGCGGCCGAAGGGGCGAGGGACATGACGGGTTCTACTCTGCCCGATGGAACGAACTGGCGTGCGGCTGGGGAGGAGAACAACGCGCGGAGCAATCCTCGTGTCGCCTGAGCCGCCTCGTGGGGAGTTGCAACCCAAGGAAACGCGAGCGCGAGCGGGGAGTCGTTGCTCTCGTCCATGCGGTCATCGGCGTCATCATCATCGGCGTCATCATCATTGACTTCATCATCATCGACTTCATGGTTGCCTGTGTTGGTTTTGCGAGCGTTCTGCGCTCCGCGCGCGGGGGCGGTGCCATACCACAGCGCCACCAATGCGTCGAAATCGGATGCCGTTGCGCGTTCGAGAGCGTCTTCGTTGGCGAACGGAACATCCTCGACGGATAGCCCTAGGTCGCGCGCTCGCGCGCCGAGGACGGCGGTCGTTTCGAGGAAGCGTTTGCGCGGCGCCTCCTTGGTTCCGAGGAAGGAAACGGCCACTGGGAGGGTGGTGTCGCCGCGCCCCTTCGCAACGGCTTCGAGCACGGCGAGGCCGCGTTTTTCATCGGAGGCGCCCGGGCCCAGCTTCATCAGATGATGATCGAAGGCGAGATGCAGCGGCGAGGAGAGAACGATGGGAGCGGCGTTCTTGGCCTCGTGGAGGGCGTCCCATCGGACCTCGCGTGCGACTGCAGACCTCCATGGTGCGAGTGCGATTGTCTCCGGTGGAACGTTAGAGGGAGAGCCTGTTCCCTTGGGCCCCACGGGGGTGTCAGTAGGAGTGGGGGATGGAGTCGGGGAGGGG
>JBIKVI010000166.1:0-9703 GCA_044356935.1 Silvanigrellaceae bacterium | reverse complement strand
AAGTTCACAACGCCGTTGATAACGAATGTCGTCATCGTTCCGCCGATGCGCAGGTATTGGCTCGTTTCAGGGAAATGATTGTAAGGCGGATAACTGAACTTCGCATCGGACTCAAACCAGCGTAGCTCTTTCCACCGTGGCCGGGGTTCGTCATAGAAGGCGCTGAGAAAACGCAACCTATTCGGGCCGGTGTTCCAGTACTCTGTCGGGTTAGAAACCGGATTGCCGAACGTATCGAGACGACCCGTGTTCGCGTTCTTCATGCCAATGCGCAAGACATTCAACGCGGTGTAGGACGTCGTGACGTTCCCATCGGCGTCTATTATCTTGGCATCCAGGGCGCGGCACTGGCCCGCAACCACCGTATTGCCTCCACTCCAGAGCACTCGCACCGAGGCCGGGACGCCGTGGGTCACGATCACGGAAATCGTGACGGACGTGAGGCCTGCACTGGAAGCGGTGATAGCCCCGCTCTCACCCGCAGGAACGACCTCCACGGGGTTGAATGTCGAGGTGTCCGAAGGCCCGGTCGTTGAAAGCCGCAAAGTGATCTTTGCCGGTATATTGCTAGACCACGTCGCCGCGCTCGCATCGCTGACGTAATTGCCCATCACGTCGACTTCGGCGGCAAAAATCGTCATGCTATCGTCGGCTGTGAGCGTTATGGGGGCTGTCGCACTTTGCACAACGGCCATTGCGGCTGGGCCGCCCCTCTTGTCGACAAGTACGAGCTTCGCGCGGTTTCCGGTATTTGCAACGACGTTTGCCGACCACAGATTGGGAATTTGACCTGAGAGCGCGGAGACGCTCACAATGGTCGATGCGCCTTGTGATGCAATGGTCCAACCCTGAGTTCCCGGCGCTCGACCAAGCGTGCACTCACCGTTCTCGAACACGCAGTTCATGGGCCCATTAGGAAGAACGGCGGGCTGTCCGGTCCAGGAGTTCGCCGAGGACGAAACCACCGAGAGCGTGACGTCTCCGGCAAAGTCGGTCGCCGTGAAACCCGCTTGGTCCTTCGCAGCCACAATAATATCGAAGGGGACGCCCGCGGTTTCGACGTTCGCGCGCGTCGTGCGGATTTGGAACGAGACGGCGGTGCTGCTTGTGATATAGATATCGTCGGTCTCGTACTCGGCCTTCGCATCGGCACGGCCAGGAATGTCGACCGACGCTTTGACGCGCCCGACTCCCGTAAAGGTCGCCGGGACGATGGTCGCGACAAGTCCAGTTGCGGAGGCCAGTGCCGTCGATAGAGCACCCGTGCCAGTCAGTCGCGCTTCGACAGGGCTGATGTAGTTGCCAAAAATGTCGTAGGCGGCGACGTGCGCAAGGAGGACGGACTGGACGCGCATGTACCGGGGGGTATCAAAAAGTTCTCCTTTGCCATCCGCGGCCGTCCTCAAGCGGATGGAGTCTAGGGCGCCCTGGGTGACTCCGAAGAAGGAACTCGACGCCGATCCTGCATCTCCCGTCGCCGAAATGCGCACCAGCGCCGGTGCCCTGACGGCCTGAAGAGTTCCTTTCGACGTCGCGATTCCAGCAGTAAAGGCAACATCCTCGTTCAGCGAAGTTGAGGGCTGTGCTCCGTTGGGGCTCGCCAGGGCTCCTTCGAGTGTGAACGCCATGTTCAACTTGCCGTCGAAGTTCGTGCACGCATTTTCGTGCCTGTCGAAGGCTTTCAGATTCACGGCGAACGGAACGTCGGTAGGCACAGGAGCCATGACAGCGAGTGAAACCTCGACGCGCGCTGGACGTCCAGGTTCGATGGCGTAACGGATCTTCTGGCTGAATCCACGGGCCACCGTCGCGCGGATCTCGCCTTCACCCACGAGGTCGGGCGTGACGAGGAACGGCTCCAGGCGGTCGTTCCCCTTCACGATCGTGGCGAGCGGCCCCGTCGCCGACCAGGTGACTTTCTCACTCCCCCAGAAATTTCCACCTTTGTCCACCGTCACAGCATAGAGGGGAACATTTTCTTGGTCGCCTGTGAGCACCAGGCAAGGCTTTTCGCTTCCTGCTGTCACACCCGCCTGACGACAGGCCGAGCGAATCCCCTCCTCGGGTGAACGTAACGAAATCTGCAGAGCATACGGCTGCCCCTTCTGGATTTCGATTTCGCCCGAGAAGTCCGCCAAGTTGAAGTCCTTCACTTTCGCGGTGAAGGCCGCCTTGCCCACGCCAGGAATGCGAAGCAGTCCAGGTAACACGCATGAGCCCGCCGAGAACATGCACGTCACCGTTCCTTCGGGCAGGTCTGCGGTCGTGTCCGAATCGGGAACCTTGAATGCGAACTGGAGATTCATGGGGCCGCTAAATGCAGCCGCCACCACCCCGTCTTTCATGATGAGCGCATTAAGGGAAAACGGCACGCCCGCGATTTCTCGGCCCGCCCCTTGCGAAGAAATGACGATCTGCTCACCGCCACCGGCCCCGAAATTGGCGGTCCGGAGATCCGTCCAGCCGAAACCTTGCCCGAGCCCTATGGCATCAACTTTCGCGCGGACCATCAATACGACTCTGCGCCCGTATCTGTTCGGCGCGGCGACAATTGCGTTCACCTTGCCAAAACTGTCCGTTTCCGGCTCTTCGGACACCAGCCTTCCAAGAATTTCGTCATCAGGAAAGGGCTTTATTGAGGCCTCATTGCCAAGGGATCGGCGATTCTCGTCCCACGCCGTCTGCAGATCAGTATCCTTGATGTCATTGAGTCCCGTTGCATCGATAAGTTTGAACTCAACCTTCACGCCCGGAACAGGTTGCCCGCCTTGGTCCTTAACCACGAATTCGATCTCGGCCGTCCGAGAACTGGGAGCGAGGGTCTGCCCGCTGCCTTGCATCGCTGAAATCGAATAGCGAAGCCCGGCCTCGAGCTCGGCAAGACTCGAGACGCTTCCTTGGCGTGAGCACGCAATAGCAAAAAACGTAACGAGTAAGGCTAACGCCGGCGCAAACCACTGCCGTAACGCCCATCGGCGTAACACTCGGCTTGGCAAGTCCAGTTCACGGTTGTGCGGATGCGATTCTTGTCCCATGTGAGTCTGTTCGGCATTTTCAACGTCTGCTTGAGCGTGTTCTCTCTTGGTTAATTTGTATTGTATACAAATACATGGGTCGAAAGGGGTAGAGAAATCGATGAATTAAAATATAATCAATGCGTTGGAAATCCCAACCGAGCCCCCTATTTCATTTTTTCGAGTTCACTTTCGATGGTCTTCACAATGGGTAAACTCTCGGCCGTCAGACGCCAAGGCACGCTCTCGGGCCCGCCCGAAGCGGCAACCGCATCGAGAGCCTCGAGCGACACAAGCCCAGCCGTACCCGCGGCAGCAACACGTTTCTCGCGTAAGGTACCAAGCAGGAGCAGCGCTTCTTTCTCATGGAAGCTCTCTGCCACCAACGCTGCGCCGTGGCGCTCCACGTAGGCCCCCTTCTTTGGAACCGCGAATTCCAGCGAGGGAACCATTTTGCGGATGCGAACGTACTCGGATTGCCAGAGCACGGCGGCGGCCGCGCGACCCGAGAGGAATTCCATCTCAATGAGGCCAGAGTCGGCCTGCGCCTGGTGCCGGGCTTTCATCAGCCACTCGAGCGCTGGCCTGACCGAGGCAACGTCGGTGTAGGGGGGAGAAAGTTCTAGATGCGCTGCCGCCACAAGGAACTGGAGTCTGCGATCTCATGGCAGCGCGACGCGAGATCGCCACAGCGGATTCGCACTTGGGTTCGCGAGCCACTCCCAAGCCGGGGATGCATTCGACGTGCGAGACTTGCGAATCCACGCAATCCCCAGCGGGTCGCCCATGAGAGGGGCAAACACAGGTTCCCCTAGAGCATAGGCACCCGGACGCAATAAGGACGTGCTTTTCACCTTCTCAGAGAGAGAGCAGCCGGCAGAGGACGAATGCTGGTCTTCGCCACGCCTGACGTGGGAAACGCCTGCTAAAAGCTGTTCGTCGGAAAATGCGCGCGTCTTTGAGGGGTCGCCAAGCGATCGATTGTTCTCGGAAAGAGCTTTCTTCAACGCTTCGTTGGTCACCTGAGCAGTGCCCGTGACGTCCACGAGCCGAAAGGTGACGGGGATGCCCGAAGCCGGATTGCCATCGGCATCTTTCAGCGAGATGCGCAGTTGCGGCTTGCGGGTTTTGGGAGGCACGGTAATGTTGCTCGCCTCTGCGAGGGCACGGAGGTCGAGGGCGGCGTCGAGCTGGGCGAGGCTATCCACTTTGTCTTTTCGACATGCCCCGAGCAAGGCGAACATGATCGCCACGGCTGCGGTCCATAGTTTTGCACAAAGCGAAGTCACCTGCCTCTCTCCTCCCTTTCCTGATCGGAATCGGAGTCCAGGGGGCAAAGCTTGAGGGGAGGGGCTGCCCGCTCGGAACTGCCCCCGCGATTCTCTCTCCTGCCCCTCCCTCACCCTGCACACACACAACGCCCCGAAATGACAACCAGATGAGGCAGAGCGATTCGACCACGGACTCTTTCCTCTCAATTTTGAGGTGTAGGAGCCGATACCCGAGCGACCCAGGTTCGCCTGGGATATGAGGAGGTTCAAAAATGGGCGACGGGGCGCGCACGGGAAGGGGAGGAGCGGCACCCTGCGGGAAACCGCACGGGCTTGGTCGCGCCTTGCACCTTTCGCGCTGTATGGTCGTCCTGGCTCTGTTGCTGTGGATGCAGCCGTCTTGGGCATCACCCCTCACTCCGAGCCAGCGGGCCGAAGCCCATGTCCGCTTGCAATCCCTTGCGCGCGAGGTGGCTCGCTCGGTTGCCAGCGGCACGGACGCCCAAGGGGCTGCACTTTCTCCAGACTCTGTTTCTGTGTCGCTCGAAATCGCCTTTGACGAGGAACGCGCGAAACGTGATGGCCTTGCCCACACGGAGGTTGCGCGCAAGCGCGCACAGGAGGGCTTCGACGCTGCGCGCGCCCGGCAACTTGCGCTTGTCGACGAGCTCGCCAAACGCACCCTCTCCTCAAAAGCCCCCTCTCCCGACCCAAAAGCATCCGAAGGAAACGAAGGGAATGGTTCGACCGCTGCGGGCGCCGACGACGGGGAGGGGAAGGTCGGCGTCAAACCTCGCCTCCGCATGGGGCTTCTGAACCTGGACGTGCTTGAAGACGTGCAAGGAGCTGGGCGCGCCGCACAGGCCGCGCGAAGAGCGGGCCTCGAACCTCTGCTCTCTCCCCCTCTGGCCATCCACGTTACGGCTCCTGTGTCGCCACCCGAAGAGCCTTTCATTCCCGACCCGATGTCTTACATTAAAAGCGTGAAGATCGGCGTGTTTTCTCCGCGCATGCTCCCTGACGAACTCAAAAAGCGACTGGGCAAGTCGCTCAAGGATCTGTTTCAGAACTTTGGCGTTTCGTCGTTCTCGGGCGAGAAGGACTTAATCTTCGAGACGCCCGTGACTCTGGAGCCAGCGCCGGCTGCCCCGCCTGCACCCAAAGAAGTGCCTTCCGTAAAGGACCACGTGCGTGACTGGCTGAGCCCCCGAAATCCCGGGCTCAGCGTGCTCGTAGCAGCCCTCGCCTTGGCGGCCGGGCTCCTGGTAGGTCTGCGCGGCATCGCCATGGGGTTTTTGAAGCTCTCGTCCATGGTGGGAGAGCTCAAGCCCAAGGAAGACGTGAGAGCGACGGAGGCGGTGGACGCCGAGTTCGTTGTGCCGGAAAGGGAGCATGCGGTCACAGAGGTGCGCGAAGGCGTTTTCGACCCTCAGGCCTCAGCCGACGCACTTGCGGGCGAGATGCACAACATCCGGGAAGAGGCCCGGCGCGTGTTCTCAGAAAGACCATCGTCCGCGGCGGAAGCCTTCGCCGATCTCCTGGAACTCCGTGGGGGCCCCGAAGACCTGCGCGATCTTCTTGGATTCGTGGGGGCCGACGTTTCACGCGAGGCGTTCCAAGAACTGCCTCCCCTCACCCGTGAGGTTTTCAGCACGTACCTTGAGGAGAACCGTAACAGCGCGTCGAATCTGTTGCAGGGCGTCGAGGTCACGCGTCGGCTTTTGCAAGGCCTGGCTTCGGAAGTGGCTCCGCGGCCCGGAGCCTGGAAAGACCTGGGCGATGCCCTGTGCCGCCTCGACGACAACACTCTTGGCGGGTTCATGCGGAGTGCCGATGCGAGCGCGACAGGAACCGTGCTTGCGCGGGTGAGCGTCGACAGGTCATCGCGCCTCTCCAAACGGCTCGCCGGAGCAAAACTCCGCGAGGCGCTTGACCACGTCGACATGCCCTCGGAACCCGAAGCGCTCGACGCGGCGGCGGGTCAAGCCTTGGAGGCGCTGACCGCTTGGGAGGCGCAATCGGGCAAAGCATCGTCCTCGGCACAGTCGAACCGCAAAGAGCGTTTCGTGTTGCGCATGTTCAAAACGGCTTCCCTGAAAGAGGAAGACGCCTTGCTCGAAGTTCTCCCGGAGGGTGACGTCGTACTGCGCGCGCGAGTTCTTGAACAACGTTTTCCACTGTTCGATGCGTGTTACCTTCCGCCTAAAGTCTTGAAGGGAATCGTCGACGGATTGGGCTCTTCACGGCGCATGGAGCTGGTGGCGGTTGCGCCCGACGCGCTGCGCAAGGCCCTCCTCGCGCTCTATGAGGCCGGCACCACCCAACGGGAGATTCTCGACGAGGAACTAGAGACTTTGCAAAAGAGCGAAAAGCGGCGAACGGCGGTGGAAAAATCTCGGTGGGTGATTCTCGAGGCATTTATGGAACGCGTGCGCATCGCTGTCGGCAACGATGCCTCCCTCGTGGCCCAAGCCTTGGCGGCATACTGCCAGGCCAAGGGGTTTGCCGAACCGGATCCAGCGCTCTGGGGCGCAACAATGGCGACCACTGAATCCTTGCAGGCGGCACATTTGCCGCAGGCCTCGTAAAGGAGAGTGAAGTGAATTTCCTCGCCATCTTCTCGGTGCTTCTCGCGGCCGGCGTCTTCCTTGCCTCGGTGCTCACGTCGACCAACGACCCCATGCGTTTTGTCGACGTGCACGGCATCCTTATCGTCGTAGGAGGAACCATTGCCGCTGGGGCCATTTCGTTCCAGCTCGACAGAGCCCTCCTGCTGCTCAAGGTGTTCTGGGACAGGACCATTCGTGGTCGCAATCCGCGCTTCGACAAAACCATAGAAATGCTCATGGAATTTGCCGACCTGGTGCGCGCCGACGATCCTTCGCTCAAGGCACGGGTGGAGGCTTGTCCCGATCTTTTTATGCGCGACGCCCTTCAGCTTCTCATCGAAGACGTGCTGACTCCCGAAGAACTGGCCGACGTTGTCCAAGGCCGCGTGGAAACCCTTTTTCAGCGCTACATGGCCGACGCGAATCGGTTCAAGGCGCTCGGCAAATACCCACCTGCCATGGGACTCATGGGCGCGGTGCTCGGCATGATTGGCCTGCTTGGTGGACTGGGGGCTCCCGGCGCCGAGAAAACGGTGGGCCCTGCCATGTCTATTGCGCTCATCGCGACTCTCTATGGCATCGCCATCGCGAACCTCGTCATCATTCCTATCGGCGAGAACCTCGCCGAGGCCGCGCGGGAGCATCGCATTAAGAACGTCATCATCCTGGAGGGAATCAAGCTTATCGTTATGCGCAAGAACTCGCACGCCCTGACGGAAAAGCTCAACTCTTTCCTGCTTCCAAAAGAACGCGTGAAAAGGAAGAAGGCCGCATGAAAAGTGCGCGCGCTCCAACCCAACCCACCCCCAAGACGCGAGAAGAGATCGAGGCGAGCCTCTACGAGTCTCACTCCGAGGGGCACCCGGCCAACGCCACGGCCCACGCCAAGCACCGCCCCTTGGCGCATGAAGAGCACGAGGGGGAGGAAGGCGAGCCCTGGCTCGTAAGCTATGCAGACATGATGACACTGCTGTTTGGATTCTTCGTCATTATGTATTCTTTCGCCATGGCAAAGCTTGAAGATGACGATTCTTTTGTGAAGGTTCAGCGGGAGCTTGCTCGTTACTTCGGCGGCAACGTTGTTTCCACAACAAAAGGTGCCGAAGAGGAGTTTCTTAAGAAACTCAAGGATTCTGGCGTCGGCGACGGGTTTCAGGTCCGGTCTACGGAAGACGGCATTATCGTGACGATGAATGCCTCGACGGCTTTTCCATCGGGCAGCGCCGAAGTGGGCGACTCTGCGCAAAAGGGCCTGCTCATTCTTTCGGGCATCCTTCGCACGAGGGATCCTCGGCTGCGCGTCCTTGTGGAAGGCCACACCGACGACGCCCCCTTGCGCGTGAGGCGCATCTACCGTTCGAACTGGGATCTGAGCGCGGCACGCGCCGCAAGCGTCGTGAACCTGTTCGAGTCGAGCGGGCTCGATCGCACGCTGCTGGCCGCCACCGGATTCGCGGACACACACCCAATCGTCCCTAATCGGGATGAGACAGGGCAACCCTTGCCAGAGAACCAGGCCCGAAATAGGCGGGTGGTGATACGTGTGAAGGAAGTTGGGACGACGTCCGCCGCACCGCAGTCCCCCGCGCCTGAGGCAACACCAAGCTCAAGCTCAGGCTCAGGCTCAGGCTCCGAGAGACCTGTGCCCTAAACCTCAAACAAGCGCATGATATTCTGGCATGAGCTGCGCCGTCCGTGACCACGAAAGTTCGCGCCGGCCTCTGCCGGCGGGCGGGAATCGTATCTGCATGGGCCATGCTCGCTCACCCTTTCCCTGTTCTTATCGCCACGACCTGCCGGCCTCCCTATCCGGCTGTGACTTCCAACATTATTCCAGAGTGAAATTCATACGGTCCGCTGACAGGTTTTCCAACATTGAGCTGACCCGCCCACGGCCCCTGAACGCCGCTTGAATCGGCGCTCAGAAAATCTCCGCCAATTCCTCTTCGGTCGGCAGCGGCGCGGAGAATGGCCGGCGCAGAAGCGGATTCGAAGGAGCGACGTTCAAGTAGCCGTCGCATTCATATTTGAATTCGATAACATAATTAATAATATTACAAATTGTATTGTATGTTACAAAATCCGCTTTGTTACAAGAGGCGCGGCCATGACCCTCGACAAAACCACCGTTTTTCAAGCCTGTGACACCCTCCTCGCCCAGGGGTTCGATGAACACGCCCTCACCAACGCCGCCCTCCGGCAGGCCCTCGGCGGCCGGGGCTCTTTTTCGACCCTTGCGCCGCTTTTGCGCGAGTGGAAGGATGCACGGCGCGCTGGGCGAGCGAGTACCCCCGTGCCCGTCCCCGAAGGGCTGGGAGCCCAGAGCATGCGGATGCTGGACACGCTCTGGACCGCCGCCCTCGCCGCCGCTCGCGCGGACGCCACACGCGCCGTCACCCGCGAGCTCGAAGAAGAACGAGTGCAGGCGGCCGAGGCCCTCGCCGAACTCGCACGCCTCGAGGACGAGACCGCCCGGCTACGCGAGGAGGCTACTACCGCGCGCGAAATAGCGGAGGCCGAGCGGCACGCCGCGGCGGAACTCCGTGAAGCTCTCGGCGGCGCCACTGAGCGCGCTGCCCAGGCAGAGGCTCGCGCCGCCGAGGAACGCGCGGCGCGGGAGGCCCTCGGAGCACAGCTCGCGGCCGCACGCGAAGAGGCCGCAGAGCTGCGCGGCACCCTCAAAGTCCTCCAACAGCCCTCGACGCGGTGATGAGGAACTTCCTACTGTCCGTCATCTTTCGTCTGAGGGGTTTAACAAGTACCGAGCCGCGCCATCGTGCGATCGAACGCAGCTTGGCTGTGACATGAG
>JBIKVI010000165.1:0-9735 GCA_044356935.1 Silvanigrellaceae bacterium | reverse complement strand
ACGTAACACTCGCGCTCTTGGCCGACTTCGTCCTGGTTGTGGAAGCGTCCTTGCGCAGCGGGAGCCTCATCACCGCTCGGGCTGCGCTCGACGCTGGCCTCGACGTAGGCGCACTTCCTGGCGAAATCGCGAGTCCGCTCTCCTCGGGGACGAACGCGCTCATCGCCGACGGCGCGTTCTGCATACGTTCTCCTGGTGAACTGCTCGAACGTGTTGTTTCTTTACGAAGGGTGCGTGCCGGGCGAGCGGCTCTCTACCCGACGGAGCAAGTCGGGGAGGCATCAGAACTTCACCCCTAAACCGACGACCGGAAAGACGTCCTTGGCCGTTATTTTGTAGTCACCCGCAACGTAGAAGAGCAGGGGGCTTCCCGAGTACAACAGCCCCCCACCCACGAAAGGGCTTCCGGCACCGGCGGAAACTCCCCCTCCACTCCCGACTCCGGCACCGAGCCTCATCCCAAAGCCCGCTTCCAAATAGGGTCTCCACTTGGATCCAAACAGGATCTTGACGTCCACATCGCCCCAAAGTCCTCCACTGGCGGAATCCGCATCGCCATCGTCGTCACCATCCTGGGAGTCCCCTCCTACCCCCCCCCACACCGGCCTCGAAGGCGAATACCTGCCCCAAATACATGAGGTTGGCACCAATGTTCGCTCCCGCAGGGTTGTTGTAGGCCACGGTAAGGCCCCAGTCACCCGCCCGCGCTCCCGCCGGCAGAAGGCAAATCGACACGCCCACCCCAACGAGGACCCCTCTCAAGAGTAGTGAGGTCGAGGCGTTCTCCCCTGCGTCGCGGACCCTCGTAGCCTTCTCCCGGCGGGAACGTCGGGGCTTGAAGGGTGCGATACTTGTGTGCATGTCTTGATCCTCTCGGCTTCATCGCTCAGACATGGGCGTTGAACCCAGGCCAGCTCGATTCTACGCCACCCAGCCCGCCCCCTTCCACGAGGCAACCATGACGCTCTCCGGCTTCCGCTTCGACGCCCCACTGCGCATTGGCGCGCTGGAGATTCCCAACCGCGTGCTGCTCGCGCCTCTCGCGGGGGTGTCCGACGTGCCCTTCCGCCGCATTTGCCAGGAGCTCGGCGCTGGCCTCACGTATGTGGAAATGCTTTCGGCGACGGCCATCCGTTACCGCAATCGCCGGACTTTCGAGATGATGGCTCGCCATCCCGACGAAAAAATCCTGGGCGTCCAAGTCACGGGCCCAAGCGCCGCCGAGGTCGAAGAGGCCGTGGGCGTCCTTGCTTCGCAGGGCTTCAGCACCATCGACATCAACATGGGTTGTCCCGTTCGCAAGGTCGTGGGAGCGGGCTGTGGCAGCGCCTTTCTACGCGACCAACCTCGTCTCGTTGAGACGGTGGCACGCGCCCGAGCGGCCACGCTTCTTCCCCTCTCCATCAAATACCGACTGGGCTATACACGCGAGGAGGTCAACGTCGAACTGACCACCCGGAATGGCGTACTTGGAGCCGTCGACATGGTGACCATCCACGGCCGGACGCGCTCGGAAGGGTATGACACGCCAGTCGACTTCGCCGGCATCCGACGCGGCGTGGAGGCAGGGCGCGCGGCGGCGAGCGAACGCGTTGAGGTACCCGTTCCCGTGCCCATCGTCGGCAATGGCGACGTGTTCTGCCACGCGAGCGCATCGTCTCTCGTCGCGGCGACCGGATGCGACGCCGTCATGGTGTCACGGGGTGCCTTAGGAAATCCTTGGGTGTTCTCGGAAATCCTCGCAGGACAGCCCCTGAATCCGACGCTCGCGGAATGGCTCGAGGTCGTTCTCGCTCACATCGCATTGCACGAGGCGCACTACGGCAAGGGGCGCACTGCGGCCGTGCTCATGCGCAAGCACCTCCTGTGGTACGCCAAGGGCTTTCCCGGAACCAAGGCCCTGCGCGACGCGTTCAATGTCGTAGAGGATCTCGACGACGCGCGCTCACGGCTCGAGTCCTTCGCCGCGAAGCTCCCTTCATCGCTCAAGCGTTTCGCAAGCGAGGCGCGAGTGGCTGACGCCAACGCGGCGCAAAGCGGCGAGCGGACGGTGGCCGCTCCGGCATCCGCGCAGCGGGGCCTGCACGCCTACGATCCCAAGTACGAGATGGACAGGGAGCACGACCGCGGCGTGGGCCATCTGGAAATGGCCACCGAGGCCTAATTCTTCTCAGCGTCGCCTAGCATCAGGGTCCACCGGAACATTTGCCGGCTCACGCGGCGTGGGAGGAGGAGGTGGCAGAGACTCTTTGCCGCGCTTGAGAGCAGCCAAAGGGTGCACCTTCGTAACAAGGAGCGTCCTGGCTGTTCCGTTGGCCTGTGCGCGCGCGGTGACGCATTGGAGATCGCCGGCCACCAGTTCCGCACGATGGGCCTGCGAAACCTGCGGCTGGAGCACGAGATTCATGGTGCCGGTTTCGTCTTCCAGGGTGATGAACATCATGCCTTTGGCAGTGGGAGGCATCTGCCGGACAAGAGCGAGTCCCGCCACGGTGACGGTAGCCCGGTCGGGCAGCTTTGCGAGTTCCCGAGCCGTGACGAGCGACTCCACGGGCACGGCGAAGGGCCAGGCGATGCGCTTGATGAGGTGCATGGCATGCGGCCCGAGCGAGGTGCCCAGGGAGCGGGTGTCGTCGCGCAGGACGTCCCAAGCCTCCAAAAGCGACTCCTTGGGCGCGAAGCGCCGCACGGGCGCATCGGGACGCAGCGGCGATGGCTGTGCGAGGACGTGCCAGAGCACCGCACGCCTATCGGAATCGAAAGAGTGGAACACGCCCCCCATGACGAGCGGAATTTGTTCCTGCGAAGAGAAACACGAAAGGAACAGATCCACGTAGGCGTCGAAGCCGGCGCAGTCCGGGAGGAACGCACGCTTCTCGACGAACACGCGCGCCCGCTCCTCGCACACGCCCGAAACAAGCCGCAATCCGAGGCGAAGCGTGGTGCTGGGCGCGCCAGGACGTCCGCGCGGATCGGCCACCACGTGGGAATCCCACCCGGAGTGAGCGATGCAAGGAGGCAGATGGGTTTGCCCCTTGTGGCTCGACTCCTGCAAAAGACTGTGCACCGAATAGAACCCGAGAGGTTGGGAGTTGAGCAGGCCGCAGAGGAAGTACACGGGATAATGCGCCTTCAACCAACTCGAGGCGTAAGCCAGGAGCGCAAAGCTCACCGCGTGCGACTCGGGGAACCCGTATTCGGAGAAGCCTTGGATTTGCTCGAGGATAGCTTTGGCGAAGGCGTCGGGAATGCCGTTGCTCTTCATGCCGCCGAGAAGCTTCTCCTCGAAGCGAGCCACGGTGCCTTTGAACTTCCATGCCCCCATGGAGCGCCGGAGCTCGTCGGCCTCTCCGGGCGTGAAGTTACCCACGGCCACGGCGATGCGCATGACCTGCTCTTGAAAAATGGGCACGCCGAGGGTTTTTTTGAGGATGGGAACCAGCCGAGGATCGGGATACTCCACCTTCTCCTGTCCCATGCGCCGCTTGAGATAGGGGTGGACCATTTTGCCGACGATGGGACCGGGCCGCACGATGGCCACCTCGATGACGAGATCGTAGAACACGCGGGGCTTTAGGCGCGGGAGCATGGACATCTGGGCGCGGCTCTCGATTTGGAAGACGCCGGTGGTGTCGGCCGCTCGAATCATGGCGAACGTCTTGGGGCAGTTTTGTGGCAGGGTGGCCAGCCCCACGGGTGTGGCGGTGCCGGGCACGCGCAGCCTGTGGGCGTCCAGGGCCGCGAAGGTCTTGCGCAGGGCCGTGAGCATGCCAAGGGCGAGGACGTCGACTTTGAACAGGCCCAAGGCCTCGATGTCGTCCTTGTTCCATTGGATGACGCTGCGCCCTTCCATTGTTGCCGGTTCCACGGGAACGATGTCGGAGAGCGGTTCGTGGGACAGGACGAATCCGCCAGAATGAAGACCCAAGTGACGAGGAAACCCGATGAGCTCGCCGGCCAGGCGCGCCCAGCGTTCGCCCACGCGCGCGGCGTCGGCGCGCACGTCCAAGGGCAAGCGGGCGATGCCCTCGGAGAGGATCTCGGCGAGCGGGCGCATTCCGGCGAAGCGATCGACGAGCACGGAATGCACCGTGGAGAGATCCTTGTCGGAGAATCCGAGGGCCTTGCCCACGGCGCGCAAGGCGCCACGCTTGCGGAAGGTGATGACGTTGGCCACCATGGCCGCACGCTTGCGGCCGTAGCGTGCGTAGATGTACTGGATGACCTCCTCGCGGCGCTCGTGCTCGAAGTCGACGTCGATATCGGGCGGCTCGCCCCGCTCGCGGCTGATGAAGCGTTCGAAAACGAGATCGAAGGCCTCGGGATCGAGGGCCGTGACCCCGAGAAGGAAACAAACCGCCGAATTGGCCGCTGAACCGCGCCCCTGGCAAAGGATTCCTTGCGAGCGGGCGAAACGCACGATGTCCCACACGGTGAGGAAGTAGTCGGCGTAGCCGAGCTCCTCTACGAGGTCGAGTTCCTTGACCAGGAGCTCGGCCACGGCCGTGGGCACGACCTCGCCGTAACGCGCTCGGCAGGCCTCGCGCACGAGGTGCTCGAGGAACGACTGCGAGGTGTGCTCAGGCGGGATGAACTCCCGCGGATAACGATAGGTGAGCTCCGACAGGCAGAAGGAAACACCCTCGGCCAGGCGCGCGTTGGCGTCAAAGGCCGCGCGCAGGGGGGCCGATCGGCGGCAGAAGGCCTCGAGGTAAGCGGGCGCGTGAAAGGTCCGCTCTGCGTTGGCAAACTGGGCCCAGCGGCACGTGTCGAGGGGCTCGTTGCGGCTCACGGCGGTCACGAGATCGTGGAGTTCCTTGCGCGCGGCGGCGTGGAAGAAGACGTCGTCGGTGGCCAGGAGCGGGATGCCTAGCACCTCCTGCGCACGCAGGTGGTTGGCCAACGCGTTGTGCTCCGGCGCGATAGAGGGAGGCGTGGCGGCGAGGTGGAGCGCATCGCCCCAACGCCGACGCAGGTGTTCGACGTGTCCAAGCCAAAGGGAAAACAGACGCGTCTGGTTATTGCAAAAGAGTTGGCTCGCCCCGCGGCACGGCAGGATGGCCCACACGCCTTCGGGCGCGGGCCAGGGGGCCTCGTCGTCATCGGGCCGCAGAGGAAGCGCCTGTTTGCCCTCCCGATGCACATAGGCAAGCAGCCGATTGATGGACGCGTAGCCCGCGCGCGAGCGGGCCACCAACGCCAAGCGGTTCTGCAGGAACACGGGAGCCTCGAGGCCGCCCGTGTAGGTACGACCGTCAGGTTGAAGGAAACTCTCGAAGCCAGGGAGATCGAAAGCGACCTGCGCTCCATGGAACAAACGCACGGCCGCGGGAGGAGCCCCCCCTTCGAGGGCGTCGTCGGGATCGTCTGTGGACTCTCCACGCGCACGTGCGGCGACACCTTCGGCCAAGCGGCGCGCAGCGAGGTGCCCTTGGACGAGGCCGTAGACGCCGTCGAAGTCCGACAAGCACACCCCCGCGTACCCCCGACGCGAAGCAGCCCGCACGAGTTCGCGTGGCGTGGAGGCCCCTCGCAGAAAGGAAAAACACGATTGCGCGAGCCAGACATGCGCGGTGGGCGTCATGTGGGCAGCACGTGCGCGGCCGCCGCCCGCGCGAAGAAGGCGTCGGACTCGAAGACACCCATGAGGGTCAGGCAACGCTCGGGCGCGGGAAGTTCCCGTTCGGATCGGGGCGCGCGCAGCCAGAGGAGCGCGTCGGGACGCCCCGCGAGGCCGAGGAAATAATCCCACTCCCCCACAGCCTCGAGGAAGCGCAGAGCCAGGCCCTGCAGCGATCCGCGCCGAAAGGAAAGGGGCTCCTTAAGGATCTGCAGCGGACGCGTGCCATGCACGTAACGAAACAAAGGGGACGTCTCCTCTCGCTCGGGGCCGGAGGGGGCGCCCAGCGACGAGGGCTCCCGCTCGCACGCCGAGGCCAAAGGATCGAGGCTCTCCGATACGCCTAAGGTGCGTGGCAACGCCTTGTCCTTCACACGGATGCGCTCGTGGACGTCGCACAGCGGTGAGCTGCCCTCCCCGCTCCAGGCCGACGCCTCGGCGAAAAGGGAACGGGTGCCCTCCTCCCGGTGCGCGATGGCCGTGGGAACGACACGCACGCCCTCGACCCGGTGCACATACACGTGGAAAGAAGGCTCGTGGGCGCAGGGAAGCTCAGCGGGACCGCGCGGTAGCCCTTCCCCCACGCGCGCCACAATAGCCTCGGTGTGCGCCGTGCGCTCGAAGATGGCATAGGCAAGCTCCACGTTGCGCACGAGTGGCTCGCCCGCGTCGAAGGTCACCTCCAGCTGGAAATCCTTGAGCCCAAGGCGTTCCCCCGGCGAGGCTAAGGCGGCGATGCGCTCCACGCACGCGAACACGGTGTCGGCGACCATCGCCCCCAGCCGCTCCAAGGGAAGCGATGGCTGGGCGCGGTAGTCTTCCATGTCTTCACTGCGCGTGGCGCAGGCGGGCGCATAGAGACGCTCTTCATAGCTTCGAAGCGCGGGTAAGCCGGCCAAACCTCCCAGTGTGGCGCGGACGTCCACACCCGCCCCTTCCTGCGCGGCACCCCATCCTCCTTCCTCCAGGGGAGTTTCGAGGGCGGCATCGCCTTCGGCCCAAAGGCGCCAAAGGAGGGTGGGCAGACGCCCAAAGCGGCGTTCGAGATCGGACACGGGCAGGCCTTCGGGAAAAGCCCCTGGCGCCGGTACGCGCAGATCGCTCAAGCGGGCGACCATACGCTCGAGCGCGCGTGAGGCATCGGCACGTGGACCCTTGCCAAGCACAAGCACGTCGAGGAAAGCCTGCATACCCTGAAGCCATTGCGCCCATGTGAGCGAGGCGCAGAAGCGGCGATAAGCGAGATCGAAGGCCGTAGCGAAAACGACGCCACCGGCATGGGGCGCTAGCCGGGCGAACACGAAGCCGCGCAGGAGATGGCCCGAAACGACCACATGCGACACCGTTCCGGCCGGGCAGGAACGCCACGCCTCACCGGCACGATGCCGCAGGTGCTCGGCATCGCCAAAGAACGCCCACGTCCGCAGGAGCGAGGCCACGTAAAGGCGGGGCGCGGGGCGCCTCACGGCATCCGACAGGCTCTCGGCAAGGGTGCGCGCCGCATGAAGGGCGTCGGGGTCGTCTCCCAAGGCGACGACGAACACGTGCCTATAAATATCCTGCTCGTGGGCGAGCAGACGCGGACGCGGAACGAACACGGTGGGAAACACGTCGCGAGGGCGACGCCGAGGATGAAACACGGAAAAGACCTCCCTTCGCAAGTGCGCAAACGTCAGTAGAGTCCATCGAAGGTCAGTCGAGGAAGACCACGAGCTTGTCGCGTGGAAAGCTCTCCATGACGTCTGCCTTAAACACACCTGCGGCGGAGGCCGGCTTGGTCCAGCGGTAGGCGGTGCGCAGAGCTCCGGGAGTGGGGCGCCCTTCGACGACGACGGCACGAACGGCATCGAGTTCGCACACACTTTGAAGCGTGGCGGCGGGCGCCCGGCTCTCGAGGAAAAGCACGCTCTCGAGAGGGAGGCCGTGGGACTCGAGAGCGGCTGCGTGCAGACGCACCACGTCGTCGGGGGAAAAAATCCACGCGATGAGCGAAGGGAGGACCGCGGAAGGAGAAGCACTCCGGCCCGCGGCAAAGGCCTCCGCCTGCGCCGCGAGCAGGGCAAGCGCTTCGGCATAGCGCCTGAGCGGAAAGGAAAGCGCAGGCGCGCCCCTCAAAGGCAGGCGGATGGGGGAATGGGAGCGCAACACGTGCACACCACCCCCAGATTCGTACTGGGGTTCACCGCGTAGAATGTCTCGGCGGCCCTGCTGCAGGCGAGACGCAGGAAGAGGAAAAGCCAACGGCGATGACACGGCAGACGCAAACATGGTGACACCCATACAATGGACAGGATAGACGTGGCGAAGAGGATGGCTTTTCGCCTCCTCCTCGTTTAACGAAGAATCTATCTCCAGTCAAATGTATGGTAATGCCCCAATCTCTGAACTGGTCAACTTGATTGCGCCTCGAGCGCGGCGAGGCGTTTGCGCTGCCGATTGCGCCGCCGTGTTTCCTTTTCCGCCTGTCGTTTCGGCAGCAGGGTGCCGTTGTGCCACCATGCATACATGTCGAGCAGGTCGTGGAGTCTGTCGAGGCGTTTTGTCGTGCACCAGGTGGCCCTGCGCAGGGTGCAGAGATTGTCTCGAATCATTGCATAGGCATGATTCAGCATGAACAAAGGGTCGAATCCCCCCTCCTTCATCTCGCCCTGACCCACCACGCAGGCTGCTCGGCTCGGAAATGCGACATGGTCGCGCTTGGGGAAGACGTCGCGCAGGGCGCGGGGATACTCCTTGGCTTGGTCGGTTTTCACGATGCCCGTGGCCCCCGCCGTGGGCTCGACCTCGCTGAGGATACGCCGGAGCACCTGCGGCACTTCGGAGGGCCTTGGGCCATACTTTTCGCGCGCTCTTTCGGCGTTGGGACCGCTGCAGGGGATGCGTGCCACCCCGACCGCGAGAATGGATTGCGTTTCTTCATCGACCACCACAGGCACGCTCACCTGCTTGAGGCTCGAATGCTCAAAGGTGATGAGCTCGTCGAACATGAGGACTTCGCGCTCGCCGAGCCCAGCTCTGTGACGCGCGTTGGCTTCCCGTGCGAGGCGAGCGAACCAAGGAATGCGGCGTGCCACCGTGATGCGGCTCACCCCGAGATTGAAGGCCGTGCGGCGCTGTGACACCCCCGAAAGGAGCATTTTGCGTATCATGTCGTTGGCTCGCGGCTTCCTCTGCCGGTACTCAGGCAGCAAAGTGCGTTCGGAAAATCGCCCTCGACAGTGCTTACATTGATAGCGCTGAACACGGGTGCGGCCGTTGGGACGCAAGAAGAACCCCTTGCGGATCACGTTCGTGGACTCGCAAGGCGTGCAAGGACCCTCTATGTTTCGGGGCAATTTATTCCGTAGTGGGCAGACGGGAAGGGCGTTTTGCATGGAGAACTCCTGCGTGAGCAAGCAATTCCCATGGGGTAACCCCACAAGGATGTGAAGCAAAGTCGGGCAGGGAACCGGCCTGTTTCTGGCACTCGTGTGGTCAGAAAGCGGACCGGCACGAAAGAAGTTCGCGCTTCAATGGATTCTTGGGACGCAGGTGCAGTCTTGTAGACCAGTTCAGACGATTTCTTTTCGGTACAAAGAACGCACCAAGCCCAGAACCCGATCGGACTCCGACAATCCGAAGGGAATGGGCTCGAAATCGGGATTCTCAGGTACCAAAAGAGCTGGAGGAATCCGTTGTAGCGAGAAATCCTCTTTGGGCAGGCTCTCAAACGAATTGCGGTACAGGTGAGAACCGCGCATGGCGAAGCGCTTCACGGTAACTTCGTGCGCCTGAACGGCTGCCAGCACGATGTCGCCATTGCGCGCACCGCTGGCCGACTCCACAAGCAGGACATCGCCCGGCATGAAGCCGACGTTCATCATGCTGTAGCCCTCGACGCTCACCGAAAAGAAGCGCGAAGCATCGCTCCGGCGCCCTACCGACGGGAAAGGTACGAAGTCGCCTGCGGCGTTCTCGATGCCCTCCAGGGGATTGCCGGCCTGCACGAGGCCCACCATGGGCGCGAATATGAAATCCTCCATGGCTTGGGCTGCATCTTCGAGACGAATGCGCAGCCCGCCTTGAGTCCGCCCCCGCGATCTCGCTTCCCGGTCACTTTCCATTGCTCCGCGAGC
>JBIKVI010000164.1:0-9780 GCA_044356935.1 Silvanigrellaceae bacterium | reverse complement strand
CGGCCACGCGGTTTGCTTCACGTCGGCCATCGAGGCGGTCGGATACATCGAGGCCAACCGTGAGGCGGTGAGCCTCGTCCTTTCGGACTACAACATGCCGAGCATGAACGGCGTGGCCTTCCGCGTGAAGACGTTCGAGCTCCTGCCCGATGTTCCTTTCCTGTTCCTCTCCGGTTACGTCACCGACGAGATGCGGAGCATGGGGGAGGAGCTCAAGGTTAGCGCGTTCATCGACAAGCCGTTCGACTTCGCCAACCTGCAGGGAATCGTGAGGCGCGAGCTCGCGTCGCGCTTGCGCGAGCTCGAGTACGTCCGCCTCGTGGATCAAACCCGCGTCGACGAAGCTGAGCGCGCGGTGGACGCCCTCCTGCAAAGCCTCCTCAACGTCGAAACCTGTCCCGTCGAGGTCCTCGAGGAACGCGCCAACGACGCGGCGCAGCGCGTCGCCCAACTGCGGTCGCTCTTCGGATTGCTCGGAAGCCAAGTTGCCGTGGGACTTTGCCACAAGGCCGAGGACGTCCTGCGCTCGCTCGGAGAGGACGCCTCCGCGCAAGCGCGCGGGAGCTTGACGAGTTATGTGGTGAAGGTGGCCGATGGCCTGCAGGACTGCGTGTGGGCCATGCGCAAGCGCACGGAGACGGAAACCGACATCAGCGCCTTGCTCAGCTCGCTCGATGCTCTCGCTCCACCTCCGCGTGGGAGTCGCGACGAGTCTGCGGCGGACGCCCCGCGTGATGCGAACCGCGGGAATGGGAACAAGCCAAAGGATGCAGCCAAGGGTGGCAAGTCCAAGGTCGACGCCAAAGGTGAGACCATCCGCGTCCCGACGACGGTCCTCGACGAATTCATCGAACTCGCCGGCGAGAACACCGTGCTTCGCAACATGGTCAACCGCGTTGTGAAGGCCATCGAAAGCGAGTTGCCGGGGAACCGTCACGTGACGCTCCTCGCCGAGCTCCTTGATGAGATGTACAAGACCAACTCCCGCATGCATTCCACCGTGGAGTTGATGCGCAAGGTTCCCGTGGGCAACCTGTGGCGCGGCTTTCCCCGCACCATTCGCGATCTCACGGTGCAGCTCGGTAAAGAAGTCGATCTCGAGACCGGCGGCGATGAACTCCTCGTCGACAGCTCGGTGTCCTCTACGCTCGGCGACTGCCTGGTGCACCTGCTGCGCAATAGCCTCGATCACGGACTCGAGTCGCCCACTGATCGCGTCGCCAAAGGCAAGCCGCCGCGGGGAGTGGTCCGCATCCGCGCCACCGCGGCCGAGGAGGAGCTCCGGCTCGTGCTCTCCGACGATGGACGTGGCATCGACGCCGCGCGTATCGCCGAGAAGGTCGTCGAGAAAGGGCTTGCCACGGCGGCCCAAGTCGCCACCATGTCGGCCGAACGCATCGTCGCATTCGTCTTCGAGCCCGGTTTTTCCACAGCCGCTGCCGTTACCGATGTGTCGGGCCGCGGCGTGGGCATGGATTTCGTCCGCTCCACCATCGAGGGGCTAGGTGGCCGCATCTCCATCGACACGCGCCCCGGCGAGGGCACCTCGTTCACGCTCGTCGTCCCGGAAGCCAAGGGCGTGCGCATCCTCAACGCGCTCATGGTGGAGGCCGCGGGCCACACCTTCGCCCTGCCTCAGGCCAACATCGAGGGCGTGCGCGTCGTCGACGCAACGCACCGGCGCGAGGCCATAGAGGAGTTCCGGGGCTCGCTCGTGTTCCGTTCGCGTGGGCTCCTGCTTTCGCTCGTGGACCTGCGCAGCGCCATTGGTGGCAGGCCCGCCCTGAAGTTGGAGGAGATAGGCGAACACGACGAGCTTCACGTCGTGGTGCTGCGGGGAGAGTCGGCGGTGTTCGCGGTCCTCGTCGACAGCATCGTCGACACCGAGGAAATCGTCGTCAAGCCCCTTCCTGCGCACCTCGCCCACATGAAGGTCTACCTCGGCGCCACGTTCCTCGGGGTCGACGGTGTGTGCCCGGTGTTCGACATCGAAGGGCTTGCAAGCACCTTCGGTATCACGCAGCCTGACAAGCACGCCTATCGGGAGGGCGCGGGCGAGACTCCCGCCGGTCTTGAGGCGGCCCTGTCCGCGAGCGCGAAGACCGCGCCCGGCATGGCCGAGACTGGCATGGCCGAGACTGGCAGGGCCGCGTCGGCTCTATCCTTTCGCGAGATCCTTACTTTTACCCTCAGCGGGCAGGCCTCCTTCGCCATCGACGTGCCGCACGTCTTCCGACTCGAGGAGGTCCCGGCGTCGCAGGTGCGCTTCCAGTTCGGGTCGCCAGTCATGGTTTACAGGGGTGAAACCCTCCCCATTATTCTCTTGGAGAAAAGCCTCGTGCCCACGGTGGCGCGCGGATTCGACGCCAAGGCGTGGCTTGCCGCGCAGACGGTGCTCAATCTCATTGTGGTCGAGCATCTCGGCCGCCATGCCGCGCTCGTTGTCGGCAGCATCGGTGAGTACCGCGCGTCGGAGGCGCCGCTCGACACCTCGCTCGCCCGTGGGGACTTCGCGGGGTGTCTTGATTTGGGTGGAACCCTCGCCACTGTTCTCGACGTGGGCCGTCTGCTCGAAAGGCTCGGTGTTGTGCAGCCAGAAGCGCAAAAGCCCCCCCCCGACGTGGTTCCCCTTGTGTCCTCCGCTGCGCCGCAATTCGCTCCCGCCTTTGACGCCAACGGCATCGCACAAGACGATGGCATCGTCTGGGTCGACGTCGGGTGAAGGTCGCTCTCGCCCTAGGAGATCGAGCCCCTATTTGAGCTCGAGCGTGAGGGTTCCCTGGGGGAGGGATTCCTGCAGGACGATGCCGGGCAACAACGCTCCGGCGAGGACGCGCGCCTTAACGGCCTCCACCGTGCGGCCTGTGGAAAGGATGTGGGATGTGACCTCGTCCGACAGCAGGTCCTCCAAACGGAACACCGCGCGAGCGGGCAGCTCGACTTCCACGACCACCCGGCCCTGGCGGGCGAGTTCCACTCGCAGCACACGGGCGATTCCTCCTAGTCCGGCGTCGATGCGGGCATCGGTGCGCGTCATCCCCTCGGGGAAAGGCGCGTGCCATTCGGGAGCCGTGCGGCTCCGCTCGGCGCGATCGAGCCCCGAAAGGAGGGCTCCGCGAAGGTCCCATGGCGCGTCGAGCGCGCGCGAGAGGGCGCAAACGTAACCAAGCAGGCGCATGACCCCGAAGAACCAGGGAGGACCCGCCATGCGGAACGTCCAGGACTCCTCGGCGAGCACGGCCCGCACGCGTGCGCCCACGTCGAAGTCGTCGGTCAGCGCGAGGCTCGGCCCGCGCGCCGCAGCCAAAGCGGCCTCGCAGACCGCGGGGAGTCGCGGAGCAAGCGCGGCCCGGGAGGTGGGGTCGAACCCCATGCGCTCGAAATAAGGGAACAGGGGACTGGCGCGTTGCTCGAGCAGGGTGCGCAGCAGGCCACGCAGGGCGGCGGCTGCGTCGGGCGACAACGACTCAAGGACGCCGAAATCGAGCAGGCAAGTGCTCCCATCGCCCGCCAAGCCCACGTTGCCAGGATGCACGTCGGGGTAGAGCCGACCCTCCACGAACGCGAAAGCGAACAGGAAGCCGAAGACTTCCTCGAGGAACGCGCGTCTCCTCTCGGCGCTCCAACGCGCCCCATGGGTCGCCTCTCGGAACTCGACCCAGTCCATGACTAAGAGCCCATCGGCCGAAAAGTCATCATGGGGAGCGGGGATAGTCAGTCCGAAACCCTCGCGCGCGGCGAAGGCGCGGGCCATGCGGAGGTGGGAGGCCTCGCGCGCGTAGTCGAGTTCTCCCTCGAGCGAGTCCTTGAGGTAACGACCATAGGCCGGCGCGTCGAACCCCGCCCGGCCGGGTGGACCGAGGCGCGCGGCGGACAGCAGGAGCGAGAGGTCGCGGCGCACGCGCGACTCGATGCCAGGGTATCGGATTTTCACCGCGACCGTGCGCCCGTCGCGCAGGAGCGCGCGGTGGACTTGACCGAGCGAGGCCGTGCGCGCTTCGAGCGAGAGGTCAGCTAACTCCGCGTGCAGCCTAGGGCAACGTTCTTCGATGAGAGCGAGGACCCGCTTCGATGGGAGAGCCGCTGGGCCCACGCGCATGTCCGCCTGTGCGCTCGCGTCCGCGCCTGAGTCCGCGGAGACACCTTCCAAAGCACGCGCGGCCGCGTACTGGAAGAATTTTTGAGGCACGCCCGTGCGTTCCGAGAGAAAACCTACGAGCCAACGGCGTCCAATGGCACCGAGCCCGGTCGCGCCGCTCTGTGCCACGGATCAATTCTTCCTGTAGAAGACGGCGCCACCGAGCGTGAGTTGCGTGAACGCTCCCTCGTCGATGCCGATGAGGTTTTCGGTGGCGCCGAGTACGAGGTAACCTCCGGACGCCATTTTGTCCTTCACCCTGCCGATGATCTCGCGGCGGTTGGGCACGCCCTGGTAGATGAGCATGTTTCGCAGGAACACCAGTTGGTAGGGCTCTCCCGAAGGGAACGGCTCGAGGAGATTGGCTTGGGTGAACGTCATGCGCGACCTGAGTTTGGACGAGACCCGCCAACTCTCGCCCATGGCGCCCTGACCACCGGCTTCCTTGACGAAGTAACGCGACAGAAGTTCGGGCGTGAGGCCCCGCCCCACCTCGAGGGCGTTGTAGATGCCCTCCCTGGCGCGATTGAGAACCGCCTCGTTGAAGTCGGTGCACGCGATGATGTAATCGAGCGACTGCAGCTGGCCGAATTCCTCGATGGTCATGGCCACGGAGTACGCCTCCTGCCCCGTGCTCGAAGCGGCGCTCCAAATGCGCAAGGTCGAGCCCGGAGAAACCTCGCCGCGCAGCAGCGGCAGGAGTTCCTCGCGCAGGGCACGGAAGAGCGATGCGTCGCGGAAAAACGAGGTTTCGTTGTTAGTGGCGAGCTCGAGGAACTCCTTGGCTTCGCGCGGTGGCACGCGTCCGGAGGCGAAGAGCCCATGGAGGACTTCCACGGAAGCATGCCCTTTCAAACGGATGAAGCTCTGGAGGCGGGTTTCCAATTGGTAGAGGTCGGCGTCCTGGTATTGGATGCCGATTTCCCGGGAGATGTAGGCGGCGAAGTACTGAAGGATTTCCTTGTTCACGCTTTCTCCACTCTCCATTGGTTTAGCGGATGATGGGCCTTGCTAGCCGCGCGCAAATCGCGCCGAGTTCGTCTGGCGTTCCGATGACGTCGCAAGCGCGCGCCTCATATACGGCGCGCGGCATTCCCCACACCGTGCAGGAGGCCGCATCTTGGATTCCCACGACGCCTCCCGCGGCGCGCACCGCCAAGGCTCCTTGCTTGCCGTCCTCTCCCATGCCGGTGAACACGAGCGCCAGCGTGGATCGGCCCCAAAGGCCTGTGGCCGTTTCGAAAAGCGGGTCGACCGCTGGACGGACGCTGTTGATCAACGGCCGTTGATCGAGGACGACCGTAATCTCGCCTTCGTTTCCAGCTTCGCGCGGAGACAGACGCGTTACGGTCATGTGGAAGTCGCCTGGAGCGACAATGACGTGCCCCGGCTTCACGACCATTCCCGACTTCCCCTCCACCGAAGGCAAACCGCTGATTGCCTCTATCCTCTCGGCGAGAAGCCGGGTGAAGTCCGGCGGCATGTGTTGCACCACGAGGATGGGAACGTTCACCCGGGGGCGCATGTGCGAGAAAAATCGCTCCAGGGCGGCGGGTCCTCCCGTGGACGAACCGATGACGAGGACCTTCGGCGTGAAGCCGAAGAGGTCATTGATGGGCCAATCGATAGGCGTGGCCGTCTTGGCCGCCGCTGCCATCGCATGGTCCTTCGCATGGTCCTTCGCATGGGGATGCGAGTGCTTGCCGGGCGTCGCAGCCGCTCCCACGGCCGCGGCACCGAGTGTCCGTGCTTGGATAGCTAAACCGTGGGAGCCGGAGAACCAGCCCACGAGCTTGCGCGCGAACTCTTCGCGTTGAGCTGGCTCAGCCGCATCCACGGGTGGGCGGGGAGCTTCGTCGACGCCTGGAACTCGGGAGGCGCCTCCTGCCACAAGGATTCGCACCCCAGGGAATCGTTGGCGCACCGTGGAGAGAGTCCCATCGAAATCCGGGAATGCTTCGCTGGGTTGGCCGTCGATGACGAGTCCAGCCATGGAATGCTGCTCGAGCTTTTCGAGCAGGATGCGATCGGTGGCCGCCACGAAAATCTCGCCCCCCTCGGAGAGGCCCGCGGCCGCGAGCCTCTCCCGGACGAACGCACGAAACACGACGGAGTCGGAGGCGATGAGCAGGGCAGCCAAGAGGATTCCTTCGCGAGGGACGGGACTCAGATCTTTATCGAGGAAACGAGACCCTTGAGCTTCTCTGCGAGCTTGGACAGGTCGAGAGCCGATGTGAGCGTACCCTGCGAACTCGCGCTGGTCTGCTCAACGCTCTTCGAGATGGTCTTGACGTTGACGGCGATGTCGGTGACGCCCCGGGCGGACTCCTGCACCACGCGCGCAACTTCCTTGGTCGTGGCGTTTTGTTCCTCCACCGCCGCGGCGATGGTGGAATTGATGCGGTTGAGCTGCTCGATGTTCTTCGAGATGCTTCCAATGGCTTCCACTGCGGCGCCGGAGTCCTTCTGGAGGGCGGAGATCTTCGTGGTGATGTCTTCGGTGGCGCGAGCGGTTTGCTTGGCCAACTCCTTGACCTCGTTTGCCACCACCGCGAATCCACGACCGGCCTCGCCTGCGCGGGCGGCTTCGATCGTCGCATTGAGGGCGAGGAGGTTGGTTTGCTGCGCGATGCTCGAGATGACTTTGATGACGTTGCCGATTTCCTGTGAGCTCATGCCCAGTTTGGCAATGGTTTGATTGGTCTCCGAGGCGCGCTGCAGCGACTCGTTGGACATGGTCGCCGCCTCGGAGCAGGAGCGCGCGATTTCACGGATGGAGGCCGCCATTTCCTCCATGTTGGTCGATACGGCTTGGACCCCGCGGGAGACCTCCTCGGAGGCCGCGGCCACGGCACCCGTGTCGGTGCTCGCCTTGGAGGAACTCGCCTGCAGTTCTTGCGCGGTTTGGGAGAGCGTGGTGCTCGCCGCATTGAGCAGGGAGCTCGTCTCGTCGAGGGTGTTCACGAGGTTCACCTTTTCGGAGATGACGCTCCAGGTGACCATGGGGCCGATGTAGTTCTTGGCATCGTCGTAAATGGCGGACACGAGGAGATCGAGGGTCTCCTCGCCCAGCCGGATCTTCGCCCTGTGGGGCAGGTTGCGGTCGTCGGCGAGGAGCCGGCGCTGCATCTCGGGAGCCTTGTGGAAAATGTCGATGCTTTGGCCGAGGAGTTGATCGACAGGTTTTGGGAGGAGCCGTTCGATGGTCTTGAGCGTGCTCACGCTCGAGGGATTCATGAACGTGAGCTTGAGGTCGCGGTCGGCCATGAGGATGTTCACCGGGGCGTTCTCGACCATGGACTTGATGGTCGCCATGGCCTTTTCAGTGCGGAGCTTTTCGGTGATGACGTTCCAGGTCACAATGTAGCCCTGGTTCTCGCCGCGTGTGTCGGCAATGGCGTCCACGAGCAACTCGAGCTTCTCGGGGCCGAGATCGATGACGCTTTTGAGCGGCAGGTTCCGGGCGTCGGAGAGCATGCGTCGTTGGTAGGCGGGATTCTTGTGGAACACGTCGATGCTCGAGCCGAGCACCTGCTCCGCGCGCACGGGCAGGAGTTTTTCAACCGTGCGGAGCGTTTCGAGGCTCTTGGGGTTCACGTAGACGATGTCCAAGTTCCTGTCGCAGTAAATCACGTTGGTCGGCGATGCCTCGAGCATTCCCCTGAAGAGGCTCGCTTCGATGTCCCCACTCCCACGGATCGATTCCAAATTCTTTACCGCTGTCATAGTCCCTCCCTTTGGGCTTGTTCTGAATTCAGGTAGTCCATCACTTTTTCGAGGTCGACGATGCAGTAGATCTCGTCGTCGGTCTTGAAGACTCCGCCTAGGAAACCCCGAATGCGCGGGGAAACAGAGTCGGGCACCGGCTCCTTGGATCCCGCCCGGAACTCAACGACGTCGCCTATCTCGTCCACGAGGAGCGATACCGCGGTGCCTTGCAGGTGGCACACGACGTTCATCTTGTCGTCGACCCGCGAGGTCTCCAATCCGAAAAGCTCGCGCACTCCCAACGCCGTGACGATCTGTCCACGCAGGTTGATGAGTCCGTGGATGTGGCTTGGCGCGAGGGGCAAGGGAGTGATGGGCAATGGCTTGACGATTTCCTGCACGAGCACGGCGAGCACGCAGTAGCGGTTCCCATGCACTCGGAACGACGAGTACTGCTCGCTCGCGTTCGCGTCGGCGGGATGGCCTTGGTGCGTCGAGGAGGCCTGGCGATGAGTGGTCATGCCGCGCCCTCCTCTTGTGGACTTTTCCACACTCGACCGAGCACGTGGGCAAGGAGCGCGGGAATCTGGTCGAGCTGCACCTTTTCGAGGTGCTCGTCGATCCCTGCGGCCCGCGCCGCGGCTTGATCGCGTGGAGTGATGAGTGAGGTGAGTGCCACGATGGGAATCTCCTTGTACCAGCCATCCGACGAACGGATCTCGCGTGCGAGTTCCAAGCCCGTCATTCCCGGCATGTCGATGTCAGTGAGCACGACGTCGAACGCGCCCCGCGCGGCAGCCGAGAGGGCATCGAGCGCCTCCCGGCCCCCGGCCGCGGCGCGAACGTCGTATCGGGCGCTTTGAAGCACCGAAGCTGTATACTTACGGAAGAATGGCGAGTCCTCGACGAAGAGGATGCGGGCCGCCGCGTCAGTGCGCTCGGCCGGGTCGTCTTTCGGGGTTTCCCCCATGACGTCGCGAAGCCAAACGTCCACGATTCCAGTTACGTTAACAACGGTATAGACGTCCTCGCCTTCGAGGATGGTCCCCAGGGCGCCCGCGCTCGGCTTGATGAGATCGTTGATTTGCCCCGAGGCCCGGATGATGTCCTCGATGCGGCTTACGACGAGCCCGAAGTGGCGCCCGTTCCTTTGGATAACGACGACGTCGAGCCTGTCCGCCTTGAGGAGCGCCTCGATGGACTCGAGTTCCTGGTATTCGCTCGAGACTCCCAAGGCGGTCGAGAGGAGGATGAGGGGCAGGAGTCCGCCGCGGTAGCGTGCCACCGGCGTATTCGATGCGATCTCCACATCGCCGGGGTGGAACTCCTCCAAACGGAACACCTGCGGCAGCGGGATGGCCACCACTTCCTTTTCACCGATGCCGCACAACAGGAATTCCGGCGCCAGGCCGCGCGCGACGCGTTGCGCATGAGAGGGGTCGCCGGTGCCGTCGTTCGCGCCGGTCGCGGTCTCGCTGCGAGGGGCGTCGACTACGCAGCGCTCGCGCAGGCCGGCGATGTCGAGGATGAGGGCGAGGGTTCCGTCTCCGAGGACTGTGGCACCCGAGAAGATCCGAAGCGACTTGAGGAAACCCACGAAGGGCTTCACCACGATGTCGATGGAGTCGCTCACGTCTTCTACCGCCAGTGCGAAATCGTGGCCGTCGCTCTTGACGATGACGATCTGCGTCGACTCGGCGAGATCGACCTGGGCACCGCGTTCTCCCGCGAGGATGGCCGACAGAGAGAGGAGGGGCAAGAGCCGACCCCGCAATCGCAGCACGGGGCCACCTTCGAGCATTTCGGGGACGAGCTTCTGCGAGGCGTCGTCGGAAGACAACCTCACGAGCTCGACGATCTTGACCTGTGGGATGGCGCAATTGAGAGTCCCGCTTCGCACGATGAGCGCGGGCACGATGGCGAGTGTGAGAGGG
>JBIKVI010000163.1:0-9816 GCA_044356935.1 Silvanigrellaceae bacterium | reverse complement strand
TCTTCGGTCGGCAGCGGCGCGGAGAATGGCCGGCGCAGAAGCGGATTCGAAGGAGCGACGTTCAAGTAGCCGTCGCATTCATATTTGAATTCGATAAGGAGAAAAAGAATTCGCTCGTTCTGCATTGCCTACATGAGCGAACCGGTGGTAGGTTTTTGTGTACAAGGTCGGCTTGTACAAGCGTCTCTCTGGCTCGTCCAAGTCAAGTCGTGCAGACACCCAAAGATAAGGGCTGTGACCATGAACATTACCGCGAAGACCCGTTTCGGGCTGAAGGCGCTCCTCGATATCGCCTATCATCACCGTGCGGGGCCCGTGCAACGGCGGCACATCGCCCTGCGTCAAGGCATACCGACGGATTACATGGATCAAATCCTTATGAAACTCCGCAACGCAGGCCTTATCCACAGCCTTCGCGGGAGGGAAGGAGGCTATCACCTGGCCCTCGACCCCGAGGAAATTTCGATTTGGGATGTGGTGGAGTCCGTGGAGGACGAGCCCTATTCCGTCGAGATGCCCAAGCCCGACGAAAGTATCTCATACGCAACGGAGTGCCTGTCGGATCCGGCGTGGGACGCGGTGTTTGGGGCTATCCGGCGCCAGCTCAAGCGCTCATCCATCGCCCAGCTCCTCGAGGACGCCGAAGAGCGCATCGTTGAGCGTGGACTCGACCCTTTCGATCTCGTGGAGGCGCGTCCTCCCCTCGTGAAGCCCGCGCAGGCCATTGCGGCCGGTGCCGCCGCTGCTGCGGCCGCTGTCCACTGAGGACCTGCGGGGGGCCTAGGCGGAATCGCCGGTGTAACGTGCCAGCGAGCCACGGTAACGCGCTCCGTTCATCGATTCTCTTTATACCAGCCAGGAAGAAGCCATCCACCGCGGGTGGCTTCCTTGTTTCCGTGGGATGTTTCCCTTATCGCATGGCACTGAAGCAGGAGGTCACACAGTGTCCGTTTTGTCCCAAGACGTCAGCTCCGCTATGCCCCGCCCCATTGGCCGCGCCGCACTCGGTGCTCCCTTGCGCGCGGAGTTCCCCGTTTTCGCCAACAACACGCGTGTCGATCCGAAGGGGAACGTCCTTCCTCTCGCCTATCTCGATACGGCGGTCTCCGCTCAAAAGCCAAGAGCCGTTATCGACGCCATGACGCGCTTCCTCGAAAATGACTATGGCTCCGTGCATCGAGGAGCTTACGGGCTCTCCATCCGTGCCTCGTTGGCCTACGAAGCTGCCCGCGAGAAGGCCGCCCGTTTCCTAGGTCCGAGCGTGGCCGCGGAACGTATCGTGTTCACGCGCGGGACAACTGAAAGCCTCAACATCGTCGCGTCCGGGCTCTCGCATTCCGCGCTCAACGCCGGAGCCCGCATCGTCCTCCCCGCGATTGAACACCACGCCAACCTTGTTCCCTGGCAGCAGGCGGCTCTGCGTGCCGACTGCGAGCTGGCCTACGTGCCTATGGTCGGTCAGCGTGGTGCCGGATTGCGGCTTGATATGGAGAAAGCGCGCAAGCTGATAACCCCCAACACGCGGGTCGTGACGCTCGCGCACGTGGGCAATGTTCTTGGTCAAGTGAATCCCGTCGCGGAGATGGCCGCCCTCGCAAAGGCAGTGGGCGCATTGGTTGTCCTCGATTGCGCGCAGAGCATGACCTCCTTCGACGAAGATCCCTTCTCATGGGGTGTCGATGCGGTAGCGTTCAGCGGGCACAAGCTCTACGGCCCGTCGGGGATAGGCGTTCTCGCACTCTCTTCCAACCTTATGGAGTCCCTCCCGCCGTTGCTTTATGGCGGAGGCATGATTTCCAACGTGACCCTCGAGGGGTCCGATTGGGCCTCGGGCCCGGCCCGATTCGAGGCGGGTACTCCACCCATCGTGGAGGCTGTGGGGTTGGCGGCAGCGTTTGATTGGCTCGAGGGCCAAGGGCGTCGTGCCATTCACGCGCACAGTTCTCGGCTCGCCACATGCTTTCGCGAAGGGCTCGAAGCGATGGAGGACGTCGAGGTCTTTTCTCCCGCCACGGGCGCGGAGACCATCGTGGCGTTTCGCCACAAACACATCCACGCCCACGATCTCGCCACCATCCTCGATGGATCCAATGTCGCCATGCGCGCCGGCCACCATTGCGCTTGGCCGCTGGTGCGATTCCTCGGGGTCGACGCGTTGGTCAGGGCGAGCTTCGCCGCATACTCCGACGTGGACGACGTCGAAGCCGCCTTGCAGGCTATAAAGCGCGCGCGTGGCTTCCTCTGAAGCTCATTCTTTCTTTTTATAGGTTGCTCCGATGAGGCCTCATGGAGTGCCGGGGAGCGGGTTTCCATGCTAAACCCGAGACAGATTGAATGTAACGTTCAGATGTCGTCCGGTGTCCTGCGGTCGAACGTCTGGGTCTAGAACGATCGAGAGCCCAATCCCATGACCCCTACGACGAATACGGTGCTCGATCCCATGCGCTCAAGTGGAGGGTCCATGGCGTCGGTTCCCGCGCTGACTGAACTCTACCAAGAAGTGATCATGGAGCACTCGCGCAGGCCCCGCTTCAAGGGCAAGCCCGAAGTCGGTTGCCAGTTCTGCCAGGACGGGAAGAACCCCCTGTGCGGCGACCACGTCACAGTGTTTTGCCGCGCCGACGCCTCCGTGGGAGCGGGGCTCGCTTCCGACGAGGAACCCCGCCTCTTCCTTGCGTTCGATGGTCACGGCTGTTCCATTAGCCAGGCCTCGGCGTCCATGCTGTGCGAGGCCGTGCAGGGACTGACTCCCACCGAGGCGCGGGCCGTCGTGCGTCGTGCCGAGGATATCTACACGGGCCGCCGCGCTCCTGTTTACGAGGACGACATCGACGAAGACGTGGAATCGCTCTTCGGCGTGAGCAAGTTCCCCGTGCGCGTGAAGTGCGCCGCTCTCCCCTGGAAAACTTTCGGTATCATCCTCGACGAAAAGTTCGACGAGCGGGGCCGTCCGCTCGAAGCTTCGGGAGCCTGCCAAACCCTCGCGGGCTGCGTTCGAGAGAAGCGAGCCCTGCGCGTGGTGAGCACGGAAGACTGAACCCGATTCCAACTTATTCGCCTACTCCACGAATCCACGAATCCACGAATCCACGAACGTAACGCCTCGGAACTCGGGGACGGGCCGCGTCACGCGCGCCTGTCCGCCTCTCGGAACGCATCGCCAACGACGGACGGATATATGCTTAAGATTCAGAATCTCACGGCGAAAGTCGCCGATAAGGAAATCCTCAAGGGCATCGACCTCGAAGTCCCCCGGGGGGAGATCCACGTCATCATGGGCCCCAACGGGGTGGGCAAGTCGACCCTCGGCCACGTTCTCATGGGCAATAAGTCCTACGAGCACACGGGTGGCCGCATCCTCCTCGATGGTGAGGACATCACGGAGCTCGGAACGGCGGAACGCGCCCTGAAAGGCCTGTTCCTGGCGTTCCAGAATCCCGTTTCGGTACCCGGCCTCAAGGTGTCTGAGTTCCTGCGCAACCTCTACTCCCTGCGTCACGGAGTGCAGGTGAGCGTGGCGGAGTTCCGCAAGATAGTGCGCGAGCGCCTCGAGCTGCTCGACATCGAGCGTTCCGCCCTCCAGCGTTACCTCAACGACGGTTTCTCCGGTGGCGAAATGAAGCGCCTTGAGATGCTCCAACTCTCGCTC
Source organism: Silvanigrellaceae bacterium (assembly GCA_044356935.1). Classification (GTDB taxonomy): domain Bacteria; phylum Bdellovibrionota_B; class Oligoflexia; order Silvanigrellales; family Silvanigrellaceae; genus JADCJN01. The sequence continues at coordinate 6,167 of JBIKVI010000163.1, read as the reverse complement.
GTGCAGCCTAAAATCGCCGTCCTCGATGAAATCGATTCCGGGGTGGACGTCGACGCCCAGAAGACCGTGGCCGACGCCATCACCCGCATCCGCGACTCCCAAGGCACGTCCTTCCTCATCATCACGCACTACCAGCGCCTGCTCAACTTCGTGAAGCCCGACAAGGTGCACGTCGTTCTCGACGGCAAGGTCACACGATCGGGGTCTATGGATCTCGTCGCATCCCTCGAGAAGGATGGATACGACTGGGTCCGCAAGCAAGGAGTCCAGCCATGACCCAGAACCACGATTTCGACGACTACAAGTTCGGGTTCCACGTAGCTGAGAACTACGTCTTCAAAGGAAAGAAGTCGGCCCACGGGCTGACGGAGGAAATCGTTCGCGAGATTTCCGCGTTCAAGCGGGAGCCCGCTTGGATGCTCGACATCCGGCTGGAGGCGTTCCGCGTTTTCAACGAGAAGCCCATGCCCACTTGGGGCAACACCGGCCTGCTCGATGAAATAGACTTCACGAACATCCATTGGTTCGTGCGCCCCACCGAACGCGTGGGCACGAGTTGGGACGAGGTCCCCACGGAAATCAAGGACACCTTCGACCGCCTCGGCATTCCGGAGGCCGAACGCAAGTTCCTCGCCGGAGTCTCGGCCCAATTCGAGTCCGAGGTCGTCTACCACTCCATGCACAAGAAGCTCGAGGATCAAGGCGTCCTCTTCTTCGACATGGACACCGGATTGCGCGAGCATCCCGAAATCATCCAGAAGTTTTTCGGCACCGTCATCCCCATGCACGACAACAAGTTCGCGGCACTCAACACGGCGGTGTGGAGCGGGGGGAGCTTCATTTACGTTCCCAAGGGCGTCCAAGTGGACATACCCCTCCAGGCCTACTTCCGGATCAACACCGAGAACATGGGCCAGTTCGAGCGCACGCTGATCATTGCCGACGAAGGTTCCAGCGTGCACTACATCGAGGGTTGCACGGCTCCTGTGTATCGCAGCGACTCCCTGCACTCGGCTGTTGTGGAACTCATCGCCTGCAAGGGCGCCAAAATCCGCTACACCACCATCCAAAACTGGTCGAAGAACATCTTCAACCTCGTCACCAAGCGCGCATACGCTTACGAGGACGCTGTGGTGGAGTGGGTCGACGGGAACATCGGCTCCAAGCTCACAATGAAGTACCCCGCGGTCTACCTCATGGGCGAGCGCGCGCGCGGCGAGATTCTGTCGGTGGCCTTCGCCGGCGCCGGCATGCACCAAGACGCCGGCTCCAAGATCGTCCACGCGGCCCCCAACACGACAAGCGTCGTGACGTCGAAGTCCATATCGAAGGACGGCGGCACCACCACCTACCGAGGCCTGGTGAAAATCCCCCGCGGGATGAAGGGCTGCCGCAGCAAGGTCCAGTGCGACGCCCTCCTCATGGATTCCAATTCGCGCAGCGACACCTACCCGACCATCGAGATCGAGGAGAAGGAGGGTGTCGAGGTGGGCCACGAGGCCAGCGTCAGCAAAGTCAGCGAGGATCAAATCTACTATCTGACGAGCCGCGGCTTCAGCGAACGGCAGGCGACGCTCATGGTGGTCAACGGCTTCATCGAGGCTTTCGTGAAGGAACTCCCGATGGAGTACGCGGTGGAACTCAACCGCCTCATCGAGATGGAAATGGAAGGATCCGTGGGATGATCAAGGAAACACCCAAGGTGACGGCCCTGCTGCCGGGTCTGCCTCCCGTTCCCGAAGAGAGCTGGCGTCGGACCGCCCCAGAAGCGTTCTTCCTCCCCCCGTCGGAGATGCTCGACTTTTCAGGCAAACCCGTGCTCGAGGCGCTCGCGCAGGGGGCGAGGCCATGGAAGATCGCGCTCGAAGACACCGGTTCCCCCGAAGTCCAGGTCCGGGTGAAGGACACGCTCTCGTCCGTGTTGCCCGCTTCCGCGGTGGAGGCGCTCGCGGCGCTCAAGGCCGAGTCGACCGCTTTCGTGTTCCTCGAAGACGGACTCGCGCGAGTGGTGACTCCCGCCGCCGGGGTTGGCCGTTACGTCGTCGAGGTCAGCGGCGCCCCCGCGGACGTGCATGCGGTGGTGGGAACGAGCGTCATCGGCGCCGCGCTCGCCGCGCGCTTGCGCGCGACCGTGCCCCACGCCCTCACCGTCAATATCAGGCCCAAAGGGATGCAGTCCGAGGAAGCCCTCACACTCGTCGTCGTGGCGGCGGGGTCTCCCGCCTACGCGCAGAGCTGGCGGCACATCCGTTACGTTGCCGCGCAAGGGGTGAAGGTCGATCTCCTTCACATCGATGGTGGCGCTTCGTTCGCTCATCACCGCCACGACGTTGTCGTCGCACCCGGGGCCGAACTCAATGAGGCTTGGATCCATGTGGGTGCCGAGCGCAACGTCGACGGGCATCAGCTCCTCGAGCGGCGCGTCGAGGTCGATGCGGGCGCGACTTTCCGCGACGCCCTGGTCTTCGCTCCGGCCGGAACGGTCCGCGTCGTTTCCAACGTGGTTCTCGCGGGGCGCAAGGCGCTGGCGCACGGTTCTGCCGCGGTGATAGCCTCCGGCGGGGCCATCGACTATGAGCCCGTCCAGGAGCACGTGGGGCCAGGAGGAACCAGCGACCTCATGGCGAAGATGATCGCAAGCGGGAGGGGGCGCGCCGTGTTCCAGGGACTCGTGGTGGTCCACAAGGAAGCGCCGGGCACAGACGCCGTGCAACTCAACAAGAACCTCGTGCTCTCCAAGCGCGCTCGGATCGACTCGCTGCCTCGCCTGGAAATCCTCCCCAACGAGGTGTCTTGCAAGCACGGTTCCGCCACGGGCGAAATCGACGCGCGCCAGATTTACTACCTCGGAACCCGGGGCCTCTCGGAGGAGCAGGCGCGCGCGCTCGTCCTCCAGGGCTTCGCACTGGAGGGCATCGGGGCGCTGCCTTCGGAAAACGTGCTCTTCGCGGTGGCCGAGGAGGTCGTCACCGGCCTCGTCGCGCGCATCGCGAAGGTTTGAGGGCTGCGCGCGATGGCCGAGCATTTTGTTTGCCTGCTCTCGGAAATCGACCCGGCGACCCCGCGCGTCGCAAGGTTCGAAGGCGTGAGCGTCCTCCTGTGCAAAACCTCCTCGGGAGAGCTGTTCGCCTTCGAGAATAAGTGCACACACGCCGACCTCCCCCTTCACAAGGGGCCTTGGGACTCCGCAGCGGCCCACCTGACGTGTCCTGCGCACCAAGCCGTGTTCTCGCTGCGCGAGGCCGGCAAGGCCGTGGTGGGGCCCGCTGTCGTCGCGTTGGAGTTGTGGCCCGTTCGCGTGGCCGACGATGGCGGCGTGCACCTGACGATTCCCGAGGCCGATTGACGCCCCCCTAAACGGTATTAGCAAGAGTAGTTGTGGTTGCCTTCCACCGGCTCGTACTCGTGTTCCAAGACAAAGCCCCGCGCCGACGGAAGGTAACGGTATCCGCACAGGCGGGCGAGGCGCTCGCATTCCTCGTGGAGCCGTGCGAACCCTTCAGGGGAGACGGAGGGAAGCGAGGTCTCCGCCCATTGCATGAGGACGACGAGTCCGTCGCCATCGATTGTGACATGGATGTCTGGCAGGACGGCGGGAAGCGGATGCCTCAACGCGAGCAAGTGCGCGGCGAGGAACGAGGACTGCGCGGGGGTGTGAAGGAACGAATACCCATTCGCTAAGGTCATGGAAACCTGGGGCGCGCTCGAAACGGTTCCACCTCGGATCTTGGCCAAGGCTGCTCGGACGTCGTTCCTCCAAAACTCTGGGTTGAAAGGAAGGTGGGGTAAGGTTCTTGATGGGCCGAACCATGCCGAGAACGAGGCGTCGGGGACGAACCCCGAATCATGCAAGAGCGTCTCCGCCTGCCTCCGAAGTAACCAGAGGATGCGGGAGACTCGGGGGGGGGAGTTCATCGAAGGCGCCGCGCTCCGTGGCGTTCAAGAACAGGAATCCCCAAGCCCGGGCGCTTTCGCCCAATGCAACGCACAGACCGGACCGCAGCCCCGACTGCCTCAGGCGTTTGAAGCTCCGCTGGGGGAGGGAGCCTGTGGAGGCGAAACTCGCCATCACGTCTTCCGCGTCGGCGAAAAGGCGCACCACGTCGGCCGAGATCATGAGGAGCGAGGTGTCGTTGCGCGGGAAGCAGGAGTACCCTCGGGGCATCGTTTTTGGCACACCATGGGAAACGGCAGCGTCGACGACCTCGAGGCGCCTCGCGTAACCGACCCACCTCGCGACGCACACTCTCCCAAGGGAACTCAGGGTTGGAAGTCTGCGCAGCGCATGGAGGGCGGCAGAGGCGAAACTCGATTCCCCCTCTAGCCCGGCACGTCGTCGGGCTTCGCACTTCGCGAGCTCCTCGACGACGAAGAGTTCCTCCAAGGCTTCCTTATCGGAAAGCCCCGAGAGTCGGACGTGTTCATATGGCGGCGGATTATTTCCATCGGCTGCTGTTCCAGCGACGAGGGGCCCGTTCGAGCGCTCGTTGGACTGGCTCTGCTGGGACCGTAACGTACCCACGAGAAACCGAGCGCTCGAGAGTTCGTGGATGTTGGTTGCTTCGAGGAGTTCGCGCGATGAGAGGAGCGCGTCACGGGACGCGGGCGGCGCACTGGCCACGCTCGGAGGTTCGACCGCAACGGGCGCGGCTGTCACCTTTGGCTCGAGCAGTTCCTCCAAGAATGCCGCATGATCTTCCCTCAAACGCGCATCGTTGGGAGAGACGCGGAGGCGTTCAACCTCGTCCTTGAGGAGGTCCACAGCGCGCAACAGTGCACCCATGAGCTGGGCGTCGGGCTGGCGTTTCCCTTGTCGCATGGCATCGAGCACCGCTTCGAGGTGGTGCGAAAAGCGGCCGATACCCTGATAGCCAACCGACAGGGCGGAACCTTTGAAGGTGTGAGCGATGCGGAACAGGACGGTCAACTCATGCGCGTCGGCGGGATTCTGCTCCAACCTAAGCAAGGAGTTCTCCGCGTCCTCGAGGGCACTTCCGCACTCTGCGATGAAAATCCCACGGACCGACTCCATGACTTCTTCGTCGTTCGACATGTGTCTTCTCTCCAATGCGTTCCTGAAAAAATGTAACAGCAGCGCGGCCGCTGGTCATCCGAGCGTTGGAGAAACCGGTGCGCGCGTCGTCAGACCGAGTAGGCGATGGTCCCGTCGGTGGGCTCGAACGTGTGTTCGAGCGCCCAGCCTCCCGTAGCCGTAACAGAACGCATGCCGCAGGCTGCCGCTGTGCGCTCGCAGAGCTGAAGGCGTTGGGCATCGTCGGGCAATGTGAACGGAAGCAGGAAACGGACGACCTGTTGCGCGGAGTCGATTTCCACCGTGATAGACACGATGGAGGGCGGCTCCTTCCCGGCGGTCGCGAGTGCCGAAACCCGCGCTATGGCGTAGGCCTTCTGCTGCGGCGTCATGAGGAAAGGGGCCGTACCTACGACGTCGAGATCGACAGCGGGCGCGTGCGGCAGGAACGTACGCGCGAAGGCGGCCTTCAGGGCCTCGTGAAAGGTTTCCTTCGAGAAGGGTCCATGAGGCCAGCCGCGTTCCGCGCCAGCGAAAGCCCGCAGGTCCTCGTCCGCCCGTGTCGGCGACGCATCGATGAGGGAGCGCGCGTGGCGCGACAGGAGAGTGAAAACCAGAAGCGATCGCGACGAAAGTCGATCGAAATAGCCCTCCACGTTGCTGTTGAGGAACAGGAATCCGTGGGTGACTTCACTTTCCCCCAGGGCGATGCAAGCTCCCGAGAGCAGACCTCCCCTATGGAGGAGGTTGAAGCTGCGTTGGGGAGGAGAACCCTGCGTCCTGTAGGCGTCGATGACGCGCGAGGAGCGTCCGAAAACCCTTATCGCCCCCGACGCGAGGTGGAGGAGCGACGTATCGTTACGTAGGTAACACGAATAACCCCGGGCCATAGGGTTTTTTGATTCCTTCGGGCACGGCCGAATCGATAACGCTCAAGCGACGCGCTATCCCGACCCAGGACGCGACGCATACCCGTCCCACGTCGGCGAACTCAGGATGCATCCGGAGCGCACTGAGCGCCTCAGTCGCGAAGTTCTGGTGGCCCTCGCCTTGGGTGGGCGAGGAATACGCGAAAAGCCGAGCAAACAGGTCGAGGTCGGCCTCGCTCCACTTGCTGGCTAGCTCGAGAGGGGGG
>JBIKVI010000162.1:0-9845 GCA_044356935.1 Silvanigrellaceae bacterium | reverse complement strand
TTCGGACTCGGGGGTGAGAACTTCGGCCACTCGAGGATGAGCTTGCGAGTAGAGGATGGCCACCGTGACGGTAACGGCAAGGGCGGGCGTCGCGGCGAGGACGAGCCCGGCCATGGGCCACGTGAATAGGGCCCAGCGAGCGTCGCGACGTCCTCGCACGATGCGCTTGTGGTGTTCCGAATAACGCACGCGGAGCCAGCCTTCGAACCTTTTGCCGAACGTCGTCTTGAAGCGTGAGGCCATCGTCGGTCTCCTTCGGGAACCAGCGTTTCGCGGGACGAGCCCACGCACGCGGTGGGTATTATAAAGCTTTAGCACAGACGCGCGGGCGGGGCTGAATGTGCCCTCGCGGGAATCAATCGAGCCCCACCACGCGCCGCACCTCACCGGCCTCGTCGTTGGGAGCGTGTATCCGGTCGATAACCCCTTGCGACATCTCCCTCCACTCAGCCATGACCTCGCGCCAGGCGCGCGGGAAGAAAAGGCGCAGGCGCGCGAGGCGCCAATAGCCGGGAAAGAAGTCTCTCCGCTCGGAAAGCCACAGGCCCGCCACGAGCAGGAACGGTCCGAAAATCGCGCTCACTGCGAACCCCAGCACGTTGCCCGTGGAATCGACCAGCCCCGGCGCCAGGGCGCGCAAGCAAAGAAACAGGGTACCCGCCAACAGCAAACCCCACAACGGAAAGAGCCAAACGCCGTGGCCCATTTTCATGGTGGCCACCACGTCGCGATCCTTGGTGGAACTTTCGGCGAGAACGCCGCACATACGGTATGGCACGTACCAAAGAAACGCGCTCAGGGATTGCAGAGGGCGCGAGACGAACACATGGAACCACACGTGCTTGAGGAGGATGGCGTAGAAGCTGCGTTTGCGCTCGTGGGTCTCCCCCCAGATGAGTTGGAAGGGCTCGATGGACAAGGCCATGAGCATGCGCCGCATGGTCCGCACGCGCGCGAGGAACACGGGGTCGGCCCCGAAGCGGGGCCTTTGCGATTCGACGAACGCTCGGAACTCGCGGGCGGAATGCGGGTCGCGCCCGTAGGCCATCTCGAAGATGAACTGCCAGTTACGTTTGTCGTCCCACGTTTCGAATTGGGCAAGGCCGTCCTCGAGCGACCGGCGCAGCCCGCTCATGATGTCGTCGACCTCCATCTCGTTGGTCGTCACGACGATGGGTTCGCAGAAGTGAACGTTGAGGTCGGAGCGGAACTCGTCCTTTTCGGCGTAGTCGATGGCGACGGGCTGGATGAACACGCGCGTCTGCGGATCAGGGGCGTGGGTGATGGCTTGCAACGCCATGCGCGCGATGCCGGTCTTGAATTTATGGATACGCGGTTCGTCGTGGGAGATCCCCTCGGGAAAGATGAGGATGCAGTCTCCGGCCAGGATGGCGTCGCTCACCGTTCGGAACGCCTCGGTGTTGGCGCTCCCGCGCCATTCCTTGTCGGGTGTTCCCTTCTCGAGTTCTTGCCGCTGGCCCTCCACCTCGCGCTTCATGTCTTGGATTCGCTGGATTGGAATCGCGCGCGCGGCGAGCAAAAGGGGCCGCATGACGGGATGGTCGAACAGCGTATGCTTTGATATGGGGCGCAGCTTGACGGGACAGAGGCCGAACATGACGATGGGGTCGACGATACCACTGGCATGGTTCGCCGCCCAGATGCACGAGGGCCCTACGTAGGGCGAACCCGAAAGGTGGATACGACGGAAGAAAATGCGGCATACCGCGTAAGCGAGTCCAGGGAGCATGCCGTGGAGATCCTCCATGCCAAACGGATATCATCGTACCATTGCCCGCAGCCCCCGTGCAGCGGACCGAAGAAAAGGGAGAAGACCCCGTGTCAAAAATAGTGGAACCGACGAGCTTGCCCCTGGGAGACGGACGCAGCGCGACCGTGCACTCCGAACTCGCGTGCGTGGCACGCCTCACGGGAGCGCGCGCGCGGCGGGTCATCGTGGGTCTGCACGGCTTCGGCGACAACGCGCGCAACTTCTCGGAGCTCGCAGAAGAGTTCGCCCTCGAGGACACTCTCTGGGTGTTTCCCTTTGCGCCCGATCCGGTGCCTATGACCTTTGATGGCGGTCAGTGGTATAATCTCTATGCGCCCGCGCGTGCCGACGTGGAACGTTCCGCCGCCTTCCTCGCACGCCTCATCGAGGGCATCCTCGCGGCCACCGGACTTCCGCCTTCGAGCCTCTGCCTGCTCGGTTTCTCGCAGGGGGCCTACATGACGCTCTACACCACACTTCGCTCGCCCCACCGCCTCGGCGGTGCGGTGGCATTGTCGGGTTACCTCGCGCAGGTCCACCGCACACCCCTGCCCTTGCCCGAGCACGTGCGCCAAACTCCCTTTTTCGTGGCGCACGGCTTGCATGACAACGTCGTCCTTCCGGCGAGCCACTTCGAGACCGTCGACGCACTCGACACGTGGGGCTGCACCAAGGTACGCCACAAGACCTACCCCGTGGCGCATTCGCTCCATCCCACGGAGCTCGCCGACGTGCGCGCGTTCCTGCGCGACACCGAAACTCACTAAGAGGGGGGAGTTGGAGAACGGATGAAGGAACAGCAACTCTCCGACGTCGAACGCTCGCTGGCCCTCGAGCGCGCACGCCACCAGCTCGAGAGCCGCGTGCAAGGAGGCCTGCGCGCCTACCTCGCGAGCCTCGAACTCGTCGACGATGACCCTTCCCAGGTGCAAGAAAGCCTGCAGGAATTGGGAAGCCTCGTGCGTTCGCTAGGCGACGAACCCATGGGCGCAACCGTGCAAAAGCGCGCTCGCGTGGACGCGGGCACGTTCATCGGGCAAGGCAAGGCCGAGGAGCTGCGCGCGCGCGCCGTGGAGCTCGATTGCGCCTACGTCGTGTTCGATCAAGAACTCTCCCCCTCGCAAGTGCGCAACCTCGAAAAGCTCATCGACAAGCCCGTGCTCGATCGCACGGCCGTCATCCTGCAAATCTTCCGCAAGAACGCCAAGACGCGCGAGGCCAAGACACAGGTTGAAATTGCGCACCTCGAGTTCCTCGCGCCGCGCCTTTCCAATGCGTGGATCGCTTACGAGCGGCAGCGCGGCGGCTCGGGCGGAGGCGGAGGCGGCGGTTCGGGCGGGGGGACGCGTGTGCGAGGCGCGGGCGAAACCCAGCTCGAGCTCGACAGGCGGCGCATGCGAGATCGCATCGCGGGGCTGCGACGCGATCTCGAGAAAATCCGCCGCGAGCGCGAAACGCAGCGCAAGGCGCGCAGCGACGAGCTCAAGGTGGCGCTCGTGGGCTACACCAACGCCGGCAAAACGACCATCATGAACGCGCTCACCGAAAGCCAACTCTCGGCCAAGGACGCGCTCTTCGAAACTCTCGACTCCACCGTGCGCCTGCTTCGCGGCACCTCCAAACCCAGGGTGCTCCTCACCGACACCGTGGGCTTTATCCGCAACCTGCCCCATGGGCTGGTGGCGAGTTTCCAAAGCACCCTCGATGAAACCGCGCGCGCCGATCTCCTCGTGCACGTCGTCGACCTGAGCCACGCGCACTGGAAAGACCACATGCGCGTCACCGACGAGGTCCTCAAGGAGGTGGGAGCTGGCGAGGTTCCGCGCCTGCTGGTATTCAACAAGGTCGACGCGCTCAAGGGCGAACCTCGCCTGGCCCGCATCCTCGAACGCAGCCACCCGGGCTCGGTCTGCGTGAGCGCCTCGAGCGAGGCCGACATGCGCCGACTGCGCGAGGCCATCCTCAATTACTTCCTGCGCGACATGGTCGAATTTTCCATCGACGTCCCGTACTCCGACAACCGGCTCATGGCCCTGGTCCATGGGCACGCGCGCGTCCTGGAAACCGCATGGAAGGACGACGTCGCCTCGTTCCGCCTGCGCATGTCTAAGGAAACCTACGCGCGTTACTTCGAAGACGTCGTCCGCGCGCGGAGCGACGACCCGCAGGCCCACGACGACGCGTGGAATGCCGAAGGCTTCACCTACGAATGATCCGCCGCCCCTTCCCTCGCCGCGCAGCGCGCGCGCACCACCCCAGAAGGACAGGACCTTCATGACGACCCCGCCCATCCCCGCGAGCGTTCAAGCGAAAATAGACGAGCTCAAGCGACTCGAAACCGAGCTTGGGCACTTACCCCCCGAAACCTGGGCCATCAAGGAGCTCCAGCGTCGCACCTTGGACCCCGACTTTCCTTTCCACGCCGCCCAAATGGAACAACAAACCGAACTCCTTTTCGGCGACATCTGCGATGAACTCGCGGAGCTAGGCCTCGAGCCCATGGCTATCGCCGATGTCGTCAACGGCACGGTGCATTATCCGGGGGGGCCTCGATACTGCGACGTCAGTGAGGTCGCCGAGTCGCTCGGACTGACGGTGACCAAGGTGACCTCGCGGGCCCCTCCGAACGACGACTCGGGTTCGGGTCCTTCGGACTCGGGAACGCCTGCATGACTTCCCTGCCCGCCTCGCTCCGCTCGTGCACGCGCGAGAACGCTCCTCTGGCCTCCCAGACTTACTACGGTATGGGAGGCCGAGCACGATGGCTTTGTGAGCCGGGCACGCTCGCCGAAATCAAGGACGTCGTCGCGTTCGCGCGCGCGGCTGGACTCCCGCTTGCCGTGCTCGGCTCGGGCAGCAATTCTGTGTGCTCCGATCTGCCCTTCGAGGGAGTCGTCCTCGCCTTGGGATCGCTGCGACGTTGGCACTGGCTGGGAGTCGACGGCCAAGGGCGCGCGCGCCTCTGGTGCGAGGCCGGCGTCACGAACACCGAGGTGTCGGAGGCTTGCCTCGATCGCGGCGTGGCGGGCGGCCACTGGATGTACCGCATGCCGGGTCTCCTCGGCGCGTCTGTGCGCATGAACGCGCGCTGTTACGGTGGCGAGGTTTCGCAGATCGTGGAGAGCGTAACGACTCTCGACGTCGAAGGGCGGCTGCGGACCCGGGGTGCCGCCGAGGTGTTCAAGGGCTACAAAAGCACCAGCCTCATGGCTGTCCCCGAGATCGTCGTGAGCTGCGTCCTCGCGTTGGGCCCCGGCTCTCCGCGCGAGGAATTGCTCGCGGGCATGGAGACCTGCGAGGCCGACCGCCACCGCAAGCACCACTTTGACCACCCGAGCTGCGGATCCACGTTCAAGAATAATTACACCGTCGGCAGACCCTCTGGAGCGGTGTTCGACTCGTTGGGCCTCAAAGGAACACGCGTGGGAAACGTGGCCGTGAGCGAGCACCACGCCAACTTCGTGTGGAACCTCGGCGCAGGTTGCGCCAACGACATGCTTACGCTCGCGGCCTTCATGCGTGAACGCGCCTTGGCCGCGGGCGCCGACCTGGAGCTCGAAGTGCAGCCCGTGGGCCGCTTTGGAGCCGACCTCTTCGCGCGGTGCGCCATGGAGCGTCTCGGCCCCAACGTCCGCGAGGCTGACGGGAGCCACAACGTGGGATTGACGTGGCACCCGCGCGGGCTTGAAACGCGCGGGCCTGAAACGCGCGGGCTTGAAACGCGCGGGCCTGAAACGCGCGGGCTTGAAACGCGCGGGCCTGAAACGCGCGGGCTTGAAACGCGCGGGCTTGAAACGCGCGGGCTTGAAACGCGCGGGCTTGAAACGCGCGGGCTTGAAACGCGCGGGCCTGAAACGCCCGATAGCACCCTGCCGCGCGTCATGTTCCATCTCTTGCCAGAAGAGTATTTCCGCACGCCCGATTCGGGCCTCACGGGCGTGGAAGTCGTGCTCAGTCAACTCGTCTCTGTGGAAGAGGCACGTGCTCGGCCCAAAGCCCCTTTCCTCGCTTGGGAAACACGCGTGAGCGCCGACGCCCTCGCTTCCACGTTCTCCGTGCGACCCGACGCGCCCGCGGGCGCCTTTGTCGACGATCTCTGGACCGCCTCAGTCAGTGAGCTCTTCTTGGCCCATCCCGCTTGGCGCGACGGACACGAGTCGGCTTATCTGGAATTCGAGTCGACTCCCGAGGGGCACTGGATAGCGCTGGCGTTTGAAGGAACGCGGCGGCGTGCGGCGGGGCAGGAGACCCCCTCGGCCGCGCACTGGAAGGGCGTTGAAAAGACGCGGCATGTGGAGGGCGACGGAACCCTCGTGTTCGGAATGACATTGGCGTGGTCGGTGGTGGAGTCGGTGGTGAGTTTCACGAGAGCGGGCAGTTTCGAGGTCGCCTCGATCCTCGCCCAGGGCGCGCTCTCGCTCGGTGGGAGTCGCTACTTCCTCGCGCCGCACTGGGCGCGCGAGGAGCGCGAAACGTGGTGCTTCGCGCGGCGCCCAACGGCAAAGCCCGATTTTCACCAGCCCGCGCGTTACCTTTCATTTCCACTCCTCGTGGGCAACTCGCCCGCGCGGGAGGATGCGGACATGGAGGCACGGGTCATCGCCTTCGTCGCCTTAAAGGCGCGCGAGATTCTCGGAGCCCGCCGCGTCCTGCTGTTCGGCTCCCGGGCGCGCGGCGACGCCACGCGCACTTCCGACTACGACTTCGCCATCGAGGCTGCGGATGCCAGCGGCTGGGGGCGCTTTCGAGGCGAGGTCGATGAGGAGGCCCCCACCCTAAACGCCATCGACCTCGTGGATCTCGGCTCGAGCCTGCGCCCAGAGTTCCGCGAGGAAATCGAGCGCACAGGAATTGACGTCAAATCAGTGGGAGAACCAACGACGTGAACGAGCGGACGAAAGCGGAAAGGAAACGAGAGAATCATGGCGGGCTCGTTCACGCGCCGCTCCTCTCGGAACTTGCGGGTGCCCTGCGCGCGGCGGAAAAATCCTGATGCCTTCCCTGCGTCTCATCTTGGGATTCCTTGCCGCGCACGTCGTCCTGACGCTCGTGGCGCTGCTGCTGACGCGCGGGCGCGACGTCGTGCCTCTCGACGTCGCCTTCTACGTGTCCGCAGGCTCGCTGTGCCTGGCGTTCCTCTCGGTGCTCTCCTCCCTAAACGAACCCAAGAAAGGCATCGTGCGTAGCGCGCTTTGGGGAGAACCCATGAAACCTTTCGACCCGGAGACCTCCGAACACAAGCTCGCGGGAGCCACGCGCGTGAACTTGGCATGGGTCGCGGGCGCGGTGATCAACATGGGGATCTTCTGGCTGGCCCTGCGGGCCTAAAGGACGGCGTCGTTCGGAGAACCGCCAGGCCTAAAGGAGCTTCTCGGGCAATATCATCTCGAACACCACGAGCCCCTCGTGGTTCTCGTGCCACAACCGCCCGCCGTGACTCTGCACCACACCTCGCGAAACCGCGAGCCCTAGCCCCGTGGCCTGGCTCGGCCCTTTCGTGGAAAAGAAGGGTTCGTAGATCTTCTCGGCGAGCTCATCGGCGATGGGCGGTCCGTTGTTTTCCACCCGCAGCGAGATGCCCACCGCGGACGCGTGCGCGCGCACTCGAACGCGCGGCACATCGACAGGAGGGGATGCGGAGACGATGGCCTCATGCGCGTTGTGGAGGAGGTTGAGCACCACTTCGGTCATCTGCTGAGGACGACAGCGCAGCGAGAGCGGGTCCGATGGTGCGATGAGCTCGACGCTGATGCCCGAGTGCCGGAAGCGCTCCTCACAAAGTGCCAACGCCCCCTGGACGATGTCTTGGATGGAACTTTGAGAGACCTTCTCCTCGCGCCGGCCTTCCGCGAAAATACGCAAGGCGTTCGTGATGTCATAGATGCGGAAAACGGCCTGCTCGATTTTGGCCGCATCCTTCAGGACGCGCGCGCGCATGGGTTCGCAGTCTGCGGTTTCGCTCGCGTCGGCGGCCTGCAAACGTAAGTTGACGGCTTTTCCGTAGACCACGGTAAGCGGGTTATTGATTTCGTGCGAGATCCCGCTCGCCATCCGGCCCAGGGCCACGTCGCTGGCTGAGGTCACAAGTTGCATACGGCTGGCGTCGAGCTCGGCCAGGAACCCCTTCACGAGTGAGCGTACGACAAAGGCCAGCAGCGACGAGAACGCGCTCACCATGACGAATGCCGCCATGAACAGAAGTCCGTGCCGTAGCGCGAGGGCATCCAAGGCCTGACGTGCGGAGAAAGTCGCGAGCATAAGGGCCCCACGCGGACCCACTTGCTGCACGAAATGGAACACCGCGCCGTCGCGCCAGGAAACAGGACTGGCGCGAGCCGCATCGGGCTGTGCGATGCTCTCGCCACGCGCGGCGAGTGCCTTCTCCAATGATGCGCGGGCGAAGGCTTCCGCCGCGCCACGTGGAGGGAACTCGAGCATGGCATCGTGTTCCTGGCCCGCATCGCACACCGCATGACGAGCGCGCGTCTCCGGGTCGCGCGCTCGAGGCGACGAGCAACGGATCCACGCTGCCAAGGGCGTTCCGTCGCTTTCGAAAACCAAGAGACTTGCGAGCGCCTCCTCTTTGGCCACTTGATCGAGCACCGGCGAAAGCCACGGCTTCCCGCCTTCGCCGATGGCAATGGCCACCAAACGGGCCGCCACGACACCAAACGATGCCGCACGGGACTCGAAAGCCGCCAGCTCGGTCCGACGGTCGAGTGAGTATCGCCAAGCGAGCAAGGCGACGAGGAGCGCGACCAGGGAGGCGAAAATGAGCAGGGCCAGCCGCCCGACCAGGGCGGAAGGCTCCTTTATGACTTTACTGAAAACCGCTCTACGCCTCGGCAGGAACCTTGCCACCTCTTCCCCTTCCGTCGCCAGGGGTCGCTCTGCGCACATGTAGCAAGGTTGGACTCGAATCCCAAGCTCATGCCTGAACCCGGGCTTCTTTTGCGCCGCCTAAAGGCACGTGGCAAGATATCGGAAAGCAATCCATGTTGGAGAGTCCCATGACCGCAGCTCGACGCGCCGCGTTCGCAGTTCGCCAATTCTCGGTCGCACTCGCTGCGATGGCTCTTGGTTCGGCGGGTTGCAAGGCTCGCGACTTCAACGCGACCGCCGTGCGCTCGACGGCCGCCACGCCTCCCCGCACCGCCCCCCCGGCCCCCAGGGAGTCGCGCGCTGCGAACGAGCTGCGTGCCGGACTTTCCATCGTGTTTCCTGCCGCCCGCGACGAAAGGGGACTCCTTCGATTGATGCGACTCTCCGACCTGGGCTTCACTGCCGATCGGTTCGCCTCCCTTCTCACGGTTGCACTAGGTGACGCACCGACCCCTTCCGAAATCGAGTCCGGCGACGTGTTCAACAGGGACACGCCCGAGCGCCCGCGCACTTTGACCAACGAGTCGTGCATGCGCGACGTGGCGTCGTGGAAGCTCACTCACGTGCAGTTCCTTCCCTACGAAAGACTGGTGCCGGGATCCTACGCGGCCGTCGCTCAGTGGGAAAAGGAAAAGGGCAGACGGCTCGTGGCCCCATTGGTCATCCGGGGAACCTTCCAGCCGTGGTGCCTGAGCGATAAGGCTTCGTCGCGTGCGCAAATCTTCGTGCTGGAACAGGCGTTGCAAGTGGAGTGGCGCGTTCTCGATCTCGACGCGAGTCGGCAGACCATGCTTGCACGTATCGTGGAGGAGCGGGTCTCTAGCAACGATGACGCGGCGTTCCTTTCGCTCGCCGAAGCGTTTGAGACGACGGAGTCCGCCAACGCACGGCAGGAGGTGGTGCGTGAAGTCGCTATGATAGCCGCGAGTTGGCGTAAGGATTTGCGCACCGTGGACCCGGCTGCCTTCGAACCCCTCGACGACCTCTTCCAGACCACCATGCGCGACGGCGACGATGCCGCGCCTGCCGAAGGGCCCCGGCCCTCACCTGTGCATCCGGGCTTCGCAACGAGCGCGGTCCTCGACGAGTCGCTGCGGGTCGTGCTCGGCGCCCGCGCGCGCAAGGAAACACTGCACCTCGTGAGAACCTCGCTCTCCGAGAGCCAAGGTCCGGTGGTGCACGCTGTGGTCCG
>JBIKVI010000205.1:0-7827 GCA_044356935.1 Silvanigrellaceae bacterium | reverse complement strand
TCCGCTCTTTTCCGATATGCGCTCTTGGATTGCGCGAAAACGGAAAATCTTACCGGTACAGATGCTCTTGGTAGAGAGGTACGGTAGCCGCTCAGAAGGGTCAAGTGTACCTATTCTCCGGGAGGCACTGTCCGATAGGTTTCTTCGCAAGAGCAAAAAGGAGGACACGATGTTCGATCTCTACGGCAAATCCCCGCGCACGGCCACGGGTGAACGCGCCTTCGAAGGCGAGACCCTCTGGGCACGCGTTGAAGGCGTCGAAGGTCTCGCGCACGGCGACGTGCCTGCTCGCGGTCATCATGCCGGGGCAATCCACGAGCAGCAGGTGTTCGGCACCGAGGGGACAGCCCTCGAGCGCGAGGGATTCCTCGACAAGCTCACGCACCTCTTCGGTCGCAAAGCGGCGTAAGCCAGGCTTCTCAACCGTTGGTTTCGCTGGTTACCGACAGGCCTTCGACCCAAACGCGAGGGCTCAAGCCAGAGGGCGTGACCTCCTGCTCGCGCTCGATGAACGAAATCGCTTTAAGAAGCGCGCGGAAATCGCCGGCCACAGTCGCCGACTCGACGCTCACGCGCTTGCCGCCCTCGCATATCCATCCTGCAAAGGGCAGCGAGAAGCTCCCTTGGAGCGCGTTGACTCCCGCGTGAAGGGAATGGACCTCGTCGACGAGGATGATGCACTGCTCACTCTCGAGCGAGCGTTCGCTTTTGGGCGCGTCGCCGCGTTCGACGTTCCAGTAGTGGGACCCAACGGTGACCTTGGAGCCCATGTTGGCGTGGCCTGTCGGCAACGTCGCCAAACGCCGCGCTGTTTGCGAGCTATGGAGGAATGAGCGCAACACACCCGACTCCAGCACCGTGGTCGATCGGGTGGGAGTGCCCTCGCCATCGAAGGCCTGGGGAAGTTTGTTGGTGGCGTGGAGCGCGTCGTCGCGCACAGTGAGGAGCGGCGAAGCCAGGGCGATCCCCACGTCGTTCTCGGAGGACAAGCTCTGCTTGTCGAGGACGTTCTGGGCGTTGAACATATTGGAAAACGCCTCGAGCAGCGAGAGGAACGCCTCGCCCGAGAACGCGACTGTATAGGTGCCCGTGGCTATGCGCTTGTAGTCGAGGTACGAGATGGTCTTGTCGACCACGCGGGCCGCGAGCGAGGGCAATGCGAGGGACTCGAGATCGCCCGCCACCTCGGAGAGCCCGGCACTGCGCGGTTTGCTCCCCTCACGCTCGGCGCGCGTGTAGAGGTATGTAGAAACGTAACGCCCGGCCTCTTCGCGCAAGGCTCCCTCGCTGTTGAGGTAGAACCGCTCCAGGGCCTTTTGCGTGATGGCGTTGTAGGGAAGCGAGCGGATGTCGGGATGACCCGAGAGGACGCGCTTCTCTGCGTCGAGGAGCGCGGCGAGCAGCGTTTCCACGCTTGCCTCCGGCGCGGGGCGCGAAGGGGGCACGCGTCCGAGTGGAGCCTTGGCCTCGGGCGAGAAGTCGACCTTTGCGTCGGCGTTGCCGTAGGCGGAGGTCTCCTTGGCCAGCAGGAGAGCCGTGCGCAGGCCAGCCTCATCGAGGGTGTTGGTGGAGGCGATGCCGGTGAGTCCGTCGCGGTTCCAGACGCGCACGGTAACGCTGTTACGCTTGGAGGCGCGCATCTGTTGAGGAGCGCCGTCGTTGACTTGGACCGTGGATTCCTCGGTGGCCACGCCCACAACGTCGAACTTCTCGATGCCGAGCTCGACGGCTATGGCGCGCGTGCGCGCGGCGACGTCTTGGATCACTTGGTTCATGGTCGTCATGCCGTTACCTCCCGCCTACGGTGATGGCGTCGACCTTTATGTGGGGCTGCCCCACGGTGACGTAAATGGACCCGCTCACGCTTCCGCAGAAGCCCGGGGCGAGTTCGGTGTCGTTGGCGCACATGGTGATTTGCATGAGGATGTCCTTGGCGTCGCCGATGAGCGTCGCCCCCTTGACCGGTTTGGTGATGCGCCCCCCTTCCACGAGGTAGGCCTCGGTGACGCCGAAGTTGAACTCTCCCGTGGCGCCCACGCTGCCGCCGCCCATGCGCATGCAGTAGAGTCCGCGGTCCATGCTGGCGATGAGGTCGCCTGGCGTGTGCGCGCCGCCGGCGATGAACGTGTTGCGCATGCGAGAAGCCGCAGCGAAGGTATGGTTCTGCCTGCGGCCGCTGCCGGTGCGGGGATTGCCCGTGCGCATTTGGCCGGCGCGATCGGAGATGAAGTTGCGCAGCACTCCGTTCTCGATGAGCAGGGTGCGCTGGGCGGGCATGCCTTCGTCGTCCATGTCGAGAGTGCCGAAAGCATGTTCGGTGAGGCCCTCGTCCCACGCCGTCACGGCCTCGTTGGCGATGCGCTCGCCCATCATCCCGAGGAAGGGAGTGGTTTTCTTCTCCACCTGAGTGGTCTCCAGGAGGTGGCCGCAGGCCTCGTGGAAGATGACGCCGCCGAATCGGTTCGCCATGACGATGGGGTATTTACCCGACTGCACGAAGTCGGCGCGCAACATAGTCCCGACGGAACGCGAAAGGCCATCGACGATCTCGTCTTCGGGGAGCGAAAGGAGGAAGCCTGGGTTGGCCGAGTCGCCGCGCCGCTCTCCCAAGGAGGCGCGGTGGGCCCCATCGACGCAAGACACCTGTGACACGAACGATTGCGTGAGGCGCACGTCACGGGCGAACGTTCCGTCGGAAGCAGCTACGAGGATCTCCTGCCAGTCGCGGAAGGTGCTCGTCGTGGCGCTCTCCACATGCGCAGTCGCCTTTGTGACAGAGGCGTTGAGGCGCAGAAGGACATCAGCGGAATCGCTCACGCTCGGGCAACCCGCCAGCCAAGCGTTTTTGCCCCGCAGGGCTCCGTAGTCGCGCAGGGGTTCGAGATTCACCTCGGGCAGGAGGCGGCTCCCGTCGGGCGTGGGCAGTCCGAGGATGGAGAGCGCTTTGTCGAGGGCCCATTTGAGCCCGGCATAGGTGACGTCGTGGGTGCTGACGTAACAATCGGTGTGGCCGCGGAAGACGCGCACACCCGCGCCCAAGGCGAGCGAAGGGGAGACGCTCGTAACCTTGCCGTTCTCCACGAGGAGGCTCACGTGGTTGCGTCGCTCGAGGAAGAACTCGCAGAAGTCAGAGCCGGCCACGCGCGCCAAGCCCAGGAGGACGGAGAACACGGGTTGCCACGAGGCGTCGAAGGAATCGCGCGTTGGGGACAAGCTCCGTCCGGCGGCCGACTTGAGATGGGAGGCCATGCTAGGGATCATGGGGAGAGGGACCTCTTGCTAGGGGAGGCCGGGCGGAGCGCGCCACAGGCGCGTCGCCACGGACGGGGCGGGGGGCATACGGCGGAGCATACGGGGCGAGGACGGCCGGTTCAAGGCGGCCACCCGGGCTTGACGTTGATGGGACGCGGTTGTTCGGGCCATCGATCCGAGGCATAGCTTATGCAGTCAACCGCTCGCGAAGAAGCGATCCGGACCTTCAAAGGGGCTTTAGGAAATGGCGAAGCTAAGGACACATACCTGCGGGCAACTGGACGCGACCAACGTGGGCACCGAGGTCACGCTCATGGGCTGGGTCAACGCGTGCCGCAATCTGGGCGGCCTGGTGTTCGTCGACCTGCGCGATCACCACGGCGTCACGCAGATCGTGGTGAATCCCGGAACCCCCTTCTTCGATGCGGCCGCCGCGCTGCGCAACGAGTCGGTGGTGGAGGTCAAGGGCAAGGTCATCCGGCGCCAGGGGGCGGTGAACCCCCGCATCCCCACCGGCGATGTGGAAGTGGTGGCCGATGCGCTGCGCGTGGAATCGCCCGCGGAGATCCTTCCCTTCCAAGTGGCCCACTCGACCCACGAGGAGGGCGAGGACACACGACTCAAGTACCGTTTCCTCGACCTGCGCACCGAGCGCATGCAACGGAACATCAAGCTGCGTTCCCAGGTCATCCATCACCTGCGCAACACCATGACGGGCCTTGGCTTCATGGAGTTCCAGACGCCCATCCTGACGAGCAGCTCGCCCGAGGGCGCGCGCGACTTCCTCGTTCCGAGCCGCGCGCACCCCGGAAAGTTCTACGCTCTGCCTCAGGCTCCCCAGCAGTTCAAGCAGCTCCTCATGTGCTCTGGCTTCGATCGCTATTTCCAAATCGCGCCTTGCTTCCGCGACGAGGACGCGCGCGCCGACAGGTCGCCAGGCGAGTTTTACCAACTCGATATCGAAATGGCCTTCGCCACCCAGGACGACGTCTTCGACACCGTGGAGAAGGTCATGATCGACACCTTCACGGCGTTCTCGAGCCGCCGCATCCAGACGCTCCCCTTCCCCCGCATCCCCTATCGCGTGGCGCTCGATAAGTACGGATCCGACAAGCCCGATCTTCGTTTCGGACTCACGTGGGAGAACGTCGAAGAAATCTTCGCGGGCACCGGCCTCGCCTTCTTCGCCAACGCCATCGCTGGTGGCGGGTTCCTGCGCGCGTTGCGCGCGCCTGGGGCCGGCGCGCAGTCGCGCAAGTTCTTCGACGAAGCGGAAGCCCAAGCGAAAGAAGCGGGTCTGGGCGGATTGCCGTGGCTTGCCTTCAACGGGGGCGAGTGGAAGGGGAGCGTTGCCAAGGGGCTCTCCGACACCGAGAAGGCCGGCCTTGTGGCGCGCTTGGGGCTCGAAACCGGCGACGCCGTTTTCTTCCTCATCGGACCCGCCGGCATGAACGCGGCACAGCGCCTTAAAACGCAAACCCTCGGCGGAAAAGTACGCCTGTGGCTGGGCGAGAAGCTCGGACTGCGCGCCAAAGACGAGTGGGCCTTTTGCTGGATCGTCGACTTCCCCTTCTATGAGTGGAACGAGGACGAGGGCCGTATCGACTTCTGCCACAACCCGTTCTCCATGCCCCAAGGCGGGCTCGATGCTCTCGACGCCAAGGAGCCGCTCGACATATTGGCTTACCAGTATGACATCGTGTGCAACGGCGTTGAACTCTCCTCCGGCGCCATCCGCAACCATCGGCGCGATGTCATGAAGAAGGCGTTCGCGCTCGCGGGGTATACCGAAGACGACATCCAGTCGAGGTTCCCCGCCCTGTGGAATGCTTTCGCTTACGGAGCCCCTCCCCATGGAGGCATCGCTCCCGGTGTCGACCGCATGGTGATGCTGCTGCTCGACGAACCCAATATTCGCGAAATTATTGCGTTCCCGCTCAACCAGAAGGCCCAGGACCTCCTCATGAACGCGCCCAACCATGTGAATCCCAAGCAGTTGCAGGATGTCCACATCAAGCTCGATGTGAAGCCCTGACGCCTGTCGTCATTCTCAAGGGCGAACAAGTGGCTGTTTCCTTTCCACTCAAATACCTGATATTATTGTTTTAAAGTATCATTATTTATCTTTATGAAAGACCCTCCGAGGCATTGAGTGGAAGTCCAAACGGGTCACTCTGGAGGAAGACCCCCCATGAAGATCTCTCTGCGCGCCGCCGTCGGGTCGGCTCTCTTTCTCGCGTCCTGCGTTTTCGTTGCGTGTGGTCAAGACCCCGCGTTTGTTCAGACCGAGTCCCGCGGGCCCGGTCTGGAGGCGCCCGAGAAGGTGCGAGCGCCGGCGGGTGCTCTCGACGCCACCGTCGATTCCGGTTCGCGTTCTGGCGTCGGCGAAGTCGGTGCTTCCGACGCTGTGACTGCGACGCTGCCTGCGGTTCCATCCCTCCCTGAGGAGGCCAGCGAACCCCAAGGAAAGGTCGCTGGCCAGGGACAGCTCGCTGCCGAGGGCGGGCAAGGAAGCGCAACCCCAGCCACAGATGGGGAGACCAATGGGAATGGACTGGGAGCAGTTGGTGGTGCCGGAGAAGGTGCCGGAATCGGATTGACCGGATCGAACGGCGACAGCGGCGCGAACGGCGACAACGGTGCGAACGGCGACAGCGGCGCGAGCGGCGACAACGGTGCGAACGGCGACAACGGTGCGAACGGCGACAACGGTGCGAACGGCGACGGACGCGATGGCATTCGCGAGGATGTGGAAGCTCCCCCGGCCAACTCGGTGGCCATGAACGTCCATTTCTCCCAGTTGCGCGGCGACGCGGCTTACACCAACTGCCTCGATGTGAGCGTCAATGGCGGCGGGCTCGTCGGCATGGGATGCAACAAGGACGGAACGCTCCAGAAGAACGTGGCCGTGCTCGCTTCACCGGCCCCTTTCTGCAACATGATCTCACTGCGCTTCCGTTCCCAAGGGAACGTCCTGGTGGACACCCAGCAAAGGCTCGCCATGGATCGCATCAAGGTCACACAGATCTCGCCCACCCTGTTGGAAATCGGACTCGAGGACAACACCGATGGCGACTTCAACGATTACATCGTGCGTATCGCCGTGCCCGCGGACCTGAAGTACTTCCTGCAGGGAACCGACGTCACCAATTGCCAGTGAGGGCGCGCAGGACGGTCATGTGCGCGTGAGCTTCCTGCGCTCCTTCAGTCGTGTACGTATTCGAGAGGGCACTCGAGGGGTTCGACGTAGCCGTCGATGACGATGGCGTCGAGGCCCATGAAGCTGTTGATGTTCAAGTAGAGCGTCTTGCCTTGGGCGTTGTGAGCCGTGACCTTGATGAAGCCGTAGTACTCGCCCTTGGCCCGCGCCTTGATGGCTTGCCTAATGGCCCAGCTGTAAGCCTTGACCTGCAACGGCTGACCATCCTTCTCCACTTCGTTGACCTGGTAGAAGACCGGCGCTTCCCCGCTGTCGTTGGAAACGCCGATGTTCACCTGCACGACTTCGTTGGAGAGGCTGCCCGATACCGACCACAGATCGAGGGACGAACCGTGATGATGGCCGAAGCACGACGCGAAGTTCGTGGACTGCGTGGCGAAGGCGAACGCGGGGAGGCAGGCGATAGCGAGGGTCGCGGTGATTGTGGCGACGGACCTAGCGGCAATCTTGGAGGACATATGGAATCTCCCGAAAGAAAGACAAGTTTCAAAGTAACGCGCTCCCGGTGGGCGCGTTGGTTGAGTACCGCAGGCCGAGGTGTGGTGAATAGTTTGGAGCCGTGACATCACAAATCTCTAGAATAAAAAGGAAAAATCCGCACCCAAAAAAGAGTGCGGCCTGCGCGACGGCCAGC
Organism: Silvanigrellaceae bacterium; assembly: GCA_044356935.1. Taxonomy (GTDB): domain Bacteria; phylum Bdellovibrionota_B; class Oligoflexia; order Silvanigrellales; family Silvanigrellaceae; genus JADCJN01. The sequence goes on along the minus strand of JBIKVI010000205.1, from coordinate 721 downwards.
GTGCTTGACGACGAGAGACCAAAGGAAGCGCGAGCGTCGATGTCGACGTCGCGCGTGGAATCTCAGTTCTTCTCGGTCGCTGTCGTCGCTCACGGCGATGTTCACTTGCACGATGTCGGTGAATGGCGCGCAGTGGGACACGCCCTCATTCGGCCGGACTCATTCACATGAGGGCCTGGCACCCGCCGTCGTTGCTCGCGCTTTCGCGCGGGCCGTTGCGGTTGCCGTTGCCGTTCGCCGTGTCGGCTCCGCTCCCTCCCTGGGAAGCTCGGCGTCGCGTGGGTAAGGCCGTCACCGAAGCCCCACCCGACGACTGTTCACCGTCGACCCCGGAGAGGGCCACGAGGGGCCAAACGCCCTCGAGTGCGAAAATGGTCCCGCTGTCGCCAGGCGAGAACTGGACGGCGACCTTCTCCTTCGCGACGACGTATTCGAATCCGTGCGTCACGAACTTGAGCGTGAGACCCGAGGACGCGAGGGAGGCGAGAGGCATGGAAACGTACCCCACCGCTAGTCCCGCCGAGCGCGATTCCGTTACGTTGGTGTTGAGGTGCATATTCTTCTTCTCGAAAAGAAACTCCCGTCCCCATTTTCGCCAGAGATCCTGGATGCGCACGACGCGGTCACCTTCCTCGCGCTTGAGCCGCTCGAAGAGCGACGGAGCGTCTTGTGGCGTCCGGAACTTGCCTTGGTCGACGTAGCCGAAATCCTCGGCGACATC